>JAFGHD010000152.1 GCA_016939365.1 Bacteroidales bacterium | reverse complement strand
AGGAATCATTCATGCCGACAAAAGCCATGGGTAATGGATGGTTTTTCACCACTACCTCTGCAACAGCGGATCCGAACCCGCCCATCACCTGATGCTCTTCGGCGGTGATGATGGCTTTTGTTTCAGTGGCGGCCCTGATGATGATATCCTCATCAATGGGTTTGATGGTATGGATATTGACGACTCTGGCGCTGATCCCGTCTTTTTCGAGCTGGTATGCGGCCTGCAGTGCTTCCCAGACCATGTGCCCGGTGGCTATGATGGTGATGTCATTACCCTCTTTTAGGGTCTGTCCCTTTCCGATGGCCAGGTTCTGGTCTGGTTGAGTGAAATCAGGGACCGCTTCCCGGCCGTACCGGATGTAAACCGGGCCAGTCAGTTCCTCAATGGCTTTGAAGGTAAGCAGTTCAGCCTGGGTGGCGTCGCAGGGTGAGATGAGCATCATGTGGGGCATCACCCGCATGGCTGCGATGTCTTCGAGTGCCTGGTGGGTGGCGCCGTCGGGCCCGACCGAGATACCGGCATGAGCGCCTCCGATGATGACGTGGACATTGTTGTAGCAGACGGATATCCTGATCTGGTCGGCTGCCCGATGGGCGGCGAAGACACCGTATGTGGCGAAGACGGGCACTTTCCCGGCCAGCGCCAGGCCGGCTGCTACCCCGGTGCAGTTCTGTTCGGCAATGCCAAGCGAGAGAAACCGCTCCGGAAAGCGGTCCCTGAAATGATCCAAACTTACCGAGGCCGTGATATCGGCTCCAAGGACGATCAGATGCGGATTTTTTTCTCCGGCACAGGCAACCCCGGCCCCGAAACCGGCGCGTGTCGGACGGGAACCCCGGTCGGTGTAGAAATGATCCTTCATTTCGCCGGATGTTTGGACATGATATGACTGATAAACCGTTCCGCCTGTTCAGCGGAGGGCGCCCTGCCATGCCATCGCCAGTCACCTTCGATCTCAGCCACCCCCCTTCCCATAGTAGTCTGGGCCAGGATCACCGAAGGAGAGCCCTCCCATCTCTTTGCCTCTTTGAATGCCCTCATGATATCCGGGATGTCATGTCCGTTGCAGGTAATGACATGCCACCCGAAGGCCTTCCATTTATCCTCCAGTGGTTCGATCTCCATCACCCGGGATGTGAGACCGTCAATCTGTACCCTGTTACGGTCGACAATGGCGGTGAGGTGATCCAGGCGGTAGAATGCAGCGCTCATGGCTGCTTCCCAGACCGAGCCCTCCTGGAGCTCACCGTCGCCATGGATGGAATATACCTGCCAGTCCTTACGGTCCAGCCGGGCTGCCAGTGCCATGCCGGTGGCCACCGACAATCCTTGTCCCAGTGATCCTGCGGAAAGCTCGATCCCGGGCAGGCCGTGCTCCCTGCCCGGGTGGCCCTGCAGGCGGCTGCCCAGCTTCCGCAGGGTTATCAGCTCCTCCACCGGGAAATATCCGGCATGGGCCAGGGTGGCATACATCACCGGCGCGACATGCCCGATGGAAAGCACCACACGGTCCCTTTCCGGGTACCGGGGTTCTCCGGGATTGTGATTCAGTACGTTGAAATACAGCACGGTAAAGACATCAGCCAATCCAAGCGACCCACCCAGATGGCCGGAACCGGCAGCCGCCAGACTCCGGATCACACTGACCCGGATATCACGGGCCATCCTTGACAGTGTGCCGGGATCACTGATACCTTTAAACCGGGCCTCTTTCATACAGGCTACAAAAATAGTACTCCGCTGCTTTCAGCATGAACCCATTGCGGAATAAAAAAAGACTGCCCCATCTCCGGAACAGTCTTATGGATCATCAGTATCCGGGTTACATTCCGGATATTATTTGATCTTGTAAACCACACCTGCCGAAACACCGATGGTGTTGGTCTTGATCTCTTCGAGCTGGCTCTCGGGAATATCGGTACTGGTGTTTTTGAACTCACCGATACTGTTCAGCCCGAGTGCGTATCTGCCCTGTACTATAATGCCCCATTTGTCACTAAGCGGTATCTGGGTTCCGGCAGCAACCATTGCCCCGAAATCAAATCCTGTATATTCCTCGCGGTACTTCCGGTCATCCGTTCCAGGCTTGTTGTCATGGTCTCGGGCTACCTCTCCGTCAATCTTCAACCCAAAGAGGGATGATCCGTAAACTCCGAAGGCTCCAAACACCCTGACGTGGTCTTCAGCCCCAAAGGAGAATTTTGCCAATATGGGTATGGTAACGTAGGTGAATTCCTGATCCACTTCAGCCAGGGTGGTATCCTGAAATTCGAAATCCGCGTTGGCTCCTTTGGTTTCGATAAGCAATTCGGCCTGAAGGGAGAAAATCTTTCCGAAACTGCCTGAAATCGCATCCTCCATGGAATAATTGAAGAGACCTCCCAGATTATATCCAATAAGCATGCTGTTGTTCTTGACCGAAGATCCGCTCAGGTTGGCAAGGTTGGCACCAGCCTTTACACCAACTGTGTATTGGCCGTGTACCATTGATCCGGCCATGAGGATCATCATCCCAAGGATGATGGCTTTTTGATGTAGGGTTCGAATGATCATTGGTTTTAAAATTTTGGTTTGGCATGCCAAAGATAGGCATATTTTCATTTCCACGCTCAAATTTTCAGAAGTTTTAATGTTTTTTTAGCATCACTTCAACATCCGGCAACATCATAATGGTGTTCCGGATCATCGCGCTGGGATGGAAAATATTACCGTTACTTTTACAGATTCATTTTCCGGATTCATTCCTGCAAACGATCCCGTTCCTGTCTGCGTCGAGGATGAGAGGTGTTTTTGCATCCAGTTGCCCGCCCAATATCATTTTGGACAGCTCATTGAGGATGTTTTTCTGAATGAACCGTTTGACCGGCCGGGCGCCATACTGGGGGTCAAATCCTCCGGCCGTCACGTACCGGGTGCAGTTGTCCGTATAGCTCAAAGTGATGCCACTGGATGCCAGTCTTTTGACTACCTGATCCAGCTGAAGCCGGACAATGCTTTCTATATCTTTTTCTGTCAGGGGTCTGAACATGATCACTTCATCGATCCTGTTCAGGAACTCGGGCCGGATCGTTTTCCGGAGCAGGCTGAGTATTTCGGTTCTTGTACTCTGGAATGCCGTTTCTTCATCCTTTTTTTCTAATGCTTCCATGTTTTGCTGGATGATATGGGATCCCAGGTTTGAAGTCATGATGACGATGGTGTTTCTGAAGTCTACCCTTCTCCCTTTATTATCCGTCAGTCTTCCGTCATCCAGTACCTGCAGCAGGATATTGAATACATCCGGATGGGCCTTTTCGATTTCATCCAGGAGGATCACCGAATAGGGTTTTCTCCGGACGGCTTCAGTGAGCTGCCCGCTTTCGTCATATCCGACATACCCCGGGGGGGCTCCGATCAGACGGGAGACCGAATGTCGCTCCTGGTATTCCGACATATCGATCCGGATTATGGCATTTTCGTCATCAAAAAGGAACTCTGCCAGTGCCTTGGCCAGCTCTGTCTTGCCCACACCTGTGGTGCCGAGGAATATGAATGATCCTACAGGCCGGGAGCTGTCCTGCAATCCTGCACGGCTCCTTCGAATGGCATCCGCCACTGCGGTGATGGCTTCATCCTGCGCCACTACGCGCTTGTGGAGTTCCTGCTCCAGGTGGAGCAGTTTTTCACGCTCGCTCTGAAGCATCTTGCTGACGGGAATGCCGGTCCACCGTGCAATGATGGCCGCGATCTCCTCGGTCCCGATCTCCTCATTGATCATAGGCGAATCTGCCTGAATCGTGGTGAGCTGCTGCCTGAGGCGGGCGATCTCTTCTTCAGCCTCACGGATCCTTCCGTAACGAAGTTCAGCCACCTTTCCATATTCACCCTCCCTTTCTGCCCGGTCCGCTTCCATGCGGAACTGCTCGATCTCCCTGTTTTTCGCATGGATGGCTTCCACAACTTCCTTCTCCGCAAGCCATCTCGCACGGAGCTCATCCCTTCTGGAGGATATCTGGCCTATCTCCTGGTTCAGTTTTTTGAGCTTTTCCTGATCCTTTTCCCTGCGGATGGCTTCTCGCTCGATCTCCATCTGCCGGATGCGTCTTTCGAGTATTTCGAGCTCCTCTGGCAGGGAATTGATCTCGAGCCTGAGTTTCGAAGCGGCTTCATCCATCAGGTCAATCGCCTTATCCGGCAGGAATCTGTCGGTGATGTACCTGTGGGAGAGCTCTACTGCGGCGATGATGGCCTCGTCCCGGATCCGCACCTGGTGATGGCTCTCATACCGTTCCTTGATACCCCTGAGTATGGAGATGGCTGAAAGGGTATCCGGCTCAGAGACCAGAACGATCTGGAATCTTCTTTCAAGGGCTTTGTCCTTCTCGAAATATTTCTGGTATTCTTTCAGTGTGGTGGCGCCTATGGCCCTCAGCTCCCCCCGGGAAAGAGCAGGTTTCAGGATGTTGGCGGCATCCATGGCACCCTCGCTTGCCCCGGCGCCGACCAGGGTGTGGATCTCATCAATGAAGAGGATCACCTCTCCGTCAGAACCGGTGACTTCCCTGACGACGCCTTTCAGCCTTTCCTCAAATTCCCCCTTGTACTTCGCCCCGGCAATGAGGGCACCCATATCCAGCGAATAGATCTGCTTGCTTTTCAGGATTTCGGGCACATCCCCGTTCACGATCCGGTGCGCCAGACCTTCTGCAATGGCTGTCTTACCGACCCCCGGTTCCCCTATGAGTATAGGATTGTTTTTGGTCCTCCGGGAAAGAATCTGCAATATCCTGCGGATCTCCTCATCTCGGCCTATTACCGGGTCAAGCCTTCCGGAACGGGCCATTTCGTTCAGATTGCGGGCATAACGGTTCAATGCGTCGAATGTCTCCTCCGCAGTCTGGGAAGTTACAGATGCACCTTTCCTGAGCTCACGTATGCTCTCACGAATACCTTTTTCTGTCAGTCCACTGTCCTTCAGTAACTTTGATACAGTGTCACCCTCCATGAAAACGGCCAATAGCAAGTGCTCGACTGAAACAAACTGATCATTGAAATCCTTCAGGAATTCAGGTGCACGCTTTATCGTTGAATCCGCCTCGTGCGAAAGATATTGCTCACCACCGGCAACCCTGGGCAGGGACTCCAGCATCTTGTCCAGCGTCCGCTGCAATATTTCGATATTGACGGCAGCCTTCCGGAGGATGTAGGGTACCACATGTCCGTCAACCATCAGTATCCCTTTCAGAATATGCGTGTTGGTGATCTGCTGGTGCTGGTGACCCGCTGCAATTTCCTGCCCCTTGCTGACGGCTTCCTGGCTTTTAATGGTGAACTGGTTGAAGTTCATATCCGTTTTTCGATGTTACCGGCAAACAGGCTGCCATTCTCCCCGGGATGTCCGGAAACGGCAACAGTGACATTGGACAACAGGAATGAAATGACAAAATGGCCTGATAGTGAATCATGTAGCAATCATTTTCTGCAATTTTGGCAGTTGCGAAGGAGGACGGAAAATTAAAAGGATTCTTTGACGTTATGTGTGGGTTGATGAAATGATGGGTGAAAAAGAGGGATACGGATACAGAACTCTCATAGAAAACCGAAAAGGTGTATTTTTGAAGCCACTTATGGGGAGGTTACGGGTCATTTTTATGTGTCTCTATTTCCTGCCGGGTGCATTGTTCACCCAGGAACTGATATTGCCCGATACCGTGCGCTCCTGCAAGGTGGATTCACTGCTTCTGCAGGCGGGGACAGGATTTGATTTCTACCTGTGGAGCACGGGGGCTGCGACAGAAGGCATCTGGGTGTACGAAACCGGGTCATATTCAGTTCAGGCGAAGAGCGGGGATACGATAGATGTGACAGGCAGTGTATATGTTGCCATCATACAGGTACGGATCTACCAGTCCGATACTACGCTGAACTGCGGCGATACGGTATTGTTCCATGTGGATACCACAGGTTTTGCCACCTTCTGGGAACCTGATGGAGTCGCATCAGATACACTGGTGACGAGTCCGCGTGAGAGCACGACTTTTTTCGCCACAATCACCGAACCTGCCACCCCGGTGAACTACTGTACCGACAGCATCAGGGTGGAGGTGGAGGCCATGATCACAGTGGATACCGTGATCCAGCTCTCCATGGGATGCCCCGATGAAAAAGTGGCGCAGATGCAGGTGGTTGCCTCCGGATCTTATGAGCCCCTGGAATATGAATGGTCTGCCGGACTGCAGGATATTTATGATCCCACTCGTGTGGGCGGCCTGCAAAACGGGGATTACTCCGTTTCCGTCACCGACACCCTGGGTTGTACCCGGAAACATGATTTCCAGGTTAAGGCCCATCGCATCCCGGATATTGAACTCTACACGGATAAAACAGATGATGAGGGTAAGAATGTCGTGTACCTTCAAAATCCGACATTGACCTTCTATTTTGAGAATCCCCTGTATGACTCGCTTGCTGTGGATACCTTTCAGCTGATCAACTGGACATGGAATTTCGGGGATGAGACCTCATCCATACTTACCACGCCTACCCATTCCTATTCCGATGTCGGCACCTTCGACGTGGCCTTTGATTTTACCACCTTTTATAATTGCATGGCCGCCGATTCCATGATCGTTGAGGTGAAACCCGTGAAGCTGAAGGTCCCGAACGTATTCACACCCAACGGCGACCAGGTGAATGATGCCTTCGTGATCGACATTGATGAAGGAGAATCCGGTAACGGGGGAACGGGTGGTGAGGGGTATCTGAAAGCCGCTTCAGGAGATATTCCCAAACTTGAGGACTACTACCTTGGCAATACACTGGTCATATTCAACCGCTGGGGCCAGAAAATGTACGAAGTGGACAACTACCAGAATGACTGGACCGGAGAAAACCTTGCCGACGGGACCTATTTCTACATCCTGAAATGCACCGGGAAATACCGCGATGACGTCTATAAAGGCTCGGTAATGATCATCCGGGCGAATTAGTATTTGCCCATGAGGACTGTTCCGGCCATTGGAACCGGGAACTATTTGGATGGGTTGAGAATTTCTGGCAGTTCTGCCAAATTGCCGGCAATGGTGCATCCGGCCGTTTCCAGCCGTGAAGAAGATTGATGTCCGTGGGGAAGGAGAATGCATTGGCATCCCAGCGACCGGGCTACCTCCATATCGTGAAGCGTGTCTCCGATGAGGATGGTTGACAACGGATCCAGTCGCTCCTCAGTAAAAAGCTTCCTGCCTGCATGCAATTTCCCGTCGGCGAAGTGATCGGTCGACCCTTCAATCCGTCTGAATTTCTGAAGGATACCCCGCTGATCCACAGAAGATAACAGAGACTCACGTTCCATTGCAGAAACCATATACTGCTGAACGCCCCGCTGCCTGAAATGGCCGAGCACTGCCTCAGCCCCTTCGAAAAGAGGCGCTGCCGGAAGACTGTCAAAATAGAGTGTGATGAATTCGACTGCGATCGCATCGAAAGGTTCCCGGTCAAGATCAAAACCGGCACGGAAATAATAATCCCTCACCGGGAAGGTAAAGATATCCCGGTACCTCTCCTTCCGGAGTTCTTCCAGACCGCGCTTTTTCAAAAGAATATTGATCGAGTGAAGGCAGATGTCCACATCATTGAGCAATGTGCCGTTCCAGTCCCAGATAATGCTGTTGATCCGTGCTCCCATGCCCTGAAAGTCGCAGAGGACAAAAATATCTATTTTTACCGGCAATAGCCTCGCATCAGACGAGGCATCCTGATCCCAGAAAGAAGGAGACCTTCTATGAAACTCATAGCCGACAGCGGGGCTACCAAAACCGATTGGGTACTGATCGAAGACAGTGGTTTGGCCAGATCATTCCAGACAGCCGGCCTCAATCCCTATTACACCGACAGCAAGGGAATTGAACAGGTGCTTCAGAAAGAGCTGTTGCCTTTTGTGAATGCCGAATGGATCCGTGAACTGGTATTTTATGGAGCCGGTTGCTCTTCCTTTGAGAAAGCCATGGTTGTGGAAGATGCCCTGGAATTGTTTTTCCGGGAGGCTGAAATCACGGTACATACCGATCTGCTGGGCTCTGCACGCGCATTATTCGGTGATTCCTGCGGGATTGCATGTATCCTGGGCACAGGATCCAATTCCGGATACTACGATGGGAAGCAAATCGCCCACCGGATCCCTTCGCTCGGTTACTTTTTCGGGGATGAAGGAAGCGCTGCCCATCTGGGCAAAACTTTCCTCAAGATGTATTTGATGGGGAAAGTGCCGGATGAGGTCAGGGAACTGTTCGGACAGCAGCATGCCCTGACCCGGGATTCTGTCCTGGATGCCGTTTACCGGCAACCCTATCCAAATCGTTACCTGGCAAGCTTCAGCTCCTTTCTCGCCGAACATAACGGTCATCAATACATCAGGAAAATGGTGACAGAATGTTTCAGGGAGTTTTTTGTACTGTTCATCCTGGATTATCCTGAGCACAGGGATCATGAAGCCGGCTTCACAGGGGCTGTGGCATTTCATTTCGAGGAGATACTCCGGGAGCTGTCACTTGAAATGGGTGTCAGGATGGGGAAGGTGTTGAAATCACCGGTCAACGGCATGGCCATGTATCATGGGGCACAAAAATTCCCTTTCTGAGCCGGACATGAATGATCAAGTGGCTTGGCAGATTTTTCAGAACAGGCATTAGGTTTCCTGAAGCGGAGCGACCACTTCGATCAGCTCAGGCAGGTCCATCCCGATCTTCCTGAGGTGCTCCAGCCGGGGCACACCGTTTTTTGTCCAGCCCCTGCGCAGGTATACTGCATCGATCAGTTTTTCATACCGGTCTTCCCTGTATTGACGTAATATTTTCATTTTTTCCTCTGTGGATTTCCCGGCAGGGTCCACCCCGATGATCTCCTTCAGTTGTTTGTCATACCGCTCAGCCCTGGACTCATATTCTTCGGCTGTGACCGGTCCTGCGGCACGGTAGGGCTGGCGGTCATGCTTTCGCAGTCCATAACCCCTGCGGATGTTGAATATCCTTTGGAAATTATATACCCGTTCCGACTGCCGGATCAGTTCTTCCTTGTCGAAAGGCTTGCCGGTCACGGCCTTGAATATGGTTACATAGTTGTCGACATGCTCGGGCACTTTGGCCGGTTCATCCGTTTCAGCATTGTTTTCGGGCTCTACATCGTTCCAGGGAAGCTTGCAGAGACCCACCAGACCGAACCAGGTGCGGAACATGGGGAAGTAGTGCAACGCCTCGGCCTTGTCCTCGAAGGTGGGGATTTGATTGTTGACCATGTCCATGAAGATCAGCCAGGCTTCATCATGCTGGGGACCCTTGTTGGTCAGGGCATATCCGCCCTGCTGGGCCAGGGATTCCTTGGAGACATACTGGGAGTATTCCAGTCCCTTGTTTTCCATTCCTATGTCATTGATGAATCCGGGGTCGCCCCATCCTTTGCGGATGAACATCTCCTTAAGCTTCCTCACACCCATACCGGCCGTTTTTCCAAATCCCTCACCCCGGGCCAGCTGATGCAGCAATTCCATGGCGGCATCCGCATTCCCGAAGTTAAGCCTGAGCCCTCCCGTACGCTCTTCATTAAGGAAACCGTTTTCGTAACACTCCATGACAAAACCCATGATGGTGCCCCAGGTTATGGTGCAAATGCCGTAGGTGTCGCAATAGAAGTTCATCTCAATGGTGAAGTCGGGATTGAAAATGCCCACAATGCTTCCAAGCGATGAGGTGGTCTCGTATTCAGGACCGTCGACGATCACTTTCTGACCCTTGTACGGGCCGGTACGAAGTTCATAATTGTCGACACCCTTGGCACACGACATGTTGCAGCCGATCCAGCATCCGTCGGGTACTCCCTGGGTGAAGCGCTCCTTGTAGACATTCCCGTGTATATTTACGGCATCCGGATGGCTTCCGTACTTGAAGTTGTGCACCGGAAGCAGATCGTAATCATTCATGATATTGGTGAGGTGAGCGGTTCCCTTGGAGCGCATTTCACATTGCTTGTCGTCCAGATCCCTCATCTCCTTGTTGAATCGCTTCCCCCTTTCAATGATCGCGCCGAGATCCACCACATTGTTCAGGTTCCCCTTCACACCGGGTATCTTGCACACCAGTGCCTTGATCCTCTTGTTCCTGAAAACGGTGCCTATTCCCCCCCGGCCGGCCTGCTTCAGCCTTACCTTTTTTCGCTTGGGGTCGTAAAAACTGAAATTCAGCATGCCGATCAGAGAGTGGTCAGCTGCCACTCCCGTCGAAACGACCGATATGTTTCTTTTGTCCTTTTCATCCTCAGCATACATCTCATGCAGCACTTCCGTAAGCAGGTGGCTGTCGACCGGCTCCAAAGGGGCTTCATATATCTCCACTTCATGGTTTATGCCATCTATGAAAACGATCACATCCCGTTCCGCCTTCCCCTGTATCTCGATTGCGTCGAAACCCGCAAACTTCAGGAAAGGGCCGAAATGCCCCCCGACATTGCTGTCGATGGGTATGTCTGTCTGGGGTGAGATGGAGACACAGATCGCCTTGCCGGTCCCGGAGTATTGCGTAATGCCTCCGATCGGACCGGATGAAATATTCACCTCGTTTTCCGGGTCATCCCAACGGGTGCCGGGATTCGTTGCATCCCACAACAGCCTGAGTCCGTATCCCCGGCCTCCGATAAACTTCTCCTTCATCAGGGGTGGGACATCCTTGTTCAGAATCGTGTCGTCCGAAAGATTGATGTACAGGATTTGATCTGTATAACCCTGTTGAAGCTCCTTCCACTCATATTTCCATTTCTTTAATGTTTTATGGGCTTCCTGCATCTTCTGAACCTGTTCCATATCATTTAAATTTATCAGATTGAACTCCCGTTATCCATCTGCAAAAGTATATGGAATCAAAAGAAAAACAAACCCTGAAATCCGATTATACCGAGATGCAAAAACTTGCAAAACGATTGATCTTAAGACATTTACGTTCATAATGAGTTCGCCTTTAGGGGATTGAATGGGATGCCGCAAACGAAGACCCGGAAACTGAACCATATTTAGAAAGGAAATAAATTTGTGAATATGATTTACCCTGATCCATTGGAGGTATTGTTCGGCAGGCACGGTTATGACCATAGCCTCATCGAAAGGGTGGCCTGCGGGAGCAAGTATGTGGGGGTTATGCTGAAAAACGGGAATATCGGGGTCTGTGCCACGCTGGGGGAGAATGTCGGCATGGAGATGGCGGTTTCACAACCCTGCCTGCAGAAAAGGGGTTTCAGAATCATATACCAGGCATTTCTCAATGCGCTGTTAAACTATGGAATGAAACAGCCCGCCCGGGGTGATATCACCGCAATAGTCGATCCCGGCCGGTATGGTTTTCCCGTGATGATCGGCTATTTCCGGCCTGTGGTCGCGAGATTCCGGGATATGGGCATTTCTTTTCCGGTCTTTGATCATCATGCGGAACCAGGGGAGGTGACGGACCCTGCACTTATGCCCGGGTATCTTTCCAGATCGGATGCAATCATACTGACCGCCACCTGTATCGCCCACGATACCTTTGCCAGGGTGATGGAACTCAGCAACACCAGGGCCGATATCTTCCTTCTGGGACCTTCATCCCCACTGTTCAAAGAATTTCCGGGCAGAGAGAGGATCATCCGTGTTTTTGGTACCGCTTTTCAACCGTTTGATCACCGGGTGCTGGATGTGATCGGACAGGGCCATGGAACCAGGGTTTTCATGCCATACGGCATGAAAGTGGTTTCATGATCAATGAATGGACCGGTAGGTCACAAACTGCCGGGGTGGCCGTTTGGCTGGTTGCACTCCGTTTCGCTGTCCGCCTTTTTGATTAAAGGATAACTTCGAAATTCTTCAACAGGAGGTGCACTCTGCAGGTGAATATCTGCTGCGTTTTATTGTCCTTATCTTTGCTTGTGGATTTCAATGCCGGTATTGCTGATTGGCACTGCAAAGGATCAGTCAGGCAAGGCCTGGCAGCGGTTTGAAGAATACAATCCATGACATTTGACGAGATTGAGCGGATTCTGGGGCAAAAGACCGTTGGTATTGCCGGTGCGGGGGGGCTGGGTTCCAATTGTGCGGCAGCACTTGCCAGGGTAGGTGTCGGAAAGCTTGTCGTTGCCGACTTTGACATTGTCAGCAAGGATAATCTGAACCGGCAGTATTATTTCAGGAACCAGATCGGCCAGCGGAAAGTGGATGCCCTTAAAGACAATATCAGGGCCATCAACCCTTCAGTCCGGGTTGAAATCCATCCGCTGCGGCTGGATCGCGGAAAAATTCTGGAGATTTTCGGGGAATGTGATGTGTTGGTCGAAGCTTTTGACGATGCCGCTATGAAGCGAATGATCATCGAATCCGCCCTGGAGGGATTCCCGGGAAAGCCCGTTGTCACTGGGATTGGAATGGCAGGCTGGGGTGACAGCAATCGCCTCAGGATGCACCGGCATGAGGATCTCTATGTATGCGGAGACCAGGCTTCTGAAGTATCACGGGAAAACCCGCCGCTGGCTCCTCGGGTAGGAATCGTGGCCCATATTCAGGCCAATACGGTGCTGGAAATATTATTGCGCCAAACAGTGGGCAGATGAAGATTATACTGAACAACAGGGAAGAGGAGGTCACCGGGAATGAAATGACCCTTCAGCAACTGTTAGACAGCCGGAATTATTCCTTCAAGTTGCTGGTAACGAAGATAAACGGGAAGTTGATACGCAAGGAAGACCGTTCCACTGCTATGATAGGGGAGGGAGACCGGGTGATGGTACTTCATCTGATCAGCGGGGGCTGACCTGGGATCGGTGCAACAGGATATACCCAACCTTTACACAACTTCAGCCACTACAAAGGTGCTTCCGCCGATGAAGATCAGGTCATCGGGCCGGGCGTTTTTCAGTGCGTCATCAAAGGCCAGCCGCACACTGCCATAACATTCTCCTTCAAGACCGAAACGGGAGGCCATCTGCTTCAGTGCACCGTCAGCCAGGCCGCGCGGTACATCCGGACGGCAGAAATAGTACCTGGCTTTTGAGGGAAGTAGCCTCAGCATTGATTCGTGATCCTTGTCGTTCACCATTCCGACCACCATGTGCAGCGCACGGAAGGGGGTGTTCCTGATCTGTTCCGTTATCATCAGAAATCCTTCCTTGTTGTGGGCGGTATCACATATGACTTTCGGCCGGTTGCCCAGCCGCTGCCACCTGCCTTTGATACCGGTACGGCGGATCACCTGCCTGATACCCGCGCGCATCGCTTCCCGTCCGACCGGATAGCCCTGACTTTCAAGTAGCTTGATGGTCTGGGCAACCGTCACCAGGTTTTTGATCTGATACCATCCCGTCAGCGGGGATATGACTTGTTCAAGAAAAGTTTTTGCTCCATCCAGTATGTCCAGGCGCAAAAAAGGCCTGGACTTGCCTGTCAGCCGGGGATGTGCCACCCTGAAATACCGGTCGGCGAAAAACAGGGGCGCATTGTGCTGTGAGGCTGTCCGGACAAAGACATCTGATACTTCAGTCTGGGTCTCTCCGATAACGACCGGCACCCCGGGCTTGATGATACCGGCTTTCTCCCTGCCGATCTGTTCCAGAGAATTGCCGAGAAACATCATGTGATCGAAACCGATATTGGTGATCACCGATATTACAGAATCCACCACGTTCGTGGAATCAAGTCGTCCGCCCATGCCCGTCTCGACCACTGCAACATCAACCTGTTCCCCCGCAAAAAAATCCATGGCCATTCCGAAAGTATATTCAAAAAAAGAAGGATTCAAATCCGAAAACGACTCACGGTAACGGTTAACGAAATCTGTGACGGCTTTTTCAGGGATCATGATACCGTTGACCCTGATCCGTTCCCTGAAATCCTTCAGGTGGGGGGATGTAAACAATCCCGTTTTGTATCCCCGGGCCTGCAGGATCGAGGCGATAAAATGTGAAACGGATCCTTTTCCGTTGGTTCCGGCCACATGCACGGATCTGAAACGTTTTTCCGGGTTCCGGAGTCTGCTGCAGATGGCGATAGTATTGTCCAGCCCTGACTTGTATGCCGGAGGGCCCGCACGCTGGAACATGGGAAGCTGATGGTACAGGAATTCCAGGGCCTGGGGGTAGTTCATCAGTCCCTGACGATAAAGTGGTAGGTGATGGTCCCCTGCTGCTCTTCCGGGGCATCGGAGCTGGCATTGAAAATGGCCTTCCGTGCGGCTTCCACGGCCAGTTTCCTCAACGCAGTACTGGTGGTGTTGGAGCCTTTATCAATGGCCACAGCCCGGACTACCTTTCCATACTTGTCGACGGTGATCTGTACCACGACCGTACCGTTCTCCGTGAAGTTGCTTGCGGGCTTGGGAAGATAGGCTGGCTTTCTGCCCTTAAGGCTGTAGGAGAGTCCTTCGCCATCTCCTCCGGGCCCATTCAGATTACCCGATCCGGAAGGATCCCCCTGGTCACCCGGTCCGGAATCAACACCCTGATTGGCCTGAATCCCCGTACTCTGGCTTTTCCCTTTATAGAGTGCATCCGGATTGACCACAGGCTCCTCCTTCACCGGCTGTTCAACAGGTTGCTCCTTTTCACTATCCGCTTCCTGCGGTTTTTCGTCCTTTGCCTGTTTCTCCTGCAGCGAAACAGCAGGTTCGGTATCCTGGGTGACCAATTCCTGCTCAGTGCCCGTTTCCCTTTCTGTAACGGCAGGAGGAGGCATCTGCCTTCCTGAAGGTTCTTCCGCACCCGAACCGGATATATCCGTGCCCAGGCTGATCTCCACGCCCTCCTCTCCCGGCAGGGGCAAAGGAGTGGAAAAACCCAGTAAAATCAACAAGGCAGCTATCATCAGATGAAACAGCACTGTGACAGCGAGTCCCTTCTTTTGATCTTTTGTCAGGGCCATGGTTATTTTTTGGGGCTGGTGGCCAGGATCACCTTGTGCCGCGTATGGTTCTCCTTGTTTATTTCATTAACGATATCAATGACGGTCACAATATACTGGACCGGTACATTTTTATCGGAGGCGAGACGGATGGAGGCATTGTCCTGACCTGACAGCAAATCCTTCAGGCCGGCAGCCAGGCCGGATTCATCGACCTGAACCCCCTGCAGGAAAAAATCCATCGCCTCGTTGATGGATATGACAATTTTGGGAGGGGTCTCGATTGTCCGGCTGTTGCTCTGAGGAAGAAGAAGCTTGATGGCATTGGGCGCTACGAGCGTTGATGTAAGCATAAAGAATATCAGAAGAAGAAAAACCAGATCCGACATGGATGCCATGCTGAAATCCGTTTTTCTTTTATTTCTTGTGGGTATGCCCATGATCGTAGAAGATTGGAGCGGTGTTATATTTTATTTGCAGGCTCATGAAGCACATCCATGAATTCCGTGGCCCTGGCTTCCAGAATGAATACCAGCTTCTCAATGCGTGCCACCAGAACGTTGTAGCACATATAGGCGATAATCCCAACGATCAGCCCCGCTACAGTGGTGACCATTGCCTGGTAAATGCCCGTGCTGAGGAGTGCGATATCGATGTTGTTTCCTGCCATCGACATGTCATAAAAGGCCCTGATCATACCGATCACCGTGCCCAGAAAGCCCAGCATGGGTGCAACTCCCGAAATGGAAGCAAGGGTGGCAATGTTTTTTTCCAGCCGTGACACTTCCAGTTTTCCGACATTCTCAATGGCGGTGTTGATATCGTTCAGAGGTTTGCCCAGCCTGGAGAGCCCTTTCTCGATCATTCGCGCAATAGGAGACGGATTGTTCCTGCAAAGGGTGATGGCAGGGGAAATCTGACCGTTGATGATGAAATCCCGGATGTTATTCATGAAACCTTTGTCATCCCTCGAATTTCTGTTGATGACGAGAAAACGCTCAATGAAGATATAGATGGCAATGATTGACAGAATGGCCAGAATCGCCAGGATCCACCCTCCTTTCATTGTCAGTTCCCATAATGACATGGTCATCTCGCCCGATTCCCCCTCCATCCGTTCAGCCAGCATCATATTGACCGAATCGGCGACAGCAGACCCCGTCTGCCTGATCTGTAACAGAAACAGTTGAAACATCTGAAATTGTTTTATTGAGCCAGATTCAAAATTACTTCGATTACCCAGCCTGCATGCCTGAGAATCACCTTTTTGTTAACATCTGCGTGTTAATATGGTTCCGGATTTGGCAGATGTGAAAAACTATTATTTAAGAATCTATATATATGCTTTCAGGTTCCCTGGCAAAATCATTTACATTTGCACCCAATTTTCAACCCCAAACGAGATCTTGCTATGTTTATTTTGATGGTTATTGTGTTTATTCTCGGTTACACAATTATTGCTCTTGAGCATCCCCTGCATATCAACAAATCAGCCACAGCCCTCCTGCTGGGGGTCATTCTCTGGGTGCTTTTTGTGATTGGCGGCCCGGAGATACTGGTGAATACTTCCCACTTCAAACACTACATGGAACAGGAACTGGGAGGCAGTTTCGCGCACTGGGTCACAGGGCATGAACTGTTGCATCATCTGGGTGTCATAAGTGAGATATTGTTTTTCCTGCTGGGTGCCATGACCATCGTGGAACTGGTGGACTCCTATGAGGGGTTCAGGATCATTACGGATAGGATCAAAACGAGACATCGTGTAAAGCTGCTCTGGATCACCAGTACGATTACCTTTTTCATGTCGGCAGTCCTGGATAACCTGACCACATCCATCGTCATGGTGGCTTTGCTGCGCAAGCTCATTGCCGATAAAAAGGATAGGTGGTTTTTTGCCGGGATGGTCATCGTAGCTGCCAATTCGGGAGGAGCCTGGTCACCCATCGGTGATATCACTACGATCATGTTGTGGATCGCCGGGAAAGTCACCACCGTGAATATCATGTTGATGACTTTTCTTCCCAGCCTGATTTCAATGGTGGTGCCACTCGCCATTCTCTCCTTTACCATGAAGGGTGTGGTCCAGCGGCCTGTTCTGCGTGAAACCAGCAAGGACGATGTATTTCTGAAAAACTGGGAAAGCCGGTTGATTTTCTTTATGGGTGTCGGCGGGTTGCTTTTTGTCCCGGTCTTCAAGAACCTGACCCATCTGCCGCCTTACCTCGGGATGTTATTCAGTTTGGGTGTGTTATGGACATTGACCGAGGTGCTTCAGAGAAACCGGGATAAGGAAAGCAGAAAACTCGGCAAACGACTGACGATTGTCGGTGTGCTGCAGAAAGTAGATGTCCCCAGCGTGCTGTTTTTCCTGGGCATCCTCACCGCTGTCGCCGCACTCGACACGGTGGGCCACCTGCATCTTTTATCGGAAGTGCTCAGGGAACATGTGGGTAACTACTATGCGATCAACATCATTATTGGGTTTCTTTCTGCCATCGTGGACAATGTGCCGCTGGTGGCGGGTGCCATGGGCATGTATAATTTCCCGCCCGATTTCTTTTTCTGGGAGTTCCTGGCTTACTGCGCGGGTACGGGAGGAAGCATCCTCATTATCGGGTCGGCTGCCGGTGTCGCCGTCATGGGTATGGAAAAGATCGACTTCATCTGGTACCTGCGTCGCATCAGCCTGCTGGCTGCCATTGGTTATCTGGCCGGCGGCGCCGTATACATCCTTCAGGAGGAGACCCATGTGCTCCATGGAAAAAAAGACACACATGCGCAGATGATTGATGTATCCAATCCCCAATCGGTAATGGAATACCTGACCATCAACGAGTTCGTGCTGGAAACATCTGAAAATGAAGCAAAACCCCAGACACACGGCGAATCGGACGGAAGTTACCTTCGTTTCATGCGGTATGTCGATGAAAAGACAGGCGAATCCTATGTAGGGTATTCGGTGAAATCGATTGACCATGGTGATGAGATATGGGATGGCCGGCTGCTCCAAAGTATCTTCGAACTGACTCCCGTTTCCGATCATGAGGCTGTTTTTCAGGTACACGACCGTTCATTCCTGGTCAGAAGTGATGGTTCTCTTTTTGAGGAGCAGACGGATGAAACGGGTCTTATCACCAGTATGGTGAAATGGAAGAGACTCGTTTCTGAAGGGGAATGACCCGTTTCTAACATTGTAATGCCTGAAAGATTGTAACCATCAGGGAAGGTGGATACACCCGCTGCAATGATCTCTGCCGGCCCCTGTGGCGGATGCAAGGATATTGATCTCACTCCTCCATCGCATGACCCCCAGAAATGCGAATACCAAAGCTTCCTTGAAGTCCACCAGCAAGTCATCCGGCCTGACGATCTCGCAGGAGACCATGGACTGTAAACGTTCCATAAAGAAGCCATTCCGGGCGCCCCCTCCGGTGGCAAGCACCCGGCCTTCAAGTCCGGCAGTCATGGAAACCGCAATCCTCCTGCAGATATGCTCTACCGCTGTGCGGAGGGCATCCTCAGGCAACAGGGCGGTCTGCTCGAAAAGCGGTTTGAACTGAGCATGATACCACTCAATCCCCAGTGATTTGGGTGCTGCCTGGAGGTAGTAGGGGAGCCTCTCCAGTTTCTCAAGCAGAAAAGGGCTGGTCTTCCCCTTCCTCGCAAGACTCCCGTCAGCATCGAAGTCATGTCCGGTCCGCCGCGCCAGATCATTCAGGATGTTGTTCATGGGGCAGATATCGAAGGCAATACGTTTCCATTCCCATTCATATGAAATATTTGCAAATCCCCCCAGGTTCAGACAATAGTCGTATTGTCCGAAGAGCCAGCGGTCTCCGGCGGGAACGAGGGGAGCTCCCTCTCCTCCCAGGGCCACATCCGAAGCCCTGAAATCACATATTACCGGTAAATCCGAATGAGCAGCCAGTGCAGCGCCGTCTCCCGCCTGGAAGGTGAACCCGGCCCGGGGCTGGTGAAAGACGGTATGCCCATGTGAGGCGATGAAACTGGGTGTCAGGTTATGCTTCAGGATGAAATCCCTGGCACAGGTTCCGAAATACCTGCCCAGATCGGCATGCGCCCTGGCCAGATCCGCTCCTCCCGCTGAGACCAGCCCGGACAAGCGTGCCTTCCACTCATCAGGGTAAGGAATGGTCTCTGCCTTGATGATCTCATATTCCCATTGTCCTGACCGCAGTGCAAAACGGCAATATGCCACATCCAATCCGTCCAGGGAAGTACCTGACATCAATCCGATGACATGGTAATCCTCCATGATATATCATTATAGAAACCCGATGAGCCGCTCCAGCCTGTTATTTCGTGACCCCTTGATCAGGATGGTGTGATCTGTGACAGGATGTTCCCGGATCCATCCAAGTAAAGTGTCAGTGTCCGGGAACCACTGGTAACCCTTGCAGGCTGCAGACTCCCTGAAAGCCTGGCCAACCAGGATGACTTCACGGAATCCAAGCCTTTCCAGTTCGCCGACAAGTGACGTATGCTCCGCACGGCTTGCCTCACCCAGCTCCAGCATCTCCCCAAGGATGACCATCCGGGAACCGGTGGGATAACGGATAAAGTTCCCGATGGCCGCTGACATGCTGGAAGGATTGGCATTGTATGCATCCATTATGATGTGGTTTTTACCGGTCCGGATCTCCTGCGAACGGTTGTTTTCAGGGATATATCCTTCAATGGCATCGGCGATCTGCCCGGGGGGTATGCCGAAATAGCTTCCGATGCATGCGGCAGCGGTGATGTTCTCAAGATTATATGCCCCGGTGATCCGGGTTTGTATCAGGGCTGTTTCGTGCCCCGTCTCCACCCTGACTTTGAGATGGGGATGGATATCTTCAAGGGTTCCCCTGCAGAAAACCCCGCTGCCGGTACCGTAAGTAATCCGGTCCGCCTGACCGGCGATCCGGTTTAATACCTCATGGTCCGTGTTGATGAAGATCTTCCTTTTATGATCATTCAGGTGATGATATAGCTCCGCTTTTGCCCGGACGACTCCTTCAAAGCCTCCGAATCCTTCCAGGTGTGCTTTCCCGATGTTGGTGATCAGTCCGAAGTCGGGCTGCGCCATTTCACAAAGCGAGGCGATCTCTCCGGGATGATTGGCCCCCATCTCGATCACTGCCATCTCGGTATCCTCTTTCAGTGACAGCAGGGTCAGCGGTACCCCGATATGGTTGTTGAAGTTTCCTTGGGTGGCGACTGTGGCGTATCTCCGTGAAAGCACTCTGGCCGTCAATTCTTTGGTGGTGGTTTTGCCGTTGGTGCCGGTGATGGCTATGACCACCGAACGGATACCTGACCTGTGATGTCTGGCCAGTTGACGTAAGGTATCTGTAGAATCCCTGACAAGAAATGTCCTGTCAGTGGAAGCATGACCTGGCTCATCCACGACTGCCAGGACGGCTCCCTTTTGAAGGGCCTCTGCAGCAAATGTGTTTCCGTTATAATGCTCGCCCCTGATCCCGAAAAAAATGCTGTTTTCCAGTGGTTTACGGGTATCTGTGGATATCCGTGGATAGCTTAGGAACCATCTGTAAAGCGCATCGATATCCATGCAGGAGATGTTTTGTGATCTATGGGAAAATCCTATCCGCCCTCCGTGGGAGGGATATTATTTTCGGTACATCAGACCATAGGTCAAAACTGCCTGGAAAAGTACTCAGAAAATTGCAGATATGTAAAGCAGACGGGAATTAATCAATAGCCAAACTGCTGATCTCCCACCCGGTCCATGGCGCAACGGAATCCGATATAATCCGTGGAGAGGTTCTCATCCAGGAATCTCCGAGTCCCCGGGATCATCCAGTAGGCTTCATCCTTCCATGAACCACCCTTGTAGACGCGGGCCTTGTCGTTGATCATGGATGTGACCGAGTAGTCGTACATGCTCCGTGTTTCTGCCGTGTCGCTCTTCAACCATTTATCCTCGTCAATGGCAGACTGGAAGTCCCCATCGAGATAGTTGATATTGTCAGGCTTTCTGTAATTTCTACGGTTGACGAGTTCGTCCACCGGTTCAGTTTCGTAGTTCAGTTTACCGAATTCATTTTTTTCAGCGATCAGGCCTTCCGAGTCCCTGACTTTTCTCATGAACAAGTTGCCCCTGTATGGATTGAGGTCCGAGACGTCTTCGTAGCTAAGAGGCCGGTAGACGTCGGCTACCCATTCGGCCACATTACCACCCATGTTGAACAGGCCATAGTCATTGGCCCAGTATGATCCGACCATATAAGGCCCGACGGCTCCGTCATTGAGATTGCCGGCCACTCCCATATAGTCCCCGCTGCCCCTCTTGAAATTGGCGACGAAACTTCCGTAATATTCCTTGTCTTCAGTTCTGAGGTAATGACCATTCCAAGGGAACATCCGACGATCCATCACCCTTTCATAAGCCGTGTTCCCCACAAGTCCAAGTGCGGCAAATTCCCATTCGGCTTCAGTAGGCAGCCGGTACCGGGGCAGCAGGATGCCATCCTCCAGCTTGACGCGTCTTTCGCCGGTGCTGTTGGGATTCAGGTCGGTCAGGTTCCTGTTGACCAGGCCTTCATACTGTCCTGCCAGGTATGCTTCTGTGTTGAAGTTATTCTCGTTAAGCTGCGCCGGATCCAAATCCAGGATGCCGCGTTCCACCAGGATATTTTCATTTACCCGGTCGGTCCTCCATGCACAATAGTCGGTGGCCTGTATCCAGCTCACCCCCACCACCGGATAATCTTTATAAGCTGGATGCCGGAGGTAAAGCTCCACCAGGGGTTCGTTGTAGGCCAGACGATCCCTCCAAACCAGCGTATCCGGGAGTGCTCTGCGGTAAACCTGCGGATAATCCGTGCCAAAAACCCTGTTCAACCAGTAAAGATATTCCAGATAATCGACGTTGGCCACCTCGGTCTCATCCATGTAAAACGACCTGACCGTAACCCGCCGCGGGTAATTGTGCCAGTCATACTGGTAATCATCGTAAGTAGCACCCATCGTGAAGGTGCCTCCCTCAATAAAGACAAGACCCGGTCCGGCAGCCTGCCCCATGTAGCTGGTTACCTGGAATCCGCCATTCTTGGGATTATTGTACTCCCAACCTGTTGTGGCCGATTTTTGCTTGGCACATGATCCAAGAAATACCGCCATAAGCAGTAATATCGCCGGGATGATGCCGTAGTATTTCATCTTCTGGGAAATTTGATTGCAAAAGTAACTAAAATTCCGGACATTTTATTGCTCCTGGCTTTCCCCATTTTTTATCACAAAATACCAACAGCTTGAGTGATATTTCGTGTGCACCCCCTGTTGTACTCTGTAATCGGGATAAGGTTACATCATAACTGTATCCCACCTGGATTTTTTTCTGACTCCAGCCCAGCATGAACACCACAGCGTCTGGATTCGACCTGCTGTATCTGTAAAAGACTCCTCCTGTAAGGGGCTGGCGGGTCAGGTAAAAACCCACATTCAGCTGCCTTGCATTCCTTTGGTACTGATAAAGTACGTTGGGTGAAAGCGTAAATGTGTAACTGTCATGGCCGTAGCTTCTCTCGGCCAGAAGGATCTCTGCTCCCGCATGTGCTGTGAGCTTCATATACAGGGGGCTGGCGTCTGAGTTCTCATACCAGGAGAGATCTGGCTGCGCCAGGTGATGGGCTGCTATTCCTGCGAACAGTATCTTCCTGTATCCGCCAAGGAACCCAATGGAAAAATCTGGTACAGTAACACTGGTATGATCAGGTAAGGCTTCAGAGGAAGGATTGACCGATCCTGTGTTGGAATCGATCATATCCGGGAAAACCATCTCTTCCCATTTCAGGCGCTGTTGATGCATGCCCACTTCAAAACCCGCACGCAGACTGGTTGTTCGTGAGATATCCAGGTGGTAAGAGTATATGCCGCTGATCCTGAGTGTATTGATTGCCGCAACACCCATCTGGTCATTGTGTATGAGCAAACCCACCCCTCCCTTTATAGGTTTCACGAAATGATCGAATGACCCTGAAAACTGAAGCCAGCTGCCGGGCAGGGATGGCCATTGCTGACGCGCATTCGCAATGAAACGGGCACAGTCACCGGTGCCGGCCAGCGCCGGATTCAAATACAACGGGTTTGCATAAAACTGGCTGTAAATGGGATCCTGTGACCTCAGGACACCTGCGGAAAGCATGAAAATGAACAAAATGCACCACCAGCAGGTTTTTTTGTAAATGATTGGCGTATGATCCTGAATTTGATGGCGGATTGTAGAGCCTGTCCTGTGGGTATGATGCATCAAATAAGACAATATGTTATGTAGTGTAACGTTTTTCAGATTAAAATAGTTTCGCCAGGGAGATAAGAGGAGCATCAACCTTCCAGGAGACTGTAAATAAAACGGAGCAGGGATCTTCCCGGTCAAAAAACCGGGCATGATTTACATGCCAAACCTCCTAAGGGATCAGGAAAAAACCTAATGTTGCAACAAAAAGGGAAATGATGATGAAACGTGCCATCCTGTCCATATTTGTTATTTTCTGGACGTTCTGCGCCTTCCCGCAGGAGGTGAGTCATTACCGGACCCTTTCTTGGAACGATACATATTCGATGGATGCCGACGGCCGTTATTTTTATCTGCCGTCATTTGCCGGAGCGGTCCATGAACGGGATCATGCTTTCCTTCCCTGGTTCAGTGAATTCCTTCCATATGACTATCCTGAACAGGCAATCCAGGTGGAGTTGGCAGGCATGATTTTCGAAACCATTGTGCAGGCAGGGAATTATACCCTTTCACCTTCGCAAATTCCCACAGATGAAGTACGGGTGGATCATCAGATCGTTTATAACCGCAAGCTGCCCCTTATTTCAGTAAAGTTCCTTCCGTTCAGAATGAATTCCCTCACGGGTTTTATGGAAAAGCTGGTGCAGTTTGATATCCGGGTGACCTATACAGGGCGGCAAGCTTCCATGGTAAAATCAGGTAATTATACGGGCTCATCAGTGCTCTCCGGAGGCAAGTGGTACAGGATATCTGTCGGGAACCGGGGTGTTCACCGGATTACCTATCAGGACATTGAGAACCTCGGCATGTCCCCCGGATCACTGGATCCGCATAATATCCGGGTGTACGGGAACGGTGGTGCCATGCTGCCCGAACCTGCCACTTCATTCCGGCACGATGACCTGAGGGAACTGGCCGTTTGGGTGTATGGTGAGGAGGATGGCCGTTTTGATCCGGGTGATTATGTCCTATTCTTTGGTGAATCCACTGTCTCCTGGTATTTTGATGGGTTGAACGGAGTTTTCAGGCATAAAAAGAACCTCTATTCCGATCAGGCCTTCTATTTCATCACCTCAGACCTGGGACCGGGTAAAAGAGTGACTGTGTTACCCCAGACCACGGGTTTGGCCACTCATACGGTTTCCCGTTTCGATGATTTTGTGGCGCATGAGATCGATAGCGTGAACCTGATCAAATCGGGGAAGGAGTGGTACGGTGAAAAATTCGATCTCTTCACATCTATGAATATCCCGCTCTCCCTGGCCGGTCTCGCATCCGGAGAGGAGGCCGTTATTACTGCCGGAGTGGCAGCCAGATCGTTTATTCCAAGCCGGTTTGAATTCTACAACGGAAGCACTGCCCTGATGGTCATCCCTGTGGATTATGTTGCCAATTCACCCAACTCATACTATGCCCGAAACGCATCAGGCAGTAGCACTTTCGTACCTGCAGGTGGATCGCTGAATATCAGGGTCGATTATAATCAACCCCAGTCGGGATCTGTGGGATGGCTCAACTTCATGGAAATCAGCTATAGAAGAAACCTTTCATTCCCCGGGGGGCAGATGGCCTTCAGGGATGCGGTTTCTGCCGGACCGGGAAATATCGCTGAGTTTTTACTGGGAGTATCCTCAACATCATTGCAGGTCTGGGAGGTTACCGATCCCGGCAATGCAGGGCGGGTGGAGGGCTACTACTCATCCGGACAATTCATATTCAGGATGGGGGCTGACAGTATCAGGGAATACATCGCTTTCGACGGCACATCCTATTACACCCCCGTTTTGCTGGGCGCCGTCCCCAATCAGAACCTGCACGCCATGAAGGATGTGGATATGGTGATCCTGACGCACCCCCTGTTCCGGCAGGAAGCCGAAAGACTTGCCGATTACCACAGAACGATCGACCTCCTCGATGTTGCCGTGGTTGAGCCTGATCAGGTATATAATGAATTCTCCTCGGGAGCACAGGACGTAACCGCCATACGGGATTTCATGAAAATGCTCTATGAGAATTCCACTCCGGGAATGGAACTTCGCTATCTGCTTCTCTTCGGAGATGCATCCTACGATCCGAAGAACCGTTTGAAAAACAATACCAACTTTATCCCCGTCTGGCAGTCCAGCGAGTCGCTTCATACAGTCACCTCATACGTTACAGATGACTTTTATGGCTGCCTGGACCATACCGCCAATGATGATGTCCTGGACATTGGCATCGGCAGGTTTGTGGTGGCAAACCTGCCCGAAGCGAAGAATGCAGTGGACAAAGTGATCCACTATGCTTCGGAAGAGCCCCCGGTTCTCGGTGACTGGAGGAACACCATATGCCTTGTGGCCGACGATGAGGACAGTAACCTGCATTTCGACGATGCCGAGGATCTTGCACAACTCATCAGTTCTATGAATTCCTCCCTCAATTTGGATAAGATATACCTTGATGCCTACCAGCAGGCTTCAACCCCCGGAGGGGAGAAATATCCCGGAGCCAATGAAGATATCAACAAGAGGATGGAACGGGGAGCCCTGATCGTCAACTATGTGGGTCATGGCGGCGAGGTCGGCTGGGCCCATGAAAGGGTCCTGGAAATCGCCGATATAACATCCTGGGACAACTGGAATCATTTGCCTGTCTATGTCACCGCTACCTGCGAATTTTCCAGGTATGATGACCCCGGCAGGATCTCCGCCGGGGAGTTTGTCTTCCTCAATCCGAATGGAGGAGCCGTGGCCATGTTCACCACCTCCAGGGCAACCTATGCCGGATCCAACGCCGGACTGAACAAAAGTTTCTATAATTATGCCCTGACCCGCGTCAACAATGAATACCTCAGAATGGGCGACATCATCCGGCTGGCTAAAATGGACAGCGGCTCAAACGAGAACGGAAGGAAATTCGTACTTCTGGGTGACCCGGCACTGAAAATCGCACTTCCCGAACTCCAGATCATCACCACTGCCATCAATGATCAGCCGTTATACCAGGCATCAGACACCATCAGGGCACTGTCAACAGTGAAGATCAGCGGTGAGATACATGATCTGGACGGCAACCTGGTGCCGGACTTTTCCGGGATACTTTATCCAGCCGTGTTCGACAAACCCTCTTCCTATTCCACCCTGGGGAATGACCCCAACAACAGCATTCCCAAGCCCTTCGAGATTCAGAAAAACATCCTGTTCAAAGGGAAGGCCACTATTGCAAACGGAAAATGGTCGTTTACCTTCATCGCGCCCCGTGACATCGCTTACCAGTACGATTTTGGGAAGCTGAGCTATTACGCCGCAGGAGATGGTCTGGATGCGGCAGGAAGCAATTTCGATGTGGTCATGGGGGGATATGACGGAAATTATTCGCCGGATTCACAGGGGCCAGGTATGCGGCTTTACATGAATGATGAACACTTCAGAAATGGGGGGATCACGGATGAAAATCCGGTCCTTCTGGCATACCTGACGGATGAAAGCGGGATCAATACTGCGGGTACGGGGATCGGCCATGATATTATCGCCATCGTGGACGGACAAAGGAATTACGTGTTGAATGATTACTATGAATCCGACATTGATGATTATACCGGAGGGGTGATCAGGTATCCGTTCTTCGGCCTGGATGCCGGGAGACACACCCTGACCCTGAAGGTTTGGGACATTCACAATAACTCCTCCACAGGTGTACTGGAGTTTGTGGTGGCCGGATCGGACGAGACCGCCCTGGAGGAACTCCTGAATTTCCCCAATCCTTTTAGCGAAAGCACTGTCTTTTCATTCGAGCACAACCAACCCGAACAATTAGCTGACGTGGACATCGAGATCTATTCGATTGATGGCAGAAAGGTGCGAACCATCCGGGAGGTCAGTCAAACCGGAGGGTACCGCTTTGTCTCGTCATCATGGGATGGTACCGATGAGGGAGGTAACCGCCTGCAATCCGGGTTGTATGTTTACAGGATCAGGGCATTCATGGAGGATGGAACCGTCACGGAAAAGCGCAGCAAACTGATCATGCTCCGTTGAGATTGCGCCCAACCGGCGACGCAACGTTTTACCTGCACGGTACGTCTTAAGAAAGATGCCTGTCAGGCAAATATTGAATCCATCAATGATGATAAAAAGCTACAGGTGGTTTTTTTTTATAACGGTTACCGGCGCCCTGGCGGGATTGCTCTCATTCCGCATTCCGGCAGGGGATGAGCTTACTTCCCGCTCGGTTCACGTCAACCTGAACTGGTATTGGGTTCATGAAGACTTAACGGAAGGCAAATGGCCTGGCAGTCTCTTTTTTGACGGATCGGTAGCCGACCCTGGATCGGGCCTGCCCGTGTTTAACAGAACTGTGGTTTCAGGCAGTCATGAGCAACTTTCCTCTGCAAACATCCGCAATCCTGTGTATCTCCCCTGTACACCCGCGGAATCCACCCTGATTGATGAAACAGGGTATGCCGACACTCTGATTGTTCCCGGTATCTCAACGCATTTTCGCAGGAAGGTGCCTATGGATGTGGTAACTTTCATCCCGCTCAGGCTGAATCCCCGGTCGGGCATCTATGAGAAGCTGATCTCCTTTACCCTCGACTACAAAACCGGCAAGCGGACCAAACCCCACATGCCTGCCCAAAACCATCAGTATGCAAACCATTCGGTTCTTGCCTCAGGCAATTGGATCAGGATCGGGATCACGAAATCCGGAATATACCGTATCGGATACGATGAGTTGATATCTTTTGGATGGGACCCATCCGGTATTGATCCGCGAAATATCAGGTTATATGGGAACGGTGGCGGAATGTTGCCGGAGCCCAACAACATGCCCCGTCCGGATGACCTTACTGAGGTGGCCATTATGGTCCATGGAGAGCTGGACGGCGTCCTCAATCCCGAAGACTATCTCCTGTTTTATGGAGAAAGTCCGCACCAGTGGCGGTATATCCCTCTGGGATACTACGAGTTCACGCGCCATCTCTATTCCGATACAAACTGTTATTTCCTGACCTGCTCCCTGGGTGCCGGGAAACGGATCCAGCCAATACCCCAGTCCAACCTGACACCTACACACGAGATCAGCACATATGACGCCTGGGCGGTGCATGCCAGGGAGGATTTCAATCTCATCAAATCCGGCAAGGAATGGTACGGAGAGTATTTCAGGGACCAGCTTGTCTATGATATTTACTTCGATCTGCCCGGATTGGTCATGGGCTCCCAGGCTACCGCCAGAATGGATTTTGCAGGCAAATCGTCTGAGAGCAGCCGTTTCTATATCAGCATTGATGATGTCCTTCGGGATTCGGCAACCATCACCCCCATTAATCCCGGTTCCATAATCTATGCACGTACCAAGAAGAAATCCGTGCTTTTTTACCCCGGACCGGACGATGTCAAAATTACCCTTGAATATGTACCGTCAGGTGAGGCTTCAGAGGGTTGGCTGAATTATATTGTTTTGAATGCAGAGCGTGAGCTGAAACTCTGGGATGGAATGACCCTCTTCAGGTATAGCGGAAGCATCGGCGTGGGAAACGTCACACGGTTCCATGTGGCGGATACAGGCCCATCCGCATGTGTCTGGGATGTCACAAACCCTGCCGAACCGGCGGAGGTAATAGCAACAGTTCAGAATGACCATCTTGCCTTCAACGTGGCAACGGATTCCCTGCGAGAATTTATGGCTTTCAACGGTTCCTCTTTTTTAAAGGCCGAATTCATGGGTGCTGTTCCCAATCAAAACCTGCATCATACCGCTCCTGCGGAAATGGTGGTGGTGACACACCCGCTCTTCATGGGCCAGGCTCTCCAGCTCGCAGATTTCCACCGGCAACGGGATGGAATGAATGTCATTGTCATAACACCTGAACAGATATACAACGAGTTTTCCTCAGGAGTACAGGATGTCACAGCCATCAGGGATTTCATGCGGATGCTCTATGTCCGTTACCCAGGACAGGAGCCCAGGTATCTGGTGCTGATCGGTGACGGTTCCTATGATCCGAAAGACCGGCTGCCGCAAAACCAGAATTTCATCCCTGCCTTTCAGAACAGGGAGTCGCTGGACATGGCCAAATCCTATGTGATCGACGATTACTTCGGCATCCTTGATGAAAACGAAGGGAATGACTGTACCGGAGTGCTTGATGTCGGCATCGGCCGGCTTACTGTACGTAATGCTGAAGAGGCACAGACCGCTGTGGACAAGATCATCAGGTATGCCGAGACCGGCAGGAGCAATTCCGGCAACTGGCGGAAGAACATCTGCATCATTGCGGATGATGAGGATGGAAATCTTCATCTTGACCAGGCCGACAGCATTGCACGCCACCTGGAACGCCATCAACGGACCTATGATATCAGGAAGATATATTTCGATACCTATACCCAGATCTCGACCAACTCCGGTTACAGATACCCAGATGTAAACAGGGATATCAACAGGGAGGTTGAAAAAGGGGTCATGGTGATGAACTATATCGGTCATGGCGGTGAGAGGGGATGGGCTGCAGAGAAAGTGCTTGAGATCCAGGATATCACAGGCTGGGACAATGAGGGTAAGCTGCCTGTCTTTATCACGGCTACGTGTGAGTTCACCCGTTTTGACAACCCGGCGATCACCTCGGCAGGCGAACATGTATTCCACAATCCCCTGGGTGGAGGTATTGCCTTGTTTACCACAACCCGGCTGGCCTATGCCTCCTCCAACTTTTCACTGAACCGGCTCTTTTATGAGAATCTCTTTGACGATACCGGGGGTGAAATGCCCCGTTTCGGTGACCTGATCATGCTCTCAAAACCGGCTTCGAGCCTGACGACAAGGAATTTCATGCTGCTTGGCGATCCCGCCCTCCGGCTCTATTATCCGGACTACAACATTCAAACCCTGACAATCAATGGCTCGGAGGTCTCTGAGGGTACTCAAACCCTCAGTGGGCTTCAAAAGGTGACATTGACCGGTATAATTGAGGATCAGGCGGGACAACCGGCACATGATTTCTGTGGCATGCTTCATATCAAGGTGTTTGACAAAGCGTCGGAATATATCACCCACGCCAACGATATGGGCAGCCTGGTCACGGAATTTGATGCCCTCGACCGGGTGCTCCATCAGGGTAAGGCAACGGTTACCAACGGACATTTTGAATGTTCGTTCATCATTCCCCGCGGACTGCTGCCGGGGATTGATACCGGAAAGGTCAGTTATTATGCGGATGACTCACTTTATATGACCTCGGCAGGAGGCTTTTTTGACGGATTCATTGTTGGAGGCACCCTCACAGATCCCGAAGCAGACCTTTCCGGCCCGGATATCACTCTCTATCTCAACGATAAACAATTTCAATCCGGTGACCAGGTACATCCTGACCCTCTCCTGATGGCGTACCTTTGGGATGATCACGGGATCCAATGGCAGGGACTTGAGATCGGGCGCGACATCACGGCCGTTCTGGATAAAGATGCCGGTAACAAATGGGTGCTTAATGAATACTTTGATCCTGACCTGGACTCTTACCAGGGGGGCTGGATAGTGTTCCCCATGACCGGCATTGCTGACGGCTGGCATGAACTCACCCTGAAAGCATACGATCTGTATGGCAATCCTTCGGAAGTCACGGTCTCTTTCCTGATCGATACCGGGGCTGAGATAACCCTTTCAGGCGTCAGAAATTACCCAAACCCGTTCAGCTCCTCGACCCGGTTTTCATTTCGTCACAACCGCCCCGGCGACCAGTTGAAGGTGAATCTTCATATTTTCAACCTTGCCGGCAGGGAAGTGGCTTCCTTTACCAATTCCGTCATTGCCGGGAACATCGAAACCGAATTCCTGGAATGGGACGGAACGGGAATGAATGGTGCCAGGCTCGGGAACGGCTCCTACATCTACCGGTTGCGTGTGACGGATTTTAATGGCCTGGTATCCGAGAGGACTCAAAAACTGATCATCTGCCGGTGACACTTTATCAAAGGATGTGAGAAAGAAATACAGACGGGCGGGTGTTTGACCCGCCCGTCTGCGCATTTGCAAAAAACGGGAGATATGATGAGGGATTGGGTTTTGGTTTCTATGGGACAATGGCAGCACCCGCACCGGTTACATTATAAAGACCTGTTGCAGGAATCCCTCCGACCATAGTCCTGTTGTCAAACACATTATAGCTGACCATTGGAACAGGTGGACCGGCGTATTGCAGATCGATCCCCCCCACGTTGGCATTGAGATTGTTGTGGGTGATGATCGGTTGAGCGAAATTAACCTCCACGCCAACCTGAGTATTGCTGGTGATGTGATTCCCCTTGATGGTGACCGGGCGGGATGCTCCGCTCGACCAGCACCGGATGCCGAAACCGTGGTTGTATCCTATCTCGTTCGCCAGAACAGATGGCTGGGTGTCTGGGTGTATCTCGATCCCGGTGAAATTGCAGGAGATATCATTTCCCATGACGCGGGGTTCGCAGTAACCTGTCATGTAGATGCCTATGCCATTGAAGTAGTCCTGAGTGTGCCAGATCTGGTTGTCATCGATGGTGGGCTCCGCAGGCATGCCCAAGGCTCCAATAAGGTAAATGCCAAATTGATGGTTTTTAAGGATCGTATTGTTGCTGATGACCGGGGATGAATTGCTGCAAAGGATACCGCCCATCCAATTCCTTTCAATCCTGTTGCCGATGATCCAGGCATACGCATCCCATCCGTTGCAATGGATGCCCCAACCTTCGCAATCCACGATCTCATTATTCCGTATCCATGGATTGGCAGGAGGCAACACATTAATACCATTGCCCATCATGTTGGTGATGATGTTTTCGGTGATGGTCGGAGAAGTGTTCTGGCAAAGGATACCACCGTCAATATAAAATCCCGTGATGGTGCAACTGTCCGCTGCAGTGACGGTCCCGTTGATATGGCAGGAATACTTCCCGGCGCCCTGAAGGGTCACATATTGTTTGCAGAGTATATTCTCCGGATAGGTGCCTGGCATGACCCGGATGAGGTACCTGTTACCTGTGGAAGGAGACACACATGCATTCAGGGCTGCAGTGATGGTGGTGAAATCGCCTCCTGCCTGGGCCACCGTAAATACCTGGGCAAAAGGGGTGGCTGGCAGGTTCGAGTTTAACAGGGACACCCACCCAGAACCATCATCATAATATACCGTGTTGTCGTCAGTGACATATACCATCAGTCCTGTAGCAGGACTTGCGATGGCATTCCTCTGGCTCATGGTCATCCTGGGCATCAGGAATCCTTTCGATGTCGACCTGACATCAAGCATGGCCGAATTATGGGCCGTGTAGCTGGCATCATCAGTAATCCCAACAGTCTGGGAATACCCCGTGAATGTGATCATCATCATCATTACGGTTACTGAGAAGAGAGCGAGTGTTTTCATGGCTGTATGTTTTCTAAAGTAATAGGTTGATTTTGAATAAAGTTAAGTTTCAGAAAAGTCTTTATCAACGTAAAATGAGCAAATGGCAGAAGCAATCTCTGAAAAGGTCAGTTTGATTTATGGAAGGGCAGTGAGGTCATGTTTGGCACTGGGAATAATCGATTCGGGATGATAAAATATCGCTGTTATTCCATACCCGTTTTTTCAAAACCGAAGGATTCGATATTTTTATTTATTGATTAATAACAGATTCCGAGTTTAAAGCCTTGTATTTTGCAATCCTGAATTCTCCTTATAGGATTTATTCGTGTTGATCCGCATTTTTTGCAACTTCCCTTGATCCCCTTGCATTTTCCCGTTTTGTTGCTGCCGTTTACCGGGGTAATTTTGGTCATGTTCAAAAGGAAAAGGAAAAACCTGTTCACAATTTCGAACCACCGTTCTTCAATTCATTCAAGTATTCACCATAAAAACTTGCAAATCATGGAAAAGAAATCGAAAGTGGCAACGGTATACGGTTATGCCGTCTGCCTGGTAGCGGTGATCACGTTTATCATATCCATCGCTGCGCTCGTAAACGCCCTGATCGACCTGGGCGATCCCCTTCATGCGGAGAGGGAGTATGGCAATGCTCCCAGTCTTGCGTCATTTGAAAATTACAAGATGGATATTCTGAAATCACCCGACAAGGAAGCATCATTTATTCCGGATGATGAAACCCTCAGAGCTATGTATGAGGCAGCCAGGGATGAAAAGATCCTGTCGGTGAAACACAGGACTATCAGGACAACCTATGCGAACAGTATATTGATAGTGATCTGTGTGGTGCTCTTCATCACCCACTGGCGGTGGATGCGCAGGCTGGGCAGGATCGAATCCGAATCACAATAACCTTATAAAACCATTTGTCATGAAAAAGATTACCCTTTCATTAGCAGCACTGGTGATGGCAGGAATGTTCCCTGTCAGCGGCCAGAACATCATCCTGACCTTCAACGGCGACAACAACGGGCTACCTGTTGCCATGGACAGCATCAGGATCAGGAACCTCTCCAAAGGAGTGGATACCATGCTTTTCTATCCTGATAATGCATTGTACCTGATCCTTACCGGGACAAATGATCAGGCTATGCCTGACAATGGATTCCGGGTATTTCAGAACCATCCCAATCCCATGGATGGAGAGTCGCACATTGATTTCATTATCCCGGAAAAGGGGGAGGTAACGGTTGGTATGCATGATGCTATGGGCAGGTGCATGGCCAGATACAATGAATGTCTGGAACCTGGGAGTCACAGCCTGTGCATTGTTCCAGGCAGGGAACAATTATACCTGCTTACCTTGTCCTGGTCCGGACACACCCAAACAATCAAGATGCTTAATCCAGGTCCGGACGACGGACCATGCCGGATCGATTACCTGGGAAGTACGGAAGTAATTCCGGCCAGTAAATCCGGCCAGTATGGGTTCCTGGAACAATACGAACCCGGTGACCACCTCCTGTACATCGGATACAATTCCCTGGGTCAGTCGGGTCTGCAAGATGATCCGGAGGAAAGCAGGGAATACACGGTCCAGTTCGCTACTAATGTGCCCTGTCCGGGTAATGAAACCGTTACCTACGAGGGCCAGATCTATAATACCATCCAGGTATTCGGTCAGTGCTGGTTTAAGGAGAACCTCAACGCCGGGACCATGCTGCCCTCTTCACAAGCTCCAACAAACAACGGTGCAATTGAAAAGTATTGCCAGCTGAACGACCCATATCTTTGTAATATGCTCGGTGGATTATATTTCTGGGCTGAAATGATGAATTACAGTTACACCACAGGTGGCCGGGGCATCTGTCCGGAAGGCTGGCACATCCCCTGTGATCTGGACTGGAAGATACTTGAGGGGGCTGTGGACAGTCAGTATAAAATTGGAGATACTGCCTGGAACATATCAGGCTGGCGGGGCACGGATGCCGGAGGCAACCTGAAACAAACGGGCACCTCCCTCTGGGAGCCACCCAACACGGGGGCGACAGATGCTTTCGGATTCACTGCACTGCCCGGAGGTTACTTCGTCCAGGGAGGATTCTGGGGCGCCGGTTGGAAAGCCTATTTCTGGAGTTCCGAGGTGACCGGTATGTATTTCCGGAATATGGACTGGAACCAGATGATGATTAAAAAGGGAGAAGGGGGGCCTGAAATTGCTATTTCAGTTCGTTGTATCAAGAACAATTAATTTTCCCAAAGGAGTCAAGCTATGAAAAAGTCCATTATCATGCTCCTGGTAATATTATCCTGTGCGGCTGTTGGACAGGAAGTCAGAAAGGACAGCGTATTTTACAAAGAACGGTTCTACTATTCGACCGATCCGGATTATGAACAGATTAAATTACAATACGACAGGTTGAATTTCGAGGCTTATTTTATGCCTGGCCTGGGCTATTCGCTCTTTGTGCCAAAAGAGGCTGACTCCACCGGCTTGTTCAACGGCATTGCTGTAAATTATCTGATATACAGCAAAATGTATCAGAATAATGAGCCGGGCCCCAGCATCGTCAGGTTTTACACCAAGCTGAGCATCATGAAAAGCGACGAAAAGCCAATCAGGGACCTTTTTTGTTACTCAGTAGGTCTGAGCTTCTCTTTTGAAAAGAACCCGAAGAGAGCATATCTCGTTCCCTTTTTCGGTCTCGAATTCGGAGGATTGTCGCAAAGCCAGTGGGGCACCACCGGACAGTTCACACCCACCCTGGGATTGCATGTTGTTTCAAAGCGGAATCTGTTCATCAACATTCAGGGCGGTTATGTATATCCCATCACGAATTTCGACATCCTCCAGGGTTTGTACCTGGAGGCGGGCATCAATTTTGCACTATGGTAGCCTTACATTTGGCCTGATCCGGAAAATATCCTGTTATGAGAGGCAAAAAAATCATCAGATTTCTTGCAGTGATCTACGGCTGGATGATCACCTTCCTGTTCTTACTTGTTTTTGTTCCGAAAATCATTGAAGAAATTAAAGAAGACGGATTTAATTTCCTGACCGAGAGTATCAGGTCATTTGCTGACTGGAGTAATCCGATGCCATTCTTTATCACTTACATGACGGGTTATGCAGTATTATGGTGGAAACCTCTATGGGGCTCAATAATAATTATTGCTGATTCCGTTCTTTATGTCGTTATCGTTGGTATTGATGGTCCTCCCTTTTTCGCAGTCCCGGCATTTTTGGTTGGTCTGTTCTATTTGTGGTTCTGGATTTTGTACGGACCAAACGGAAAGGATGCCACACCAGCCGCATAGTTCTTTGAAGCATGAACATGAAATTGCTGTTTCCCGGTCTAATCAGCAAGTAGGTTGAAACATGGATCAGAAATCTGAGCCGGGAAACCGGGTGAAGGCTTGAACGGGAATGTTCAGGCCTTCACTGTTTTTACGGCTGCGACCTTATCTTCTCCCTGAAGAGATGTACCTGATGGATCAGCCGGTTGAAGAAGCGGCTTCTCTCCCTGGCTGCGGAGGCGCTGATCAGGATCGATTCCCTCATGAGCCCCGTCAGGTATTTCTCGATACTATCATTGAATGTCTGGTCGGTGGTGACCAGCAGGGAAATGACATTGTAGGTCAGATAGGTGATCTTTCTGCCGTCCAGCCGGGCAAGGATCGTGTTGTCATTCAGCACCACCTCATTCTCATAAAGCCTGAACGAATCCTCGACCCCTGAAGGCTCCATGCCATACAGGAATTTATAACCACGCTCTGCCTGGCTTTCCAGATGCCTGAGCCATTGTTCAAGCTTGTCACACAATATTAAAACCTCCTCAACTTTTTCGAACAACCCTGAGATCCAGTAATACTCGATCTGCCTCAGAAATATCGAGAAAGTATCCTCGTTCCATATCTCCCGTGTTGGAATCTTGATGGATGTGAGCAAAATCTTTGTCCCCAGCTCCTGTATCCCAGAGTCATACCCTCCTATAGAAAACTTCCGATCAATGTATTCCGGAAAGCGGAACAGGGTCTTCTGCCAGAAGAACACCTTGAATGCCGCGATCTCCGGTATCTGGAAGAAGTGATAGAATGGAATGTCCCTGGCGGCATAGATGATCCTTGCCTCCTTCACTTCCGCCATCCTGAGGATATCGGAATGGATCTTTTGCAGCCATTCCTTTATACCGATCTTTTCAGGCTCCACGAACATGCTTTCGAACAGCACTTTGTTTCCTTTCACTCCGAAATGGGGGTCCAGGGGAATCCCGAAATGGCTGCAGATCGTGAAGAGTTCATCCAGGCTGAGTGACTTCACACCCCGGATCCGGCGGTATGCACTGTCGTAACTTACTCCCAGGAGCTCCGATATTTCATGCACCAGCGACACATTTTGAGGGAGCTTCTGCTTCACCTCTTCAAAAATGGCTTTTTGAAGGTCTGTCAGTGTACCCATATATCAGGATATTCCGTTTTGGTGTGCCGGGAAATCTTTATGAAATAAAGATAATAATGTTTTCATAAAGTCCGGTGCAGGTGTGGTGCAGAAATATTATTCCATAACAGGTCCTTGACTTGGATGGGTATTTTCGGCATAAGCTTCGGAAAAGGGATGATCTTTCAGATAATTGCTTGACATTGAGTGCGAAAAATGGTAAATTTACCTGCCTGATTCCAAATTGTTACCGCCATGAAAAAGATTGCTATACCATGTCTTATCGTCCTGATGATGCATACCCTGTGGACTTCGTCTTTGCGGTCCCAGGTGGCCGTGAACAGTGATGATTCGGATCCGGATCCCTCCGCCATGCTGGATGTGAAATCCTTGAATAAAGGACTTTTGATCCCCCGGATGACAACTTTAGAAAGGAACAACATTCCATCTCCTGCAACGGGATTGCTGGTATACGTCACTGATGACAACAACTTTTATTATTGGAACGGCAGCTCCTGGATACTCTTCAGCGGAGGCAGCGACGGCGACTGGGTCGTTTCGGGATCCAATATGTATTCAGGGGTATCAGGTAATGTGGGCATCGGTACGACCACCCCGCAGCAACTCCTGCATGTTGCCAATCCATCGGGAGATGCCGGTATCGTAATAGAATGCGGTGCCATCAATAAGGCTAAGCTGGGTCTGCTCACAAATATTTATTATGGAGGTGAAATTGGTTTCCGGAACTGGCTCGCCCTGGGGACAATAGACGGAGCTGCCTTGAATTTCACTGAAAAAATGAGGCTTACGGCCAATGGCAATATGTCTATCGGGTCCACAACTTCCGGAGAACGGCTTTATGTTCACAGCTCAGCCACTGAGTCGGAGGATGTGCTCAGGCTTGACAATGACAACCAAACCGTTGGGGATTATATCGGCATCAGGTTCTCCAGGCTTGACGGTCTGGTCAATGTTGCCAGGATAGCCGGTGTTTCAGAATCCGGCTCCACTTCTGCTTATGGCTTGGGCATTTTTACCAATCCAGGTTCAGGTCTGGTGCATCAATTTCACTTTTCCGGAAACGGTAATCTGGGTATCGGGGTAACGGATCCCGCCCAGAAACTTCACGTGGCAGGTTCCATCATTATGGCGGACGGCAACCAGGCGGCAGGACGGGTGATGATCTCCGATGAAACCGGAAAAGCTACATGGACCGATCCTTCTGCAGTGGCCGATAACGACTGGACGGAAGATGCGGACAATCTTTACAGGATCGTTGGCAATGATACGTTGGTGAGCATTATTGATGACGGCGATGTGGGATTTGACATTACAAATCCTGCCCAAAAACTGCACATCTACAAATCCAATGCTGATGCAGCCATCGCCATTGAGTCCGGAACTTCCGGGCGTGCCATGCTGGGCCTGCTTCCCGGAGGAACTGACGGAGGTGTGCTGGGATTCAGTAACTATCTGGCCATCGGCACGGTGAGTGATGCATCGATGTCACTCGCTGAAAGGATCAGGGTTACCAATGATGGCAATGTGGGTATCGGAACATCAGCACCTGCCGGTAAACTCCAGGTGGTAGGCGATGAGGTCCGGATAGGAAGTTCGGCCGCAGTGGGATTCGCGACCGGTGACGGGGATATCTATGTCTCGAATGTGCTTGAACTGGACGGAAATCTTTACCAGTCGGGAACACAGCGGATGCAGAACGGTGTGATCGAGTACGTCTGCAGTGAATCGGGCACTCTGGACGCCGCAGGGGATATCACCGTCATGGTACCCAATCCGTTGTACATTGGTGGTGACAACCTGCCTTTCCACTACGAGGTATGGGTGAGTGTGGACTATACCAGCACATTTCCCCACAGCCTGCGGGGCACGGGATATCTGAGCGGAATGGGGTGGAAGGAGCGCGGCGCAGGTGCGGGGGGGTACACAACCATCGCATCCTATTACCAGGGTTCGGTCACGGCCATCACACCGGCTACAATTAACAGTATTTATACACAATTCACCATCTCAAGCAGTGCGAACAGCAGCCCTTACAGGATCACTGTCAGGGCCACCAGCGGGGCACACTGACCTCCGTCATTTATAACCGACCGGTCTGTTTGTTCGGAAGCAGAAAAAAAAGAGACTGTCTCGTTTCTGAGACAGTCTCTGATGAAACAGATTTGCCTGAAGTCTTAACTGAACAAAGCTGAATTAATCGACTTTAAGCATCTGTCTGCTTTGCATCGTCCTGCCGTTGATCCCGATGCTGTAAAGGTAAATACCCGGATTCAGCTCCTGACTGCCGGCTGTGCGGCCATCCCATTCGATCCGGTAATCGCCGGTCTGGTAAAATCCGTCCACTGGTACTGCTACTAAACGACCGGCCAGATCGGTGACGGTGATACGCACCTTTGCCGGTTCGTCCAGCGAGAAGGCAATAGTCGTTGATTCCCTGAACGGATTCGGGTAATTCTGACCGATACGGAACGGGTTTTTCGATTCATCTTCAGGTGTTCCAGTCACCGGGTCGCCGTTCCCCAGCGCCTTGATGCAGAAGTTGCCTGTATTCTGGTACCCTGAAGGGTCGTTGTAGTAGTAGAAGTCGTTCCAGCCCTTGCCGTCGTGGTAATAGCTCTCTCCCGGGCTCGCCGCAGACGGGACCACGACGCGGGAATCGCCTCCCAGAAGCACCGGTACCTCTGAGGTCCGGTCGTAGGGATGCCCTCCGTCTGAGAGTTCCAGATAGATAAAGAAATCATCTGCCTGACCGAAAATAACCTGACTGTTCAGGTCGACCGTATGGAATCCGTAATGGTCGGCCTGCCCGGTCATGGAGGACAACTCTCCGGAAAGTGTTGTGCCGTCGAAATCATCATAGATCTTCACTGTGAAATCTGCTCCGTCAACCGCTGTGAAGAAGCTGACAGCGAGGATCGTGTCGCCTGCATTCGCCATGAAGGCATTGAGCGCTTCCGTGATATCTGCTTTTGTATCCCGCCATCCATGGTAATCGTGATAGAAGAACCGGTTGTATTGTAAAGGTTCCACATCCTGGAAGGAGATCGCACCCATTTCCGGGTGGTGGCCGCAGTGTTTGTCGTAGTAAGAGATCCAGAAAAAGCCGCCGATTCCCCAGCCGGATCCCCAGCTGTTCTTGCATAGCCATGCGCCCGGTTGGGGTGCCTGTGTCACGCGGTCGTCGTCCCATCCGATGATGGCGATGGCATGATTGGGATCCTGGGTGCTCGTTGGAGGTTGGTAGTGTTCATACTCCCCATTGATGAAGGAGTTGCTGTAGCACATGCATGTGCCCATCACTCCCTTCGTCATGATCTTTGTCTTGATCAGATCGATGTTTTCCAGGTTCTCTCCGACCACCATCCATTCGATCTGCCGTGGATAGTACAGGCTGAAATCTTCATTGAACCGGTCGGGAGTATCATCGTACCAGTTGTCGTCATACTCAGTCTCATCATTGGCATCCGGGCTGTAAACCGCGCCCTCTCCACGAACGATGTATGCCGAGGCCACACGGTAGTCCCCGCCCATATGAACTTCCAGTCCCTGACCGTTGTTGAACGGCGGCTCTAGATCATCATTGAAATACTCGTTGAAACCGTTCCACCAATCAAGATGGTATTCCGCAAGGTTGGGCTCATCATCATACAGGGTGTCAATGAAGGAGCCGGTCATCATCAGGTTGCCCTCGATGGCGGCCATGACCCCATGAGTCCAGCATGTACCTCCCGTCTGGTTCTTGACGGATGGTACGAAGTTCTCCCCGTTATAATCCCTCAGGTCGAAGCTGGAAGGGAGACCGGCCGGGGTACCTGTCAGCGCCTTGATGCAGAAGTTGCCGGTATGCTGGTAACCGGATGGGTCGTTGTAGTCATAGAAATCGACCCAACCCCTACCGTCACTGTAATAACTCTCTCCCGGACCGGCCGTGGACGGTACCACGGTCCGGTAACTGGCACCCAGTAATACAGGCACTTCAGAGGTCCTGTCATAGGGGATACCCCCGTCGGACAAGTACAGATACACAAAGAAATCGTCGCCCTGAGTGATGTTAATCCCCATATCAAGGAGCACCGTATGCAGACCGGAATACTCAAATGAGCCCGTTTTTTCACCCAGCAGATCGAGCAGATCGCCACTCTCATAACGGTCATATATCTTGACAGCGTAATCCACATTCTCAGCAGCGGTGAAAAAATTCACCGCGGTGATGATTTCATTGGCTTCAGCCGTAAAGGCATTGAATGCCTCCGATGCAAATTTCAGGGTGTCCCTCCATCCATGGTAGTCATGGTAATATGCCTTTTCGAAGGGAAGGTATACGGCATCCTGGAATGAGACAGCTCCCATCTCGGGGTTCTGGCAGGCATGTTTGTCGTAATAAGAGATCCAGAAATAACCCTGGTTGCCCCACCAGGTTCCCCAACTGTTTTTGCAGAGCCATGCTCCGGGAAGAGGGGCCTGGGTCACCCGGCTGTCGTCCCACCCGATGATGGCCACCGAGTGGTTGGGATCCAGCGTACTCGTGGGAGGCTGGTAATGTTCGTACTCCCCGTTGATGAACTGCCCGTCGTAACACATGCAGGTGGCCATGACGCCATACTCCATGACCTTCGCCTTGATCAGGTCGATATTTTCGAGGCTGGGGCCGGCCGTATACCACTCCACGTGCATGGGGTAGTAATAATGATAGCTTGTGTCGGTATACTCTGGGGGATCCGAATAGGATTGACCGTCAATGTCACGGACTGCACCATCGCAACGGGAAAGGTAAGCGGTTGATACACGGTAGTCCCCGCCGTTATGCACCTCGAGCCCCTGTCCGTTGTTGAACGGCGGGTTCAGATCCTTGTTGTAGTATTTGTTAAAGCCGTTCCACCAGTCCAGATGGTACTCCGCAAGGTCGGGCTCGCCGATCTCACCTGCAGCCGCCCAGTTGCCCGTCATCATAAGGTTGCCTTCAATGGAGGCCATCGTACCGTGTGTCCAGCATGTACCGCCCTGCTGATTCTTGATTGCAGTCACATAATTGTTACCATTGTAATTCCTCAGGTCAAACACAGGCGGAATCTGTGAAAGAAGATGGGCACCGGTGAACAGAACCAGAATAACGGATATCAGCTTTTTCATCAGACGATTTTTTGGTTGTTAAGTTTGTTTAAGTGGAGACAATCCAGCATGAATTTGGGTTGCATGACACACAATAAATGGCTTTAAGTTTGCGATACATGTTTTATTGTTAGTAATTAAGTGGAATGATCTCGCATAACGATGCCTATTGGTAGTTTCGGGCAATATTAGTAATTTTCATGATCCTTTTGTTTTGTTAATTTTGAGTTTTACAAATTAATAACAGCCATCCTGATGATGAGTTTTCGGACTTCTATTATTTCAGGTCTGTTGGTGCTGATCCTTGCATTTTCACGGGAATCTGTTGCTCAGCAAGGTGCTGACAGCAGCCTGGTGAATGTGTGTATTGATGAAGAGTCCCTGACACTTTTCAACCTGGTGAATGAGTACAGGAAAGTGCTCCAGCTGCCTTCCCTGTCACTGTCGGCGGGGCTGACCGCAGTGGCGCAAGCCCATATCCGGGATTTGCAGCTCCACCGGCCGGATACCGGTATCTGTAATGAACACAGCTGGTCGGGCAAGGGTTCCTGGACGCCCTGTTGCTACGATCATCGCAAACCGGACAGGGATTGCATGATGGAAAAGCCTTTTGAGATCAGCAGCTACCCTGGCAAGGGATATGAACTGATCTACATGGAGAACAGCGATGTGGTGGCATCAACGGTATTTGAGTACTGGCGAACCCTGCCCCCCGCAAAGGCCTTCCTCACAAACATGAAGGAATGGGAGAAATTTAAATGGAAAGCCGCCGGTGTAGCCGTCAGCGGTGGGTTGGCGGTTATCTGGCTGGGCGAAGCCGATGATCCGGCCGAAGGGGTGGAGGTGTGCGGAACCGGGAGGATCATCACCAATAATCGTTCGCAGGCTGCAAGGGATACGGTATTATCAGAACAAACGGGCCGGTTCTACCTGATCATTGCAAGTCTTTCAAGTCCTGAAGATGCCCGCAAACAAGCTCTGGAACTCCGGTCCAACGGTTATCCTCAGGCGAAGGTCATCCTGAAGGATGGTAAATATAAGGTCTCCATTGCCGATTACCATACCATGGGAAAAGCACGGGAAGCAAAGGCCTCATTGCCTGAAGATTACCGCGAGGCATGGATCATGGCGTTTTGAGGTATTCAGAAGTCGGAAGTCAGAATGAAAGCACCCCTAGCATGGTCTTACCGATATCGGCGGGTGAATCGACCACGTGGATGCCGTTCTTCCGGAGTATCTCCTTTTTAGCCTGTGCGGTATCGTCCTTGCCTCCGATGATGGCGCCTGCATGTCCCATAGTCCTGCCCTTGGGTGCTGTGGCACCTGCAATGAAGCTGACCACCGGCTTTGTTCCGTGATCTTTGATCCATCGGGCTGCTTCTGCTTCCATCCCTCCGCCGATCTCTCCGATCATCACGATGGCTTCCGTTCCCGGATCGTTCATGAACAGCTCCAGCGCATCGCGCGTAGTGGTGCCGATGATCGGGTCGCCCCCGATTCCGATGGCGGTCGACTGGCCCAGACCCAGCTTGGTCAACTGATCCACAGCCTCGTAGGTGAGGGTGCCCGAACGGGAGACAATCCCAATGGTTCCCGGCGTATGGATATTGGCCGGCATGATGCCCACCTTGCATTCGCCCGGCGTGATCACCCCGGGGCAATTGGGCCCGACCAGACGTGAAGGTACTTTCTTCAGGTACTCCCTCACCTTCAGCATATCCTGAACAGGTATCCCCTCGGTGATGCATACGATCACACCGATGCCGGCATCGGCCGCCTCCACAATGGCGTCCGCAGCAAAAACGGGAGGGACAAAGATCAGCGACACATCGGCGCCGGTCGCCGATACAGCCTCGGAAACGGTATTGAAAACAGGGCGGTACAGGTGCATCTGCCCTCCCTTCCCGGGGGTGACACCCCCCACAACACTGGTCCCGTAGTCGATCATCTGCCTGGCATGAAATGTCCCTTCCCTGCCGGTGAAACCCTGGATCAGAACCCTCGAATCCTTGTTCACGAGAACGCTCATCAGATATGATATGTGTATTAAAATGCGCAAATATACAACCTTTGAGGGTTAATAACGTATTTTATGAATAACGGTCCCTGTTTCATCCATGAAAGGATCAGGTCATGAAAAAAACAGCCGCTTTTTCAGGAAGGGATGACACCATCTGCGCCCTTTCCACACCGCACGGTATGGGAGCCATAGCGGTGGTCCGGGCCTCCGGAAGGAATGCCGTCGGGATCATTCATGGTATGTTCCGGCCTGCCTCATCCGGGCTGGATCTGCGTCAGGCACCCACCCATACCTTACATCTTGGGGAGCTCCAGGACCAGGATCTGGACATCGACCAGGTGGTTGTGGGTATTTTTAGAGCACCGAACTCGTATACCGGAGAGGATGTGGTGGAGATATCATGTCACGGATCACTGTTCATCCAGCAGAGGATACTCGAGATGCTGACCCGCCGGGGGATGCGCCTGGCCGGTCCGGGGGAGTTCACCCTGAGGGCCTTCCTGAACGGCAAGCTCGACCTTTCCCAGGCCGAAGCAGTGGCTGATCTGATCGCCTCCGGCTCCAGGGCATCGCACGCCATGGCCATGCAGCAAATGAGAGGGGGGTACTCACGGAAGATATCAGAACTGCGGAAAAATCTGCTGGAGCTGACCTCCCTGATCGAACTGGAGCTCGATTTTTCAGAAGAGGAGCTGGAGTTTGCCGACCGCTCCGAGCTGCGCCAGCTATGCATGGAACTGGAGGAGGAGCTGGGAGGACTGGTGGAGTCGTTCTCGCTGGGGAATGTCCTGAAAAAGGGCATCCCCGTGGCCATCATCGGGAAACCCAATGTGGGCAAAAGTTCGTTGCTGAATGCCATCCTGAACGAAGACCGTGCCCTGGTGTCTGAGATCCCAGGTACCACGCGCGATTCCGTTGAGGACCTGATCACGATCGACGGTATCTCTTTCAGGTTTATCGACACGGCCGGATTGAGGGATTCCGGAGACCAGGTGGAGGCCATGGGGATTGAGCGGACCTACCAAATGATCCGGGAAGCCCGCATCATCCTCTATGTCTTCGATGTGACGGAGACAGAATACGATGAGGTGCGTGAAGCGCTGGATGACATCAAAACAGCTGTCGGTGAAAACGGAGGGGATCATCCCGATAAGGTGCTTATCCCTGTGGCCAACAAGACCGACCTCCTGGTGGAGTCGCCCAGAGGATTTTCGGACATGGTAGAGATGGAATGCCTGTTCGTCTCGGCCAAACGGAAAGAGAATATCAACCTGATCATCGAGAGGCTTGCCGGGTTTGTCCGCCACGACAAGGTGTCCGAGCAGACCATCGTGTCCAACGCCCGTCATGCTGAGGCCTTCGGGAAATCCAGGCAGGCCGTCCGGCGGGTGATCAATGGCCTTGATGAAAAACTGCCCACCGACCTGCTGGCCTCTGAACTTCGGGATGCCCTGCATCATATCGGCACCATCATCGGTGAGATCACCACGGAAGAGATACTCGATAACATATTTTCAAAGTTTTGTATCGGAAAATGACCTGCCACGCGCATTCATGACAATTTTCCACATATTTCATACTCTTCCGGTTGTGTTTATGCCACGAATGCAGAACGAATAAATTCGTCTTCAATTCGTGTATTTATGGCTAAATAAAAAAAGCATCCCTTACCCGACTATTGATGTTCGACCTTCCGGGTCGGACTTTTTGGTTCTTCGTGGGCAAAACAATCCCGGAGGCCTGCCTGCCGCTCGCTGGCCCATGTCCGGACATGCAGGTATTGAACAACAATAGCGGCATGCCATCAGCGCTCATTTGGTGGAAGCACTCCCAATCTGGTCAGCCTGTTGCAGATATCATGTGAGATCATCTCCCTTCCTCTTTGCGTCAGATGAACCGGGTCAACGAAAATTGTACCGTCATAATCATTAAAGAAATCGGAAAGGTCGATGAAGTTGAAGCTATATCCTCCGGATGATAAAGCATTCCTGATCTTACGCTGAAGATACAAGAGATGGCTTTTACTTTCCAGGAAACCAATTTCTTTTTCTTCATCACTCAGATTCTTCTTGAAAAAGATCAATGGCTGCAGGATGGCGACAAATTCCGCGCCGAATGCATTCGAGACTACCCTGGCAAGCTCAAGGTTTTCGAGATAACACTTGGCAATGGAATCCCTCCAGGGATCGGTGTCAAATCCCGTCTCCTTCCGCAGGTCGGATAAATTTGTGAATTTTTGGCTGAATGATCCCTTGAAAAGGAACCGGATAATTCCATATTTAAACAGGGTCAGCGGTAAAACGGGATAATCCTGGGGGCTGAGCATCAGGGGGTTGTTCTCGAAAATCATGAAATTGTACGGGTAACCAGGTCTGGGGTCACCGTAGAAGGGATGAGTCATATCATTGCCTCCATTATAAAAGACAACCAGGTCCGGTTCATACCTGCCGATCTCATGAGTCAGCCGTGACAGCTCCATACCGGAGTTGGAAGCCACAGCGCCCCAGTTGAATACCTTCACATTCGTGTATCCCATCTGATTCAGTTCTTTTTCAACAAGTTCAGGTATGGGGGGATTCCCATTCCAGACTGTTGAACCGCCTGCCATAAAAATACGGTACTCCCCGCTATCCTTGTCAAATTCAGGCAATGCCCCTCGGTACCCAAGAGAATTATGCCATACGGAGTCGTTCATAACAGCATCAGGTTTTCCCTTGTACATGACAAAGGGAAAAGGATGCCTCGTCTCGTTTCTTTTGTATCTCGCATCAAATCCCCCTTCGAAATCAAGAAACAGTCGGGATAATAATTCAGTAATGGTTATGGTTATCAGCAGGAGTGATATCCAAAGGAATGATTTCCCCATTAAATTGAAAAAATTGTCAGGCCAGGGGCGTTTTCGCATACTTAACCCAACTTGCAACTTTTTTCCTCAGAACCCACTCAATTTCCAGTAACAAAAGATGTAAGAAATTGATTATCAATAAGGTTTTT
>JAFGHD010000151.1 GCA_016939365.1 Bacteroidales bacterium | reverse complement strand
CGTGAACATCTCGACCTGATGGATGTGCCGAAGGGCATGCGGGGTGTTCCCATTGCGCTCATCACCGCGGGGATCCTGGCCCTTGCCTTCATGGGATTCGCGAACCTGGTATGACATGAAGGCCCGGTTCACAGGCTGTACACATCCTGTTTTCTTCCTTTATCCATGCAATAAAGCTTCTTCAGGAATTTTTTACCCCGGTGTCTGAATCCAATTGTTGTCCCGGGCATCTGCTCCTCTATGGTGGCGATCAGTTCCGAAGGATAATGGATCGCTGGGAAGCAGGTGTTTTTGGGGTCATACAGCAATAGAAACAAAAAAGGACAGGCCGATGTGGAACGGCATGCCCTTTTTGTATTGCCGGTGGCTGAAGGCTTAATTATGAATGATATTGCTTGTTTTGATAGGTGGTGAAACCACAATGTTCGCCGCGCCTGAAACCGAGCCTGCGCACCCGCTCTTGTTCTTCACAGAGATCAGTGTAAAGCTGTGGACTTCCGGGGGGTTGCTGAGTGGCCGGGTCTGAATGGAGTATGGGCTCGACTCGATATTTTCAACCGGGATGTTATTGCGTCCATCATTGTAAACGATATCCCATGGCGGGGTACCGGTCAGGGTCACCAGAATTTTATCGGTGCCATTGTTGCCGTCGTACAGGGTGTCCGAACCGCTGATGGTTGCTGTGGGGGCAGGAAAACGCAGTATCCGGAGCGTGATGGTATCACCGGAACGCCCGTATTTGTTTGTTTCTACAACTTTTACGAAGTCTTCAACCATCGTGTTGGTGTTGGCCCATGCAATCCGTATGCTGTCATTCTTGATGTCAACCCCGTAAGTAGGTGTGCCACCGCTGCTTATCCTCCATGTGTAAGTGGACCCGGGGGTGGGCAGCACCTTGTAATACTCGTTGGCCCCGGCACATACCGTATCAGTCGGGAAATCCTGTGCCCTGAGGATCGCGACCCCACTGTATAAGATCAGGAATGTCATCTGGAAAACAATAATACCCGTTGTTTTCATATGTCTCCTTGTTTTTATTGACTGGTAATACATCTTTGTTTTTTTGGCATTAGAAGAGCGGATCAAACAGCAAAAATAAAAATATTTTCGTTTCATGCATTATGCATATTTAATGGTATTATTTATTCCATCTTCCGGCGATCTCTGCGCCGCAGAAAGAACACCTCCCTTGGGAAATATGGTTCGAAAGGATGCGGAATCCTTTTCTCTCGACAATCATCCTGTTGCATTCCGGGCAGAATGTGTTCTCTGCATCATTCCCGGGAACATTTCCTATATATACATATTTTATTCCTTCGGATATGGCAATATCCCTTGCTTTTTCGAGCACCGGGGTGGGTGTGGCCGGCAGGTTGGTAAGCTTATACTGTGGATAAAACCTGCTGAAATGCAGGGGGGAATCCGAAAAACCGTTCCGGAAAAGCCATTCACACATTTCGCGGATCATATCCAGATCATCGGTCCAGCCTGGCACGATCAGATTCGTGATTTCAAGCCATATACCTTCTTCTTTCAGTATTTTCAATGTGTTCAGCACAGGTTCCAGTGTCCCGGCGTTCAGCATTTCATATATTTCATTTCTGAACGATTTCAGGTCGATATTGGCTGCGTCAATGTACCTGCACCATTCGCGAAGGGGTCCTTCATGGATATAACCGGCAGAGACCAGGATGTTGAAAATGCCTTTCTCTCTGGCCAGCGCAGCTGTGTCATGTGTATACTCATAAAAAGCCACCGGATCAGAGTACGTGTAGGCTATTGATTCGCAATGGCTGGCAAGGCATTGTTCTACGACTGCTTCGGGCATGAGGTCGAAGTTCCGGGTCTGCTCCGGACTGGACTGGGAAATATCCCAGTTCTGGCAATTGAGACATGACAGGTTGCATCCTGCTGTGGCGATGCTGAATGCCCGGCTGCCCGGCAGGAAATGATAAAGTGGTTTTTTTTCGATGGGATCCTCATGAACGGCACATGGGTTTCCGTACGCAATGGTGTAAAGTTTCGAATCAATGAATTTCCTGGTGCGGCAATCACCTGTTTCTCCCGGTTTGAGCACACAGTTGTTCGGACATATCTGGCATTTGATGCCTTTGGGTGTCTGTACGTAGAACATGGCTTCCCGGCTCCATTTCCACAGGCCTCCGGTCTGACCTGCGCCTGTTGGGTCTCCAAGGAGCCATTCCGAAGCTCTTGACGTAAACGGGCTGTTCAGCAGATACCCCAACCCACCGATCCCTGCAAGGGTCGTTTTGATAAATTTCCGTTTGGAAAATCCGGATGTCATCGTTACGGTATGAGTACCCTGTAAAATTAAGTTTTTTTCAATACGAAGGAGACACCCGCCGCCACAAGGATATTCACCAGCATCAGGAAGAATCCCACCCTGATGAATCCCAGCAGCGGGATCAGGTAGACAGTCGTGACCAGGGCACCGGCAGCCGATCCGGCCAGGTCCGATTCATACAGGGCTGCCGCTGTTGTCTTATATGTGCCTTTTTTCAAACGGGTGGTCAATGAAAAAATGATCCCGGTGAACACTCCGGACATTACTGCAAGGACGAATATGACGGAATAGACCATTCCCGTATGCACGGAAATGCTTTGAAGCACAACCATCAGCATGGCTGCGGTAATGGAAAATGCACCGAAAAGATACTGTGTCCGGGCCAGAGAGGATTTGTCACTTTTCATTTTTTTCGCAAGAACCAGAGAGCCCAGGGCCAATCCGGTCATGAAAAGCATGACGATGAAACCTGTAGCCTGGTATACCACCCCGTAAATCATCTGGAAAGCGATCAGCAGCATGATTTCCAGTGAAGAAGCGGTGAAACCCGAGACGAACAGACTGTGATCAGGTGCTCTCATCCTGACCAGGTAATAAACCAGCAATATCAGCAGTATCCATATCCATATCTGGCCGGAGGCACTGAACAATGAGAGCCAGTATTGCAGCTGCAGGTAATAGCCGATGGGCCTGAAATCCCTGTTCGCGTCAACATCCCTTTTCAGCGATGAATGGATCTCTTCCGAACGGCGACTCAGGTCCAGTGTATCGATGTAATCGGAATTCAGGTAAACCGTGGCGATGCCTTTTTCATTCAGCAGTTGCGGAACATTGATCCGGAGTGGCGCATCTGAAGCCAGGTAATAGAATTTGTGGCCCGGCACAATGAGTATATGCCGGAAGTATGGTGCCAGCGTGCTGTAGAGGCGGGAATGAATTTCAATGGTTTCCCTGCTGATGTAGTTGGATGTGGGCATGAATCCCACAGATACTACGGCCTCATTGTTCATCTTCTCCTTCAGCCCTGAAAAGAACTCGGATGTGTAAAAACGGTTGGCCTGTGCGTTGGAGGGCTCAGAGGCCTGAACAAGAACGGCATCATATCGGGTGGATGTTTTTTTTATATGCAGACGGGGGTCAGATCCGATCAGGTTCAGCCTTTCATCCTTTTCGTCAATGATCCCCAACGACAACATGGTCTCGATGAGGACAGGGTTTGTTTCAGCATAATCGATCCGGGTGACCGGATATTTCAGGATTTCGTTCATTAATCCTGCCGTGCCGCCTGAGATCAGGAGCACACTGGAGGGATGGGGATGCTGGGAAAGGGCATAGTGAACACTCTCTTCCGCCGATACTATATCGGCCGTTGAAAACAGTGGGGTGCCGTTTTCGTAGAAATTGATCTGTCCAAGATATCCGGTCGCGATGATATCCCCGTAAGGGGAATAATCCATTCTGAGTATCTCCTGCCCGGGGTACTTGTTTTTTTTAATGAGCAGATCCAGAGGCACCTGCATTGCAGTTGCGAGTAAACCCGCGGTGAGAATGGCAGCTGCGATTTTCCATGGAAGTCCCGACAGGATAAAAAGCATTGCCAGGTTGATCATGGCCAGCATGACCAGCAGAGGGAAGGTTCCCTTCATGATGAAAAGGAAAATGGAGAGGATGAACCCTCCTGCGACGGCACCGGCGGATTCCAGCCCATATGTGCTGGAGATGCGGTTATCATCGCTTCCTTCTGACCAGCGCGCGCTCAGCCATGTAAAAAAGGCGCCGCTCATCAGGCAAAAGGGCAGCAGCAGGATCACCGACAGCAGCAGTGCCTCTGTCAGACCTGTCATGACCCCCGAAGGAAACATCCTGTGCTGGATCAGATGCAACGAAGCATAGATAGGCAGGGGCAGCAGCCCGGTCAAAAGGAAATACCATGAAATGATTCTGTCCGGCCGGCCTGTTCTGATCAAACGGCCTGCCTGGGCCCCCAGTCCGGTCAGCAACATCCACACAGCCATCACCACCCCGATGACCAGCTCATTCCCCAGGAAAACGGTCAGGAACTCCCTGAGCATGACCACCTGGGTGATCATGGTTGAGAATCCCAGAAAAAATGCGGTTGTTCTGAAGGTGAGGGATTTGGATAACATTTATTATTTTTGAAGTAACGGATCACTAAAAATAGTAAAAATGAGCTTCAGGAAAGGTGTCATGCTGTTTGTGGGTTTTCTGTTGTCGTGCGGTTGTTCTGCACAGGACCGTGCCGGACAGCAGGGTGATGTGGAACTGGCCAACCGGAAGCCCGCCGTTGCCGGTCAGTTTTATCCCGGTTCGGCTGATCAGTTGAAGGAAGAGCTTAGGAATTTGTTTTCACAGGCAGATGAAGCCCGCTTTAAGGATGTCAGGGCTGTCATCTCACCGCACGCCGGATATGTCTATTCCGGAGTCATCGCGGCTTCCAGCTTCAACCAGATGGATCCGCAGCGAAAATATGAGAACGTGTTCATCATTGCCTCAAGCCATACAACCCTGTTCGAAGGAGCATCCATCTATTGTGCGGGTCATTATGAAACTCCTCTGGGAACGGTGAAGGTCAATCTGAATCTCTGCAGGGAGCTTATTGAGAAGAACAGTTGTTTCACCTTCCGGCCGGAAGTCCATTTACGGGAGCACAGCATTGAGGTTCAGCTACCCTTTCTGCAGTACCGGCTGGGAGAAGACTTACAGATCATCCCCGTGGTGATCGGAAGTCAGTCGCCGGAGATGTGCAGTGAGATAGCAGATGCACTGCTTCCTTTCGTGAAAGAGGAGAATTTTTTTGTGATCAGCTCTGATTTTTCGCACTACCCGGAGCATCAGGATGCTGCTGCGCTTGATAAGGCCACCGCACGTGCCATTGAATCCGGCAATCCTTTGCAATTTCTTGAAGTCATCAGCGATCCTTCCAACCGGAAGGTGCCGGGACTGGCGACACGGGCATGTGGTTGGAGTTCCATCGCCACACTGATGTATATGTTTGAAAACGATCCGGGGACGAGGTTTCAGACTGTCCGGTACCGGAACTCCGGCGATATTCCGATGGGCGATAAGGGTCGTGTGGTAGGTTATTGGTCAATCGTGCTTACAGGTGCGGGAGATCAGGAGGATACCGGATTTCACCTGGAACCTGATGATAAGGAGCAGCTTCTTGCACTGGCCAGGCAGGCGGTGGAGGAGGTCGTCAAAACCGGAAATCTGAGCGAAGTGAAGGATCATGATTTTTCAGAATCCATAAAACAGCCCTGCGGGGCCTTCGTTACCCTGAACAAGAACGGGCAGCTGAGAGGTTGCATTGGCCGTTTTGATGCAGAGATGCCCCTTTACCAGGTGGTTCGCCAGATATCTGTTGCAGCAGCCACACAGGATATGCGTTTTCATCCCGTTATGCCCGAAGAACTCGACGAGATCGTGGTGGAAGTATCCGTTCTGACACCTTTGCGAAAGATCACATCCGTTGACGGGATCATCCTCGGAAAGCATGGTATATACATCCGTAAGGGAAACCAATCAGGCACATTCCTTCCCCAGGTGGCAACGGAAACAGGCTGGAATCTGGAGGAATTTCTGGGGCATTGCGCTCGCGATAAGGCAGGCCTGGGTTGGGACGGATGGAAGGAAGCAGAATTGTTTATTTATGAGGCCCTGGTATTCAGCGAGACCGGATCAGGCGAACACTGAAAGCAAGCGGTGGCATCGCAACCGTCGGGGCTCAGCCTCAACGGCACAGCTCCGAACCGTCCGTTAAAGCTTGTCAATGACATTTCTCAGTTTGCAGCTGATCTCATCTGCTATCCTGGCCAGCTTCGGATTGCCAGTGTGTTTCATCACCGACATGGCGTCCATCAGCGCCACCTCTGTTCGTCCGGATCCCTGGTCAATAATGACCACATTGCACGGAAGGAGCACCCCGATCTTATCCTCCGCCCGGAAAGCCTGGTGGGCAAAATGAGGATTGCATGCACCCAGGATCAGATATCTCTTGAAATCGACATCCAATTTTTTCTTCAGGGTGTCGCTGACATCAATTTCTGTCAAAACACCAAATCCTTCCCCGTTCAGCAAGCCTTTGACCCGCTCCACTGTATGGTCAAAGCCGGCCTCCACGGTTTTTCCGATATAGTATTCCATCATTCAGTGGCTTTTTTTATTTCACTGATGCGCCGGTCAAGCTCCTCTTCCTTCTTCCGGAGAATGATCATAAGCGACTCTTCATCACGGGTCAATTTCCTGCCTGCCTCAAGTTTATGTTCCAGATGGATGATCCGCATGGAGATTTCGTAGCGCTGTCTCTTGAGTTTGTCTGTTTTTTTCATCTCAGGATGGAAATGTTTCCCGCCAGTAAAACAGGTGAATTTCCGTATTGTTCACAGGAGATGGCCCGTTTGGAGGAACAGGTAGATTCACTGGGGTTTCTGTTCCCCGGTTCCGGAGTACCTGCAAATTCCTGATCGGTGATCCTGAGTGAGCTGAGCACCCTTTCGGCGATCTCAGGACCGCTGGGATCGCGGAAAACCGCGGAGATATGCATAATCCACAAGCTGTTCATCTGTGTGATCACAAGGAGGTACGAACGCATCAACCGGCCGCGGTATAAATAGGAACCTTTGCAGAGGTGTCCCGTCTTACCGGGCATGTGTATCTTTTCCGGGTAGAAGTTGACGCTGGTAATGCCTCTCTTTTGCCTGAGTCCCAGGATCAGTTGTTTTATCATCTCCGGATGTACCAGAACAGTTTCGGGATTAAATACCGCACAATGTATTTCCATCCTGTAGCGGTTACCGATTTTTCCTGTCATCTGACTTTCTCTGAGCAACGGACTGCCCTCGTCATGCGGTATCCTGAACCACGAAGTTTTTTTTGTCTTCAGTGTGATCGGTGATTTAAAGGACATCCCGAAGTCATCCAGCATGACCCTGTTCCATTCCTGGCTGGTCAGTTGGCTGAGGTCTTTATACAGGGCCCTCCTGAGGATGTCAGGGATATCGGTCATTCCCATGACGAGAATAACAGTGATCAACAATGCGGCTGCAATGATTGCCAGACCGGCCATGCCGGATGGCTTCCTGCGGAACCACGCCTGCCCCGGTGATTCCTTTTTCCCTTCCCCGGGCAGCACTCCGTACCTTGCGGCAAAATCCACGAAACTGCCTCCGGGATGATCCCTGACCCAAGCCTGGTAATTTATCCCGAGCTTTTTTCCGCAGCGGTTGCAGAAAATGAGGTATTCAGAAAGCGGGTTCAGATGTCCGCAGTGATCGCAGGGAAGATAAGGGTTTGGTTTCCCTTCCATGAAATCGTTTTGCTTTTCAGATGATCCAATGCTGCTCAACTATAACGTGATCCCGGGTCTTTTCTTGCCGGAGGATTAAATTTACAGGGAAATAAAAAAGGCAGGTGCAGACCTGCCCTGATAAATCATGTTTTAAAACCCGGCTCAGGATATCCCGATGGTCCTGGGCGGTTTTTCCCTGGCTTCTTCTTTCTTGGGCAGGATGATCCTGAGAATTCCTGCATCATAGGTGGCATTGATCTGGTCGGGGTCCACACTGTCAGGAATTTCAAATTTCCTGCGGAATCCTTCGTAACAGAACTCCTGCCTGAGCACCTTCATGTCCCCTGTTTGCTCCATCTCACGGGATGATGAAATTTCCATGATATCCCGCTCGATATCCAATGAGAAATCTTCCTTTTTAAGGCCTGGTGCCGCTACTTCAATGGTGTACTCCTGACCGTTTTCATATACATTGATGGCCGGCATGCACATGGTTTTCCGTACATCGAAAAAGCGCGAAAGCTCGTCCCGCTCCGTGTCATAGTCGGGGACCAGGGAATGTTTTCTGATGATCAACATGGCTTTTCCCTCCATTGATTAAAACGGGAGCAGTTGCACAGGCAACTGCTCCCGTATCCTTTTTAAGAAATTTTGATCTGTCTGGCAGGTTTTACTTTGGCTTCATCCTTTTTCGGAAGGACGATGCTGAGAATGCCGTTCTTGTGCTCCGCTTTGATTTTCTCCGGATTTACAGCTTCCGGCAAAGTGAAAGAGCGGGAGAACGAAGAATAGCTGAACTCGCGGCGTGTGATCTGGTCATCGTCCTGCGTCTTCTCCTCTTTTTTCTCCGAAGAGATGGTCAGTACATTATGATCGAGCGAGATCCGGAAATCCTCCTTGTCCAGTCCGGGTGCCGCCAGTTCGATCCTGAAGTGGTCCTTGCCTTCGTTGATGTTGACTGCAGGGGTGGTCATCCCGACTTCGTCTTCCAAAAAGGATGATAACCAATCCCTCCCGAAAAAATCATCCGCCAGTCGCGGAAATCTCCAGCCTTGCTTGATTACTGGTAACATGGTTCGATCCTCCTTTCTTTTTGGTTCGTTGACCTTTCATCGTCAAAATACATACCATTTATACTGATGTTGTTTGATTTTGCCTGTCTGCCTGTCCAACGATTTACCTGCCTTCCTGGAGGAAGACAGGTCGAAGGCATGACAGGCAGGCGAAGTAAAATCTTACAGATCAGCATATACTGACGAAATCAGACAGTTTAAATTTGCAAACCTGATTTCCGTCAGTATAAAACATAATGTTTTCCTGCCGCTGGAAAGACAGTAAGCATGACACAATGGCACTAAATAATTGGATAAAGTATCAGGCGTCTGTCAATATGGCGTTTTTTGGCAGGCGGATGAAAAAGTGGGGGCAGTCAGATGGAATCAAGACAGGAACGGATGATACCACAAGTTTGCAGAATTTCCTCCTTGCTGATGATCAGGGGTGGTGCGATACGGAATGCCTGGGGTCTGAATAGAAACCTGTCTGTCACCAATCCTCTCCGGATCATCTGGGTGGTCATGGCCTGGGCTGCAGGTTCATCCCTGAGCTCAACAGCCATCATCAGACCCTTTCCGCGTATCTGGACGATGGCGGGATGGTTTTCCAGCAATTGTCTTATCAGCCTGCCCGAAGCCTGTGCCTGTTCACAAAGCTTTTCGCCCACGATCGCTTCCAGGTTACCGAGGGCGGCGGCGCAGGAGACCGGATGGCCTCCGAAGGTGGTGATATGCCCCAGTTCAGGATCCGAGGAGAGGGAATCCATAATCTGACGGGATGAGATGAATGCGCCGACTGGCATACCGCCGCCCATACCCTTGGCGAGTGTAAGAATGTCAGGAGCGATACCATAGGGCTCAAAGCTGAACATATGGCCTGTCCGGCCGAATCCCATCTGGATGTCATCAATGACCAGTAACGCTCCTGTTTCATCGCAGCGCTTCCGGAGATGCTTCAGGAAGTTCTCTTCCGGCAGTATGATACCCGCTTCAGCCTGGATGGTTTCGGCCACCACACAAGCCGTTGACTGGCTGATGATTTCAAGATCATCCGGATGGTTGAAACGGATGAACCGGATTCCCGGTAATAGCGGCCGGAACGCGTATTTCAGCGACTCATTGCCCAGAATGCTCAGGGCGCCGTGAGTGCCGCCATGATATGCATTCCGGAATGCGATGATCTCACGGCGCCCTGTAAACCTTTTGGCCAGCTTCATTGCACCCTCGATGGCCTCACTCCCGGAATTGACAAAATAAACGGCATTGAGTCGATCCGGAAGGAGACGGGATAAATGTTCTGCCAGCCGGACCTGCGGCGATTGCACATATTCACCGTAAACCATCAAATGAAGGTAGCGGTCCGTCTGTTCCCTGATCCGTTGCAGGACGGCGGGATGACGGTGACCGGTATTGCTTACCGAAACCCCGGACGCAAGATCAATATATCTTTTTCCATCGGCCGTGTAGAGATATATCCCTTCCGCATGCGTGATCTCCAGGGCCACCGGATGAGCCGAGGGCAGGCCCAGATGACGGAAAAACAACTCTCTCTCGGTCAAAGGCATGCTCTTAAATTATTCCCCGCAGCAGACCGTATTCTTACTGCAGACCTGAAACAGCTAAATTATAAAACTTTCGTTTGGGAAGCTGTTTCCCCAGGCTGGCCTGACTTGTTCAGGGCGGTAAAATGAATTATTTTTACCGGTTTAAATCAGACATCATGAACAACAAGGTGGTCGTCATTACAGGGGCTTCTTCGGGTATCGGCCGGGCACTGGCGGAAGGTTATGCCGCCCGGGGCGATACAGTGGTTCTGGCTGCCCGGAGTGAAGATAAGCTGGCGTCGCTGGAGGAGTCCATCCGGGCTCGTGCATCCGGAACGCTGACGGTTACCACCGACGTGACGCGCCAGGAAGACTGCAGGGTAGTCATTGCAGAGACAATGGAACGGTTTGGCAGGATCGATGTGCTGATCAACAACGCGGGTGTCTCCATGAGGGCACTGTTCGGCGATACAGACCTGACCGTGTTGCACCGGTTGATGGATGTAAATTTCTGGGGGGCGGTCTACTGCACGAAATATGCCTTGCCGCACCTCCTGGAATCCCGGGGCTCCGTGGTTGGAGTCTCATCGATTGCCGGATTCAAAGGCCTTCCCGGACGATCCGGATACTCGGCATCGAAGTTCGCATTGCAGGGATTTCTCGAGGTTTTGCGTATTGAGTACCTGAAGAAAGGTTTGCATGTCTTGATCGCCTGCCCTGGATTCACCGCCACCAACATCCGGTTCACTGCACTGGGTCCTGACGGAGGCCTGCAGGGCGAATCACCCAGAGACGAGGCCTCAATGATGAGCCCGCAGCAAGTGGCATCACATATTATCCGTTCCGTCGAGCAACGAAGAAGGATGCTGATACTCACCTCACAGGGCAAATGGACGGTAAGGCTGAACAAGTTTTTCCCTTACTGGATGGATCATATGGTATACCGGCATATGTCCCGCGAGCCCGGATCACCTTTTACGTGATGCCTGCTTCTTTACCCCGGAACGGGGATGGCATAAAAGCACCGCACTTTTCAGGTATTCCCTGTCGAGATGGGTGTAGATTTCAGTGGTGGTGATGGATTCATGCCCCAGCATCTCCTGAACTGCCCGGAGATCGGCTCCTCCTTCAATCAGGTGTGTGGCAAATGAATGACGGAATGTATGGGGACTGATCCTTTTATGTATCCCTGCGGACCCTGAGAGATCCCTGATGATCAGGAACACCATCACACGTGTCAGCCCCCGGCCCCGCCGGTTCAGGAAAAGGGTGTCGGAGTGTTCCCTGACCGGGTTCATATGTGAACGGACATGCTGCAGGTAAAGTTGTATGTGTTTGGCCGCTACAGAACCCAGCGGAACCATCCGTTCCTTGTCTCCCTTCCCGACTACCCTGATGAATCCCTCCCTGAAGAATACATGCGTGATCTTCAGGGTGATGAGTTCGGAAACCCGTAATCCGCATCCATATAGCGTTTCAAGCATTGCCTTGTTTCGTATCCCCTCCGGTTTGCTCAGGTCAATTGCTCTGATGATGCGGTCAATTTCCTCCACCGACAGGGTGTCCGGGAGCTTCCGTCCCGTTTTGGGGAGATCAAGAAGCTCAGCGGGATTCGACAATGACGTGTCATCCATCTGGAGGTACCTGTAAAATGTCCTGATCCCGGATACGATCCGTGACTGCGATGTGGGTGCCATGCCCAGTCCATTGATCCATTGAATGAATCCTTTCAGATGCTCACCTGTAATTTTTTCAGGGGGCAGGTCCAGTCCACTGAGGTCAAGGTATTGGATCAGTCTGCCGATATCATGGATATATGCATCAATGGAATGCTCCGACAGGGATCGTTCCAGGAGTAGGTAGGATCTGAAGCCGTTCAGGTGTATTGTCCATGTACTCACATTTCAAAGATAAATTTTTATACCGTGTTAGGATAGTTTGTTTGAAATATATATCTTTGCACCCCGAAATTCAATATCTGGGTTATGGCCAAGAAAACCAAGGACGCGCGTATCCAGGTGATTCTCGAGTGTACCGAGCACAAGGACAGCGGTAAACCGGGTACCTCCCGTTACATCACCACCAAAAACAAGAAAAATACTCCTGAGCGTCTGGAGCTCAAAAAATACAATCCCATTTTGAAAAAAATGACGATTCATAAGGAAATCAAATAAATCCAGTTATGGCAAAGAAAGTTGTTGCAACCCTGCAGACCGGTTCAAAGAATTATGCCAAGGTGATCAAAATGGTGAAATCACCGAAGACCGGAGCATATGCATTCAAGGAGAGTGTGGTCCACATGGATCGTGTAAAGGAATTCCTTGCCAAGAAATAAACGAACACCTGACATGATTTGTCGGTTCTGAAAAGCTTTTTCCTGAAGGAAAAGGCTTTTTTAATCTCATGACGATGGGTATCTTCGGCATCTTTACAAAAGAAAAGAAACAGGATCTGGACCGTGGTCTTACCAGGACCCGGGAAAGTGTTTTTGCAAAGATTTCACGGGCTGTTGCCGGTAAGTCCCGGGTGGATGATGAAGTTCTGGATCATTTGGAGGAGGTACTGGTTACGTCTGATGTGGGAGTTGAGACAACTCTCCGGATCATTGAAAGACTGGAGAAAAGGGTGGCACGTGACAAATACCTGGGAACGGGTGAGTTGAATGTCATCCTGAAGGAGGAGGTGGCCGCCCTGTTGTGCGAGAATCCCGTCCCTGTTCCCGGTGAGGAAGCGCCGTCGCGGGAAGGGGTTCCTTATGTGATCATGGTTGTGGGTGTCAATGGGGTGGGGAAGACCACGACGATCGGCAAGCTGGCCCATCTTTTCAGAAAAGAGGGCAAGTCCGTATTGCTGGGAGCCGCCGATACCTTCCGGGCTGCAGCCGTTGATCAGCTCAGGATATGGGCCGACCGAGCCCAGGTGCCAATGGTCAGCATGGGAATGGGCATTGACCCTGCCTCTGTCGCCTTCGATACGGTTAAAACCGCTGTGGAGAAGGGTACGGACATTGTAATCGTTGATACCGCCGGAAGACTTCACAATAAGGTCAACCTGATGAATGAACTCTCCAAGATCAAACGGGTGATGCAAAAGGTAATCCCTGAAGCACCACAGGAGGTGCTGCTCATTCTGGATGCATCCACCGGGCAGAATGCATATGAGCAGGCCAGGCAATTCACCGGCGCCACAGAAGTGAATGCCCTGGCTCTGACAAAGCTGGACGGAACCGCCAAGGGAGGGGTCGTCATCGGAATATCCGACCAGTTCAGGATACCGGTGAAATATATAGGCATCGGTGAGAAAATCGACGACCTCCAGATCTTTAACCGGGATGAATTCATTGACAGCCTGTTTAAATAAAATTGTCCAGCACCGTTAAAAAAAACAGCCCTTTCCGCCCTGCAAGAATCCGGATTGTTACCCTCGGGTGTGCCAAAAACCTCGTAGATTCGGAAGTGCTGTCTGGAAACCTGCGTCGCGAGGGATTAGATGTCATCCATGATGACGACCCGCTGCCGGCCGATATCGTGATCATCAATACCTGCGGCTTTATTCATGATGCACGGGTGGAATCCATTGATACGATCCTCCATTATGCTGCCCTGAAAACTCAGGGAAAAATAAGGGAGCTGGCCATTATGGGCTGCCTTTCGGGCAGGTATCCCGATGATCTGGCCCGTGAAATCCCGGAGGCGGATGCCATTTTCGGGGTCGATGATCTCCGGGCTATCCTCGGAAGATTTACCGGCCATCCGGTTGCACCGGACCCGCTGAGCAGAAAACTCATCACCCCCCCCCATTATGCATATCTGAAAGTTTCAGAAGGCTGTAACCGGAGGTGCTCTTTCTGTGCCATTCCCCTGATCAGAGGCCCCCAGAGATCAAGGTCCGAGGAGGAGATACTTGAAGAGGCTTCGATGCTGGTGTCAGCCGGTGCCAGGGAAATCATCCTGGTTGCCCAGGATCTTACGTCCTACGGCATGGAACTTTACGGCCAGAGAAGGCTCGTACATCTGGTGGATCGGCTTTCGGCATCTGCGGATATTCCCTGGCTGCGACTCCAGTATCTCTACCCGGGAGGCATTCCCCCGGAACTTATCGACCTGATGAGGGAAAGGGAAAACATTTGCAACTATATCGACCTGCCCCTGCAGCACATCAGTAACGAAATCCTCAAATCCATGCTCCGGGGGCATACCAGGGCCGGAATCGAAAGGCTTCTGGTGGAAATCAGGGAGAAACTTCCCCGGGCTGCCATACGTACTACGCTTATTGTCGGGTATCCCGGGGAATCTGCACTCCATTTCCGTGAGCTGCTGCAATTCATCAGGGAAACGCGGTTTGACCGCCTCGGGGTTTTTCAATACTCTCACGAGGAGCAAACAGCTGCGTTCCGACTGGATGATCATGTTCCCCGATCTGTCAAAAAACAGAGAGCCGACCGGATCATGAAAATACAACAGGAGATTGCCCTTCAGAAAAACATCTCCTTCATCGGCAAAACCCTGAAGGTCATAGTGGACCGTATGGAAACCCCCGGTTTGTATTCGGGAAGGACAGAGTATGATTCACCAGAAGTGGATAATGAAGTCATTATTTCTGCAAAGGATGGCGGGCTGATGCCGGGAATGTTCTGTGATGTCAGAATAACCGGAGCGGAAGCCTTTGAGTTGTTCGGAGAACCGGTGACGGAAAAGTCTTCCGGTTGAGATTCTCCAAATACGGAAGTGTTTACGAAAACGGATATATCGTAAATACTTGCAAATCAGACTGGATTTATTTCCCACATATTTATCCAGGCTTTCCCACTTCCGCCTTTTTCAATTTATACATTTGTAAATCAGCGTAATAAATGTTTTGGTATAAATGTTGCAAACAATAATACGGTTCTTTGCTTACCATCAGATTTATTACAATCTGAGAATTTTTTCATGGTGGTTAATTTCTGATTAATTTGGTTTTGGTTGGTTAATTGAAGCCAGAGGCCTGTCCCACCCTTTCAGGCGCTCTGGCTTCTGCTTTTGGGGCTACTCTGATTTCCGGAACAAGAATTCAGCTATATTTACGTTTTCAAGTCTGATCACGAAAATCCTCCCTTGTGTTGGGTGATATTGTCATGCACCGGTCATGCCGGAGGTTTTACTGCATCGTAAGCCGGATGTTGAAGGATGACCCGCCGGGTGGAGGAGCCTCCGGATTTACCGGCTGTCTGACCGGCAATTCCGGCATATTTCTGATCCCGGTCATTCTTTTTTTTCTGTGGCTTCCCGCTCCTTCAGCCGGTCAATACAGGCTGGGCATATCGCAGAGCAATTACGCAGGTACATGTGCCCTGCACCTGAATCCTGCACTGATGGTCACATCAAGGTACTACATGGATTTCCATCTTTTCACCTTCGGCAGCTTCGTGGAAAATGACTACCTGTTTATACACCGGAGGGACTACAACCCTTTCCGTTTTATTACAGGCGGACCCTATCCTTCATATGGTGAATCCGGTTTTGTGACTGATGTGAACCGCAGCCTGGATGACAAGGAGGGAATAGTGGGAGTTTACCTGGAGGGACCCTCAGCAATGCTTGTTTACGGTAAGCATGCTTTCGGAATAAGTACCGCCTTCAGGAGCATCTCCTCTTTCCGGAACCTGCCGGTGGACATGGCCGTATTTCTCTATGAAGCCCTGGATTATTATCCCCAGCATGACTTAAGGTTCATTCATTTGAAGGATGCCAGGGCCGGCAGCCTGATGTGGAGCGAGATCGGCCTGAGCTATGCATGGAATTTCCACAGGAACAAGTGGGAATACTGGTCGGCCGGGATTTCGGTCAAACCTCTGTTGGGCATGTCGGCCATCTATGTCAACATCCACAATGTGGATTATTATGTGGACAACGATACTGTCGCATATGTTTATGATGTCAGCTTCGATTACGGATATAGTCTTCCTGTTGACTATGACAACAATGATTACCCTGAAGGGCCTCTTTCCCGGGGCTTTGGGATTTCTGCCGATGCCGGCGTAATCTATCAGAAAACAGAGAGGGGGCATTCCACTGTAGTCATGGGTAGGCTTTGTGAGCAACGCTTTGAACACTACCGCTACAGGGCGGGACTCTCCATACTTGACCTGGGCTATATCCGTTTCCGGAAAAAAGCAGATGTCCGGGAGTTCATTCACAGAAATACTGTATGGCTGGATTGGGAAGATACTGTGCCTGAAGGAAGCGTCAACGAGATCACTGCCAAGCTGGATCATTACTTTTCCGATTTCCCCGGTCAATCCGCCAGGGGTGACCAGTTCACCATGCATCTTCCTCCCGTCGTGAGCCTTCAGTTCGATTGGGCGGTCAGAAGGGAACTGTACCTGAACGGAATGGTGTTCTTTGGCTTCTCGATCGGCCATACCTACGTGAAAAGACCCACCGTCTTCGCATTTACCCCACGTTACGAGATACCCAAGCTGGAATTCAGCGTTCCGGTCTCCATGTTTGAGTTCGACTGGAAACACCCGAGGATCGGCCTGTTTTTCAGACACCACAATTTCTTTATCGGAACGGATAAGATCGGGGAGATCTTTGGCCTCAGCGACATTACCGGTTTTGACCTGTACTTCGGTATCAAGCTTAACCTCAGCAAGAATATCAGGATGAGCTATCTGAAAGGGGATTGCAGCCCGAGAAAGTATTTCAACATCGAAACATTTGATTACAGGAACTTCTGACACCTGGTTAAAGGTATCCTTCGATGGCCATGTGCCGGAAGTCCGGAATGAGGTGATCCGGAGACCGGATTTTCTTATTTTTGCATGGAAATCGGTGCCTATAACTCTTATTCTCTAAGCAAAACCAACTTATGAAAAAGACCCTTTTATTTTTTATGCCGGCCATTTTTCTTATTGCATGCAGTCAGGAGGTGAACCTTGAGAGCCTTGAGGAGCGTGATGGGATTACCTATATTAAAGGGGAAGACAAACCTTTCTCAGGGAAAGCGATAGAGTATCACAAGGACTCCACCAGGAGGGCCGAGACAACTTTCCGGAACGGGTTGGCCGATGGGCCTTACCGTTCCTGGTACACCAACAGCAAGATTGAATTCGTCGGGCAGTACGGTAACGGCTTCAGGGAAGGACTGTGGAAGAAGTACCATGACAACGACACCATACATCTCGAGGGCAACTTCAGAGGAGGCAAAAAGGACGGCATGTGGCGGTACTGGCATGCGAACGGACAACTCGAATATGAGGGCTTCTGGGAACAGGATCTTCAGGACAGCATCTGGCGCGCCTGGTACAGGACGGGGCAACAACATTCCGAAATCCACTGGAGGGCGGGAAACCAGCATGGCATTGAAATCAAATATCATCCCAACGGAAATATCAGGAGTGAAGGCCGGTTTGAGAACGGCAAACAGACAGGACCTTGGAAATGGTATTTTGAAGACGGCACTCCGGAATCAGCGGAGAACTGGCTCGATGGGAAAGCCCATGGACGGGTAACCAAATATCATCCCAACGGCGCCAGGAAACGTGAAGGCTCTTACAATGAGGGTAAGCGGGAAGGAACATTTTACTACTGGGATGAGGAGGGAAGACTCATCAGGGAGGAGAAATACGAAGACGATCAACTGGTCAGTGAGATCAACCATTGAGATCGGCGATATCCTTCCGGCTGAAATGCATTATTGCCTTTTGAACCGGACTGGCATAATCCGGCCGGCAGATATCCCCTCACATCAACAATTCCTTTGGCATAGCTATGAATCCTGAGATGGATCCTGTACCGGAAATGATCCGACATTCCGTTTTTGACGTGATCTCAGAGATTGCAGCAGAGTCGGGGGAGGACGCCTATGTGGTGGGTGGTTATGTCAGGGACAGTTTCCTTGGCAGGCCTTGTATGGATATCGATATCGTAGTTGTCGGTGATGGGATTGCCATGGCCAGAAGGGTGGGCGAGAAGTATGGCATTCAGGGCAAGGTGGCTGTCTTCAGGAATTTCGGGACCGCCATGATCCGTCTTCCCGGTGATGAGGCGATGCAGATTGAGTTTGTGGGAGCCCGGAAGGAATCGTACCGCAGCAACTCCCGAAAACCTGATGTGAAGCCCGGTACCCTGCTTGATGACCTGCTGAGGAGGGACTTTACCATTAATTCCCTGGCCGTAAGTCTCAACGCAACCGACCGGGGCAAACTCATCGATCCTTTTGACGGTGTACATGATATTCATGCCCGGATTATACGGACGCCACGTGATCCCGACATCACCTTTTCCGATGACCCGCTGCGGATGCTCCGAGCCATCAGGTTTGCTTCGCAACTTCGTTTTGATATCCATCCGTCAATCAGGGAGTCTATACTCCGCAACAGACAACGGATGGAGATTCTTTCGATGGAACGGGTCAGCGAAGAGTTGAATAAAATGATCATGGCTCCAATCCCTTCCGCCGGATTCAGACTTTTGGAAGAAACAGGACTGCTCCCGGTCATTCTTCCCTGGCTGGAGGAACTGAAAGGGGTTGAAACCATTGAGGGCAAAGGGCATAAGGATAATTACCGCCATACACTTCAGGTGCTTGACAACGTGGCCTCCCATTCGGATGATCTTTGGCTGCGGTGGGCCGCATTGCTGCATGATGTGGCCAAACCGGCCACAAGGCGTTTTGAACCGGGAACGGGATGGACATTTCACGGGCATGAGTTCCTGGGTGCGAAAATGGTGCCGGGTATCTTTAAAAAGCTCAAGCTCCCCCTCCACGAGAAAATGAAATATGTCCAGAAAATGATCCTTTTACACCTGCGTCCCATCGCGCTGTCAGAGGATCACGTCACTGACAGCGCCGTGAGAAGACTGCTCTTCGAGGCAGGGGACGATATCGAGGATTTGATACTCCTTTGCGAGGCAGACATCACTTCCAAGAATATCAGTAAAGTGAGGAAGCATCTCCGCAATTTCGAAATTGTCAGGCAAAAACTTGTCGAAATTGAGCTGAAAGACAGGGTCAGGAACTGGCAGCCTCCGATCACCGGAGAGATCATCATGAAAACCTTCGGGATAAAACCCGGAAAAGAGGTGGGAATCCTGAAGAATGCCATCCGTGAAGCCATTCTCGATGGAGTGGTACGGAACGATTTCAATGAAGCCTACCGGTTTATGATCGAAAAGGCTAAATCGATGGGATTGATCCCCATCGTCACTGAACATCCCGCAGATGGTGAAGAAATGTAGGGTTCTTCCAGGAAAAACAAAATTGATCTGATTCCCGCCTGATTACTGCCATTTTATTCCGCCTGGCTTCCCGGTTGTGGAATTTGAATACAGACAATGAAAATGAAGCTTGATGTGATTTTTTTAGTATTTTTATCGTACAAATAACAGGTTAACTGCAATGTATGCATACAAATTCAGGATTTTATCGGATCTGAATGAAGATTTCATCAGGGACATTGAAATCAGGGCAGACCAGACTTTCTTTGATTTCCATCTGATCCTCACAGAATCAGCAGGCCTGAGCGGGAATGAGCTGGCTTCCTTTCACATTTGTGACCAGGAATGGGCCAAGCTTCGTGAGATCACCCTTATCGATATGATGGGGGATGGTTTGGAAAGGAAGGAGGCCGAAAACAGCCTGGGTGAGATATTTATCATGAAGGATGCGAAGATCCGGGACTTCATTCTGGAGCCCCGCCAAAGACTTGTCTACGAATACGACTTCCTGAACATGTACACTTTTTTCATTGAACTGGTTAAAGTGACCCGTGCTCATGAGGATGCGGAATACCCGCGGTGTACACGTTCAACCGGTCGAATAGACCGGCAGGCCGTGAAGGAAAACTACCTGCTGACAGAGAAAGACAGCCTGAGCCAGCAACTTCTTGACGAGTTCAATGACCTGCTGAAGGATTCCATGGATTTTCCCCATGACCAGAACGTGGGATTCCCCTGAGATTCACGCACCGTATTCCTTGGCAACCTCTTCAACGGGCCGGTTTCTGGTGGTCATTCTGGGTCCCACCGCTGTCGGAAAAACATCATTCGCGATCCATATTGCCCGGTCACTCGGAGCTGAGATCATCTCAGCCGACTCCAGGCAGTTTTTCAGGGAACTCCGGATCGGGACTGCTTTTCCCGAGGAAACCCAGCTCAGTGCGGTGGCACACCATTTCGCAGGGCATCTTTCAGTCACTGATTATTACAATGCGTGGCTTTATGAGAGGGATGTCATCGGTTTCCTTGAGGATTACTATAAGCGATGCTGCTATGCAGTCATGACGGGCGGCTCCGGATTGTATGCCGATGCGGTATGCAGCGGTATCGACGAGATGCCCGGTCCCGTTCTTCATGTCAGGGATCAGCTGGATGAAATTCTGAAGGAGAAGGGAGTGACTGCACTGGCGACGATGCTCCAGGCATTGGATCCTGATTATCATAGGACTGTCGATAAAAAGAATCCCAGTCGTCTGCTGAGAGCCCTTGAGGTATGTCTATCTACGGGCAGGCCCTACTCATCATTCAGGAAGAACCAGACTGCCCGGCGCTTCTTCAGGGTGATCAAGATCGGTCTCGTATTGCCGAGGGAGGAACTGAATGAACGCATTGCAAAAAGGGTGGAGAGGATGATGGAAATGGGGTTGTTGGATGAAGTGGCCCGGCTGAAACCCTATTGGAAGCAGAATGCGCTGAAAACAGTCGGTTACCGGGAGATCATCAGCTATCTCCAGGGGCAGTGCAGCCTGGATCAGGCTGTGAGCGACATCATTACACATACCAGAAGATATGCCCGGAGACAGATGACCTGGTTCAGAAAGGATATGGACATCAAATGGCTGAATCCGGATCAGGAGGCCGAAGCGATGGAGTATATAAGGGAGCAGAGCATAAACGGAGATCAGGAGGGTATGGATCAGAGGGAGTTGAGATGATCCATGAGTTTCCTGAAGGCTATGCCCCTGTGGCTGATCCGGTTTTTAACCGGTGCGTCCATTTCTGCAAAAGAAATCCTATAGCCTGAAGGCTGGAAAATGGGATCATAGCCGAATCCCATAAGGCCACGGGGCGCTTCCATGATCGTTCCTTCAATCATGCCTTCAAATAAATACTCTGAGTCATTGATGATCAGAGCTATGACTGTTCTGAACCTTGCCCTTCGATTTGCAATGCCATTCATTTCACTCAGCACTTTTCTCATGTTCCGTATAAAGTCTTGATCCTCTCCGGCATACCGTGCCGATTTCACCCCCGGCATTCCGTTGAGTGCTTCAATCTCAAGTCCTGTATCATCCGCAAAACAAGCCTTTTTCGCAGTATGAAATACTGTCCGGGCCTTCTGCAGGGCATTGCCCTCGAGGGTGGGCATGGATTCCGGAATGGGGTCGGTAAACCCGATGTCCTTAAGGCTGAGGATGGTTATCCCCTGACCGGCGATCTGGCGGATCTCGTTTACTTTATGATGATTGTGGGAAGCAAATACAAATTCTTTCATGACATGTTCTCATCCAGGCAAAAATATGCAATCACGAAGTTAGGAATGATCATCATTTTTTGTCCAGTTTCCCTGCATCAGGTTGAAAAGGCCGGAATTTTTTTCCCTGTAATGCTTGTGTGAACCAGCCATCATTCCCAAGGTTATGCATTGATCTCCAGAAGGCCTTCCGGGATCAGTACCTGGATCGTTTTTGCTTTCCGGTCTATTTTTCTGATGATCTCGTCAACCGCAGGAATCAGTATTTTTTTTCCCCTGTAGCTAATTTCCAGCAGGGGTTGGGCGGTCACATCGATGACTGAAATGACAGGCCCCAGCGTTCCCAGTTGCTGATCGATCACAATGAATCCTTTGATTTCATGGAAATAGAACTTTTTGCCACTGAGCGGGGGGAGCCAATCCAGCGGCAGATAGAGCGAGGCCCGCAGGAGTGCCACGGCCGTCTCCTGATCGTCTACATCTTCAAGATGCACGGTGGCTGTCCGGTTGGGCCGGAATTGCAAATGTTCAATCATGAAAGGGACAAGACCACCCCCGATGTCTATGAAGACAGTCTCAATTCCTTCATAGGGTGCCACATCATCAACATCAAAAAAAAACACCAGGTCACCATGGTAACCTGATGTTTTAATGATTCTTCCCAGGAGATAACAATCGTCTTTGTTCATGACCGGCAAAGTATTTCTTTACCGGGTGGTTGCCGGAGCTTTATTCACCCGGCTTTTCTTCGGGGGATTCTTCTTCAGGAGCGTTTTCCGGGATTTCTTCCGGGGCCTTGTCAGCAGGGGCCTCTGCCGGTGTTTCGGCAACGACTTCCGGTGCTTCGACGACCGTACTATCCCCAACCTGTTCAGGAGCAGCCTCCACGGGTTGCTCCTGAGATTCTCCTGTAGCTTTTTCCTTCTCGAGTCTCTTCAGTTCGGCAGCCTGTTTGGCTGCAATAGTATCCGCACGAACCTGGTTGATCTTCTTCTCGGCCTCAAGCCGTTTCCTGTTTTCTTCCCGTTCTGCGGAATCGATCTCTTTCTTAAGGCCGGTTGACCGCGCCTCCTTATCCTTGAGCCACTCCTGGAATCTGGCTTCGGCCATCTCCTCGCTGAGGGCTCCTTTTCTTACACCTTTCAGCAGGTGATTTTTGTAAAGGACACCCCTGAATGCCAGGAGTGACCTTACCGTGTCGGTTGGCTGTGCCCCGGCCTGCAACCAATAAAGCGCCCTGTCGAAGTCAAGGTTGATTTCGGCAGGCTTTGAAATGGGATTGTAAGTGCCAATCTTTTCAATGAATCTTCCGTCTCGTGGTGCACGACCATCCGCAATGACAACGTGGTAATAGGGACGTCCCTTCTTACCCCTTCTCTGCAATCGCATTCTTGTTGGCATGATGACTTTTTTAGTTTTTCAGCTCGTTTTTAAACAGGGGTGCAAATATCCGGTTTTTTTTCAAATAATGAAACCGGAACCGTAAAAAACATGTTTACTGCAAAGTGCCGCACGGTTGAAAATTGAATTACATTCGTGCTGTGGCTGACACAAGAAAAATACAGCGGCATATACGGGCCGGAAAGACTCAGAGAACGGAGCTCTTTTTTGCAGCCGCCGCTTTTCTTGCCGCTGCCTTCCTGATGTTCCATCATACGGGTGCAAGACATTTCTGGCAGGATGAGGCCCTGGTGGCGAACATCCTTCTTTCTGATATGCAGACCTTCCTCGCCAGGCTTACCGGTGATCTTCCGGATACGGTCTATTTTGTGCTGCTGAAGGCGTGGAGTCTTGTTACGGGGGTCTCGGAACTTTCCCTGAGGGCTTTTTCAGTAGTGTCGGCTCTTACACTGGTATTGTCGCTGTTCTGGATCACCCGAAGTCTGATCAACACCGTCTCGGCCATATGGGTACTCATGCTTGCAGCGACAAACGTTTTCCTGATCCTGTACTCGAACCAGGCCAGGCCTTATACTTTTGAGCCCCTGCTCTCTCTTTGGGCATATTTTTTCATGATCAGGATGTATCATGAACCCGGAAACCGTAATTTCCTGATATACGCGGTCATCAACCTGCTGAGCTTGACACATCCCTGGTGTTTCTTCATATATGCCGCACAATTTTTCGCAGTGGCTCTCGATATGTTGCTTCGCCGGTACAGGCTCATTCCACAGTCCAAACCTTTCCTTTTAAGGTTCTCGGCTGGTTTTCTCATTTCCCTGCCGGCATTTGCCTTTCTCTATTACAAAAACATATCGTCGCAGACCTATATCGGATGGATGCCGGAAGTCAGGCCTGGTATGCTTATGGAAACGCTCGGATATTACAGCATGGGACATGTGGCTACTTATGGCGTGATTACTGCTGTCGGCATATTGCTGATTTTCTTTTTCAAATCTCCGGCCCGTAAAAGAGGGAAGCCGGAAACCTTTACCCTTCAGGAATTACCGGATCGCTTTACAAAGCTGGCCCTGATCAGCTATTTCGCAGTTGCCCTGATCGCTGCATACCTGTTCTCCGAGGTTTACCCCGTATTCATCCCGGGCAGGTATACCATCATGGTTTTGCCGGCATTCCTGATCCTGATGGGTTGGATATGGTCAGCCCTGAACCGGCGGTGGATGATGATCATGGGATTCGCAGTATTGTTGGCCGGCGCCGCTTACCAGGTGAACAGCGAATGGCAATACCTCTCCGGTCATCCTTCCCATCCCGCAAGGGAAATTCGCAGGATCGGCTCCATGTTGCGTGATGGTGACGGAGTGATTGTCACCAACCTCAGCTATGCTACAGTGAAATACTATCTCAGCAGCGGGAACATTGATGCGGAATACAGGCTTTTCAGCTTCCCCACAGGCATTGGAACACATCAAGGTATCAAGTATAAGGGATTTGAAAACCTGACAACGAAGGATTACAGGGAGGAGGCCGGGAGGATCATGGAACAGCTTCCTTCCGGAAATGAGCGTTTGTTCGTATTCTATTACAACGAACCCCAAAACCAGGAGTTGCTCAGGGTTCTGATGAAGCACTATCTTCATTCGGAAATCTGGGTATCCCTGCAACCCGTTACATCGGAGATACCCATCAATCTTTTTCCCTATGACATACTGATTTTCCGTGAGAGGGCAGGGGATCATCCGGGACCTTCCGGCTGAGGCCTGTGGGATGGGATCAGGAGGGTGGACAGGACAGCCACTACTCCTGCGACCAGGAAGGTGAGGATGCGTGATGTAACCACTTCCTCCATTCCTGTACCGATCCAGATAATTGTGAAAAGCAGCCCGGATAGAATCGTCAGCAGTGCGGCCCTTCCATGGTACCTTCTCCAGAAAAGGGTAAGCAGGATTACAATGGAGAAGGTGCCACCGATACCCGCCCAGACATAGCTGACCATGGTAAAGATCAATGTACCTTCCTTTTTGGCACTTTCAAATATCTGCCCGCCATATAAATTGAAATGGCTTTCACCGATCAGATCTGAAATTTTTGCGTTGAAATCCTCTTTTTTCAGGAACTCTTCGTCATTGATGGTTTCGAGTTGCCGGATCACTTCCACCGGGATACCTGATGATTTTTCCAGGTATTGAATTGATTTATCTGTAAGCATCAGGGGGGCGTAGGAGAGGTAGGCGAAGACCAGTGCGATCAGGGCGAGGAATCCGGTGATGAGCCGGGAATATGCGAGTCCGGATGTCTTTCTTCTTTCGCGTTTTCGGAATGGTTTGATGATGTTTTCCGAGAGTTCCGTTGAGGAAACAATGAGCAATGAATTGGCTGTGGATACGATGGCTGCTATGGCGCCTGTGATGAGGATGCCTGCGATCGCCGGAGGGAACACGGTGGCGATGACTTTCGGCATCACATATTCCTGGTCTTCCAGCCCTTCGGGACCAAACATGGCGATACCGATCCAGCCCAGGGAGAGGGCTCCGAGATAAGCCAGCAGAGTCCAGATAATCCCGATATTTCTGGCAAGGCGGGCCTGCCGTTTGTCTTTGATGGCCATGAACCTGAGGCTCAGCTGGGGCTGGCCGCCGAGGTATCCGAAAAACCATGAAAATCCGCCGAGAATGACTACACCTGCGCCGAATCCTTTGGCAGCTCCGGTAAGTGATTTGTATACATCACCCGCTCCTGTTACTGCACCGGTAATGGTACCGGCGAAAAAGCCTTGTCCGGCGTGCTGTGCCAGATAGATCATACCTGCCAAGGGTCCGGCCACGAGGGTAATGATCATGATCAGGGCTTGCAGCACGTCAGTATATGCGACACTTCTGAAACCTCCATATATTGTGTAAGGAACCACCACCACGGCAATGATGAGCATACCGAGATCAGGTTTGATGCCGAAGAGGGTGAAGAGTGTCTTTCCACCTCCAAGGAACTGGGCTCCGATGTAAAAGAAGAAGAAGAAGACAATGGTCATGCTGCCGGCGATCCGGATCCATCTGCCGGTTTCGGAATGCCTCTTTGCGATGTAGTCTGAGAAGGTCGCTATGTCGTATTTTTCTGCTTCGTCACGCAGGCGCCAGGCGAGGAGTGCCCAGGCCGTAATGATTCCTGCGACGCATCCGGCCGCTGTCCATATCTCCATCAACCCTGTGGCGTATGCAGCTCCGGGTAATCCGAGGAGTGCCCATGATGATTCGCCTGCAGCTCTCTCTGAGAGGCCGGCAACCCAGCCCGGGAGGTTTCTTCCGGCCATCGAGTAATCGATGTCCGTTTTCACCTTTTTCCCCTGATATAAACCCCACGCTATCAACAGGGCGAGGTAGCCCGCCATGACCAGAAGTATCTGTGTGTCCGCGTCCATTGCGTGTCTTTCATGGCTGGTGCTGGGGACGCAGCAGGTCATTCACCGTCTTGACCGGATTGAAGGTAATGATTGGGACTTCGACAAAGACTGTGATCCAGCCTGCCATGGCTCCGTTCCAGAGTCCCGGCAACTCAAGTGCCTTCAGGCTGCGTCCGTTTTTCGATTTGATGGAGATGAACCCTGTATCGGAATCGATGAATCGCTCGAGATCGAAGGGGCGTCCCTGGTGATCCCTGATGCCGCATACGAGGTCAACCGGGTTGAAATGGGTGGAACGCTTGACGATACCGGCCTGCACGGGATCCTTCAGATTGATTTGAGAGGATTCGACAATCTGCGGCGTAATCTCCCCGGTGGATGATCTGACCCAGAATGGCCCCCCACCCGGTTCCCCTTCGTTTCGGACCATTCCGCAGATCCGGATGGGCCGGTCAAGCCGGTCAAGAAGAATTGCGCGCTGTTCCCTGATATCCAGATGCAAAAAATCATCCGGCAAGCTGATATTCATTTGTCCGGTTGCAAATTGTACGGTCCTTTCAAGGGATTCCTGCGTGGGATTGCCTTCCCGCAATTCCCTGATATAGCCGAAGATCTGTTTCCGGAGATAGAGCAGCAGGCCCCCCAGTATCTTCTTATACCTCCGGGTTTCCGGTTTCAGCCGGTCGGGAACCACATTATCAATGTTCTTGATGAATATGATATCTCCTCCGATCTCCCCGAGGTTTTTCAGGAGTGCGCCATGCCCTCCGGGTCTGAAAACCAATGTGCCGTCCTCCTCCCGGAAGGGTGTGTTGTCCATCTCCACGGCAATGGTGTCGGTGGAAGGACTTTGCACGGAGAAGGTGATATCAAAGGAAACCCGGAGTTCCTTCTCCAGGTATTCCATGGCCTGGTTGGCCTTCTCGCGAAACAATCCCATGTGTTCGGGTGAGACCGTGAAATGAACCCTGGCACGGCCATCGGCAGATATGGCATATTGTGCGGCCTCCACCAGATGTTCCTCCATAGATGTCCTGGATTGTCCGGGATAGCTGTGGAATTTGATCAATCCCTTGGGAAGGTTACCATAATTCAATCCTGTGGATGTCAGCAGATATTCGATCATCGTGCGGGGTTCTCCTGACCGGATGTGGCTTTCAATATCCAATCCGTCGCGGTTCATCACTTTGGCAAGGTCTCCGAAAAAGGCGAAATCGCGGATCCTTTGATAAAAATCGGAAACAGACTGTGTGTTGCGTTCTTTTTGAAAATCCCGGACAGTATTATTCTGCTGGAGGAATGTGAACAGGTGGCTGAACATCCGGCTCGCAGCGCCTGAAGCAGGCACGAATTTGACGATCTCGTGTTGCCGCGCAGCCTGGTTGAAAATCTCCTCGTACCTGTCCTCTTCTTCCCTGGAGAATTCAATGATGCCATCGTTAACGGTTGCCGGCCTGACCAGACCGGCAAACGGGAAACCGGTTTTGAAATGATCGATCTGCCTCCGGATGGTGGCAATATCCATCCCTTTCCCGCTAATCTCAGCAAGATCCTTTTCTGTGAACATGACGATTACAGGATAGTGTATTTGAGTTCCCTGACCAGGTCGGTGTCCAGGAAACTGTTGATGTACCGGATATGGTCATTGTTGAGCTTGACCCTCCAGCGCTCCTTGAGGTAATAATCAGAGTGAAACCGTTGCTTGTTAATCCCATGGGAATTGGTCAGGATATTCTGAATATTCCTGAATAACCCTGGTTTTTCAAACCCGAATTTCACGGCGATCTCTTCCAGCCTCTCTTTGGGTTCACGAAGCAGGTCCTCATAACAAATCATCGCATGATGTTCCACATAATCAGCCATTGCCAGGTAGGACCGGTTTTTGGTGTTCCACATCACTACCGGATTGCGGTAATCACCGTATGAATACCTGATGAATTCGGTAAAACTCAACTCCTTGAGCACTTCGTGCTGGTAGGGTCTTTTATGGATGGAAAGCAGCCACGAATATGGATTTTTGACGATGCATAAAAAAACGACGTTTTTTTTCAATTCATCGGACAATTCATCTTTGTCCGGGGCCATCCTGTGCTTCCATCCGTATTCGAATCCCTCTTCAATCCTGACATCGAGATTTTTATTAATAAGCCATTCGAGGTAAATGGTTCCCGAGTTCCTTTCTCCGTATATCTTGACCTTTTTCATCTGGCAATGAATCACGCTGGGATAGTGATACAAAATTAGATAAAAAAAGTTAGTGTATTCGGAAAACTCCTGTCATCTCCTGGGTGTTGGAAATGATATTGCAAAATGTATTCAATATGTGTATTTCATTTTAGCATTGTTCCTGAACACCTGTCCGATCCCATCCTGCTCAAGATGTATGCTGCATAATATTTTTACACAACCTTTCAGTTTCAGGAAAAAACATTGATCCAAAATAAGAGGAAAACAGGGTGATAATTTCAGAAAAAGAATTATTTTTGCAGCCCGTTTGCCCAGGTGGTGGAATTGGTAGACACACCAGCTTGAGGGGCTGGCGCCCGCAAGGGTGTGCAAGTTCGAATCTTGTCCTGGGCACCACGTTGTTCATTGATCATTGTAATCCGGTTTTAGCCCAGATGGCGGAATTGGTAGACGCGCTGGTTTCAGGGACCAGTGATCGCGAGGTCGTGCAGGTTCGAGTCCTGTTCTGGGCACCCAGGCGATGTGGAATAAATCCCATCGCCTTTTTATTTCCTCCGGCAAATCAACGTCATGTTGTTCAAAAATCTTTTCTCCCGGATGCTTCCGGTTGAGTTCGATTGGATAATTTAACCCGAAAATTGATGTGATGCATAGGGTATTGCTTTTGTTATCAATACTGATATCCGCATTCCGGGTTGCCGGATTTCCTCCCGATACGGTAATTCAAACAATGGATACCGGGTACCTTGATATCCGGTATCATCCCGGTCTGACAGATCAGGCATTTGCCGGGATGTTCAGGAATTATGCAGAATACACCCTTGAAGATATCGATGATCTGATGATCAGGGTAAAATATGTCACCCAATGTGTCCTCAGGGAAGAGGAATTGAACTATTATACTGTCGATGCGGGCGTTAAGGTTTATGACATCGAAGGGGCAGTCAGCTACCGGGGTTTTCTGATAAGTGATGTCTGGCATCCATCTTCGGTTCTGATCTCCATGCAGGTGAAAAACGGCGTTGAAGAGGTTTACGGTATGGAATATTGCGATATGCCTGCCGGGGAAGATGGCCGCTACCAGATGACCTTCGGCTTTGAGCATCTTCCGGAATCCAAACGGAGCTCCGTGAAATTTACCATTCATGCATTTCATGCCGACACATCCAATGCTAAAAAGCTCATTGACAGGATCAGCCGGGTAAATGATTGCTACAGTGCCTCACTGGCTCTGGACTCAATGTTGGCGGGCATGAAGGTTTGCAGATTCTCAGCCAAGTCGTTGATACCGAATTTGATCAGGTACTGGGACGCCGGGAGGCTCCTCCGGCTCCTGGACCGTGAGCAGTTTGAAATGCTTGCAACCCCAAACCCTGATGACGATCCTGCCGGTTTCAGGGTAAAGTATAAAAAAGCAGTGGAGGTGGCGACCAGGTTCCGTGTTACTCTTGAGGATCAGCTGACCCATCAGGTACCGGTCATCCCATCCCAGAGCATCCATGAACTGGCCGGATACTTTGTTGCAAGACAGACCTGGTACCAGGATTTCTCATATCATGCAGGATATCAGCATTCACTTTATTTCATGAAGCTGTCCAGGATGGAACCGGATGCCGGATGGTTCCGGATCATTGACAGGGATTTGGAATGGCTCGGGAAAGAAATTTTCAGGGTGCCTGAGTCTGTGATCTCCACTTTCCATCTCTATCAGGCTCTTTGGAATGCCTACCAGTCAGCTGTTCTCAATGCCCTGGGCAAAGAGGACTTCGTCTCTGCCAGCGACCTTCTGGATAATGCACGGTTAGTCATGCGGTGGAACAATACGACTGCTCCCCTCATGTTCAACATGTTGTTGTCCAGATCGGTCTATGGGATTTACCACGCTTACATGTATGTTGCTGAAAAGGCTGTCGATGTGGGCAATTATGAAATGGCAGAAAGCTATATCCGCAAAGCCGATAAAGTCAGGCGGGATCATCCGTCGCTTATCATATCATCGAAGGGGATCACGGATATTTATATTTCACTTATTGAACTGTACATTATCAGGGGGAAGGAATTACTGGACAGAGCCGGATATTCGGAGGCGATTCATTGTTTCGACCAGGCCTTCAGTGTCAGCCAGGCGATCGGGTACTACAATTTTGAATATGATATCTCCCGTGGCAGAAAGGATGCCTTAAACGGACGATATCTGGAAATACTGACGATGGCCGGGGAGTCCCAGAAAATGAACCGGCCGTTGGAAGCCTGGGAATATCTTCAGATGGCCAAATCCTTCAGGGAGTACCATTCCCTGCTGATTTACCCGGATGAACACGAAGAGCAGCTCATGACCCTTATCTTACAGGGGCTCTATTGGTATTACATTGAATCGGGTGAGTCGCTTCTCAGGAATGCCAAACCTGGAGAGGCTTACGAAGAGTTTTTATTTGCAAGGCAACTGGAAAGCGAGCAGCACTATCCTGCCTCCATTAAGCTGGCCCTTCTGATGCGTGATGCCGCCAGGATGCTGATCCTGGAAAACACGGAAAAAGCAAGGATCCGTATCATTAACGACAACCTTGAAGAAGCCCGGACATTCTATGAATATTCCATATCGCTGAGTGAAGGCAATGGTTTGTGTGAAGATCAGGAAGTGAAACAACAGCTTTCTGTTCTTCTGGATGAAATCAAAGGTAAGGAGTGCCAGTATGCCCAGATCGTTTTTGAACAGTACCGATCTGAAGCATTGAATAGTTTTGAACAGGGAGAGTTTAGTCATGGTGGCAAATTTTTTATTAAGGCATTGCAGCTTGCTGAGAGTTTTAGATGTTGTGAACTGGCGGATACAGCATTTACTGATTTGATGAATTATTATTTTCCAGCGGTACGCTATGACTCACTCAGGGAATCTGCGGTCGTTGCCCTTGAAGATGAAGATTATGTGCGGTTTCAATACCTCTACCGGGAGATGGATTCCCTGTCCCGCTCCACTCTGCTGATCCGGGAACATCAGGAAAAATGGCCGCTGATCCTCTATTTTGAAGAACCCGGTAATGAAGTGATACTTCAGGAGACTGCCAAACACTACGCTTTTAGCGGGCATCCCAGGTTTGCGCTGTTGCTGCTCGAAACAATGAGAAAAACAGGGGTGCCTGCCCGGCAGACACAGGATCTGCAGGAAAGAATTGCCGAACAAATACTGAAGGCGGCAAACCAGTCAGTGGAACTGCAGCCCGATGAGTTGCTGGCTGATGAAGCTTCCCTGGATGAGGAGTGGTATTCCTTCTTCCTGAGGTCCTGCCAGAGGTTCAGGAGGCAGGGCCCCTGAGGGGTTGCTCTGCATGACTGTCTTGCTCATCCCGGCCGGGTTTGAATCATTGGATGAAATGCTGCCAAATCTTTTGATGCCCGAAAAAAATATGTATGTTTGTATGGATATGACAATTCATAGTTAAACAATCAGGTCATGGCGAAGATAAGATTATTGCTCGTCAGCAATTCAACCAACCCGGGGGAAGGCTATCTTGAGTGGCCCCGGACCTACCTGAAGGATTTTCTGGATAAGACAGGAGCCAAGCGGATATTGTTCATACCCTATGCGGGAGTAGCTCTGAACGATGAGGGGCTGGAGCAGTCATTCAATGCCTACGAGGAACGTGTCAACGGGGTTTTTCAGGAGATGGGATATGAGATATATTCCGTACACCGGGAAAGAGATCCCGTGCAGGCAGTCAGGGATGCACTGGCCATTGCCGTTGGAGGAGGCAACACCTTCCATCTGGTACAAATGATGTATCAGACCAAGATCATGAAAGTCATACGGGAGATGGTGCTGGATGGGATGCCGTACATGGGCTGGAGTGCCGGAGCCAACGTGGCATGTCCCACAATGAAAACCACCAATGATATGCCTATTTCAGAACCTGAAAGCTTCAATACACTCAATCTCATTCCTTTTCAAATCAACCCACACTATCTGGATGCGCATCCTGAGGGGCACGGTGGAGAAACCAGGGAACAACGAATAGAGGAATTCCTGGTGATCAACAATGCAGTTACGGTGGTAGGCCTGAGAGAGGCTTCTCTGCTGTATATCGAGGATGACCAGATCCAGTTGCTTGGAAAAAATCCGATGCGTTTGTTCAGGTTCGGCCAAAATCCCAGGGATTTCAATCCGGGTGAAGACATCAGTTTTTTGATAAAGTAAAGGTTGATTTAATAGCTCTTAATATACTGGCAAATAGGCTTATAAAAAGATTGTTTGACAAAATGGCAGTCTTTTTATTTCGTGTGATGGCCATTGTTTTGGGTTGAAGGATCACCCTTGCAGTAATGAGGAGTATCACTTCATCCTAAAATAAATCATCCCGGGACGAAGACACGGATTTGTATGAAGAATTTGGATTACAGGTATTTGATTGATGATTTGCCCTATGGGTTTTCTTACCTGCAACTGGTAGTGGATTCAACCGGGCATGTCGGGGATATGATCCTGCTGGATGCAAACAGGAAATTCCTCGAATTGACTGATCTTCAGGATACTCCATGGCATGGCCGTTCAATGAATTCATTGATCCCTGGATTTGCACCGGCCATCATACAGAAATCGGGCAGTGATCCTTTGAAATACAGGAACCGCGAACGGATCTCCATGGAATTTTTTCAGCCTGAGTTTCAGAAATGGTTCCATTTGTCCATAACTGCATATGACCAACATGAAATTGTCATGGTGCTGACCGATATCAGCCGGACGAAAAAGACTGAAGAAGAATTCACCAACAGTGAGAAAAGGTTCAGATCGCTATACGAAAATGCGACCATAGGTCTTTACCGCACCACACCATCCGGTGAGATTATCATGGCAAATCCTGCACTGGTCAAGATACTTGGTTATTCCGGTTTTGATGAAATTGCCCTGAGGAATCTGGAAGAGGAAGGATTTGATCCTGAATACACGCGAAAGGCTTTCAAGGAAGCTATTGAAAAGAATGGTGAGATCAGGGGGCTTGAATCGCTCTGGATGACCCGTGACCAAAGAAAGATTTATATTCGTGAAAGCGCACGCGCTGAAAAGGATGAGAAGGGAAACGTTATTTACTACGAAGGGACCGTCGAGGATATTACCGAACGCAAGGTGGCGGAAATGCAGATTTCTGAACTCAACGACATTTTCCTTGAACTGGGAATTGATCCGCAGCATAATACGGAAATTATTGTCAGGAAGGCGTGTGAAATACTCAGGGCCGATTTTGCCATGTACAACGAGCTGGAAAACGGTAACCGGGTGTTCACCATTTCGGGCTACAATACCCCGTTTCATTATTCGGGTCAGCCATTATCCGAGGTATTGCATTACCTCCTGGATCAGGAAGGAGCGCAGGAATATCCAAGGTTTGTGGAGCACTCGAAGGACACATTTTCGGCAGATCCCCTGGTCAGGAATTCAGGTGTCAGGTCCATGGCTTCCCAACCGGTATTCATCACAGGAAAAAAGATCGGTTGGATCGGTGTGGGCTCCTGTCATGAAAGAGGATATTCTTCAACGGAGACCAGCATCCTTTCCACTTTGGCCAAGGCGTTGTCACTGGAGCAAAAACGCTACCAGATAGAAAAGAAACTCAAGGAAAGCGAATCGAAATACCGTTCATTTGTTAGGAATTTCCATGGAATCGCTTTTCGCGGAGACCTTGAATTCAGGCCGTTCTTTTTCCATGGCAATGTCGAAACCATTACCGGTTACCGCGAGTGTGATTTCATTTCCGGCACACTGAACTGGCGCGATGTAATACACCCTGATGATCTACCGAACCTCATTGAGGAAACCAGAGATATCAACCTCAAACCCGATATCAGCCTGGAGAAGGAATACAGGATCATCCGGTCAGACGGGGAAATACGCTGGGTCAAACAGGTCGTCCGGAATCTTTCAGGAAGAAGCGGTAAGCCAGAATTTGTGGAAGGAGTGATCTATGACAGCACAGGATTGAAAGAATTTGAGGAAAATTTGAAAAAAGCCAAAACGGAGGCCGAAGAGGCTTCCCGTGCCAAAACACAGTTCCTGGCCAATATGAGTCATGAGATCCGGACTCCTCTGCATGCCATACTGGGCTTTTCGGAGATATTGCTGCTTCAGGAATCTGACCGGAACAAACTCGAAATGATACACACTATCATCGATTCCGGCGATCAGCTGTTGCACCTGATCAATGATCTGCTGGATCTTTCACGGATCGAATCCGGAGTGATGAAGGTCTACCGGGCAGAATTCAACCTGGTTCAACTGGCCAGGGAAACCATCAGTTACTTCCACAAGCAGACCGACCAGAAAGGGCTGGATATTAAACTGAAAACAGAAGGCCTGGATGATGTCACATTGGTTGGTGATCCCTACAAAGTGAAGCAGATCATGGTCAACCTGATCAGTAATGCGGTCAAGTTTACCGAGAAAGGGAGTATCCGGTTGAATATCAGTGCTGAAAAAGAAGGCAGCCATCGCTGCATAGTAAATATTCATGTCAGGGATACCGGTATCGGGATCGACAGGGAAATGCAGGGCACCATTTTCGACGAATTCCGGCAACTTGATGACTATCTTACAAAAAAGGAAAAGGGAGTCGGACTTGGACTGACCATTGTCCGGAAACTGGTATCGATTTTGAATGGAACGGTTGATGTTGAAAGCGAAAAAGGAAAGGGGAGTACCTTCATGGTTCGGCTACCCCTGGAAATATCCAAAGTGACAATCATGGAATCCTCTGAAAAATCATCCGAAAACCTGCAACCCGGCAAACTCTCAGATTTGAGTATTTTGCTGGCTGAAGACAATGAAGCCAATCAGTTCCTGATCGAGGCACTCGCCAAATCCAGGGGATGGAAACTGAAGGTGGTGTCCAATGGAAAGGATGCCCTCCACGAATTCGATACCGGAAAGTATCACCTGATCCTCATGGACGTACAGATGCCGGTTATGGACGGCTATGAAGCCACCCGGCTGATCAGGAAACGTGAAATCGAAACCGGAAAGCATGTGCCTATTATCGCGTTGACAGCTTATGCCATGAAATCCGACAGGGATGAATGCATCAATGCAGGGATGGACGATTATATTCCCAAGCCTTTCAGCAGGGAGGAGTTCTTCAGGAAGGTCGAGGAGACATTCGAACGCACCGGCAAATAGTTACTGATGTGTACCATCCTCTTTTTCTTTCTGTTTCCACCATAACCCATTCATTTTCGCTCTTGTTACTCCCTTTGGTTCATCCTTCCCTCCGGGATCAAGGAGAAATTCAGGATCCTCATTTATAAACATAGCCTGGCACCTGCCCGGCAGATCCGGGTGAAGGAGTTGCAGCCTGCCGCTGTTAACCCAACTTGCAGGTGTAGTTCATAAAATTAGCCGGTATCAAGTCTTTCAGGAATGGATTTATGATTTTTAGG
>JAFGHD010000150.1 GCA_016939365.1 Bacteroidales bacterium | reverse complement strand
TACTATTGTTTGTCAAAAACTTAATGTAAGTTACAAAATATTAGATATTAATTAAGGAATTAGCATTAAATCTGTAGCTCCACCAGGGTTCATGGTAAGAGAAGGATGGCGGATAGTCAAATTTGCGTACCCCGTTCAACGAATCATAGGACAGATGCTGATTCACAAAATTCACACCCAGAACACACTGCCAATCAACCATGCGTTTTTGTTCCTCAAAACTCATTTCCCATCCTCCGCCACCATAGGTTTCGCTTAAGGTCCGTGTTCTTCCGGCCTGGTTGGCTGCACTAAGCAGTTCGCGCACTGCCCTGTCGTTGCCAAACTGTCCTCCCAAACCTTCAGTTACCAGCCGGTTACCCAGCATATCAATTCCCGGCTGCTGGTGCCAGATGTAAAAAGCGGATTCATCGAAGCCATGCGTAGGTTCAAGCCACCCGTGTTCCCAATAATGCCTGGTCCATTTCAGATTATTCTCATCGCAGTATTTGCTCCAGGGGTTTCCCCACCTTTCAATAAAAAGCTTAAGTATGAGCTCATAGTAATCGTGACGCACTTTTTTCCAGTTGCCGGTTTCTTCCACCAATGACGGAAGATGAATTTTCAAATCATATCCCCACCGTTCACTGAACACATTCCATAAATCCGGAGTCCAGCGCAGAACTGTGCCACTTGACATGGCTGACTCAAGATTGGGTTCATCAGTAAAAACATCCGGCAATTGCGATTAAACGACAGTTGGTTTTCATGATATTTTATCTCCATTTTAAAGGGCTTCCTGAATACGAACAGGCCCCAACAAACCCGATGGTTCCAGCGGAATTTCGTCGATTGGCCTGCCCCTGAAATCATGTTTTAAATCGATGTTGGTAGTGGTATATTGTTTTTTGTCCGGGAAAGTCTGGTCGCCGGCCACGCGGTTATACCACGAATTCACCACTTTAATTTCGAGTGTGTTTTCACCTTGTTGTAATTCATCGCTTATTTCTACCCTGAAAGGTGAAGTCCATAAAATGCCTTTATCTTTTCCATTGATTTTTACCTCCGCCATACCCACATCTTTAACACTTCCCAAGGTTAATAAGTATTGTTTATCCTTTTCCGGTTCAAAATCGATATTAAAAGTTTTGTTGTAAATGGCAGTTCCTGAATAATATTTGATTCCTTCATCGGAATGTTGCGTCCAATCCAATAATTCCGGAAAAGTAACCGAACCGGGGCCACCCCAATTTGGATCGAAATGAACCGCCCATTCTCCGGTGATTTCTTCCAGTGTTTCAAAATCGGGATAATTTCTGTTTGCAGAGCCTTGTTTGTTTTCAGAGATTATATTGTTGAACACCACCATAACTGCGCCGTAAGGGTCTAATGTAAGCGGTAAAGTCGTCGAACCATCTTGTTGGGAAAAAGCTTTGGCTTCGCGAATTTCCCCCGTCAGGGCATCCCATAATTCAGGTTGCTTGCCTGAAACACGGAAACGGGCATTCATTTTTTGCCGTTCGGTGGTTTGATTGGTGACAAAATAGATATCGCTTTCACCAATGCTGTAATGAATGTAATCGAAGTCGGTTTTGCTGTCGTTTTCCAAAATATCGAAATCGGCAGCAACATCATTTGACATCAAATATTCTCTTGCCGACATTCCCCAGGCAACAATTCCACTTTCATATTCTTTTTCGCCTTTTTCTGAAGTTTGTTCCCCCCAAATTTCATCGGCCAGTTCATGAAATTTTTGTTTTGCTTCTGTTCCTCCCACCAAACTCGCCAATTTTTCAGGTTTATAGCCAATAACAGTTGTCCCCTGCTGCAATAATTCTTCTGTTTTTTCCAGAACTGCCATTGACAATACTTTATGGTCGGGCAGGACCAGCACACGGTATGCTATCCCTCCCGGCACAATAATTTTTCCATCTGCCACTTTCAATTGCAGGAAAATGGTTTCATCGGTCACATCGTAATCAAAACCGGGCATTGCTCCTGCCGGATTAGCGTGCTTATGCGGGAATACATTGGGTACATGGTCGCCGTAGTAATAGAGTACGTCGGCAACAAATTTGCCCTCCTGAACAACAGATTGTGTACGGTGTATGTAATCGATAAACGCCCCCGACTGCTCCCACCAGGTTACCTGTGGATTTACATGGGTTCCGGCGAAATATTCCTGTCCGGGTAATCCCATTTCAGGTGGCGAGCAGGTGAATGTATGAAAATACATCCGGTTCAGTCCTGCACAAATCTCATGATCGAAGGAAGATTTCTGGTCATGCCACAACTCGTCGTTCCAATGCGGGCCAATAGTGGTAAAAGATTCGGCGCCAATAATCTTTTTCCCGTAAATATGAGCGGCTGAAGATGCCTGTTTCAGATAGAATCTGTTTTCCGGTTTCGGCCGGTGTGGTGAGGGCGACCAGAACTCACTCATCACAATATCGCTGAATCCGTAGTTTTTTATCCCGTCTAAAGGACCAGCATGTGGACCGGCAGATTCGGGTAGTATTCCCATATTGTATTTATGCGCATATTCCTGAAAGCGGGCGTAGTGGTTATATGCTACCAAATCTCCCAGCGTTTTTCTAAAATCGGCCAGAAATGCATTGGATGTTTCAATGTCTTCAATAATGTACCCGGCTACAATGGGTAAATAATCCATCAGGTCATAACCACGGTATTGAATAAATTCTTCAGCAAAACTATCCGTCCAGTTCATTCCCCCACATTCCCAACTGTCTGTCTCCATGAATTTCAGCGTTGTTCCCACATGTTCACCGGCGGCTTTGAAAATGGGTTCCACCACGTCGTTCCAGTAAAAGTCAAACGCCTCTGCACGCATGTAATCCAGTACACTTCCCTGCCATGCTCCGCTGGAAGTTGAAACGTGGGAATCGGTACAGGTATAACCAATTCTTAATACGCTCCATTCGCCCTCCGGAACCTGCCAGTTCAGATTACCTTCCGCATCCATCTCAGAGGTTAAATTTAAAACATCATCTTTTTTTACAATATAGCTGGAATTATATTGCATTCCAGCGTTATTGCGGAGTGTATTCGTTAACAAAAACCGGGTATCCGGAGCTGAACCTCCAAGTTCGTGAAATCCCAGTTTTAAATCAAGGTAAGTAATAATGTCATCGGTTTTTTGTTTCTCATTAATTGGGAATGCCAGTACCGCAATGTCCTCGTAAAAATCCCTCCGGGTATTTGGTAATTTTAATTTCAGAGAAACATTTTTGCTCCCAGAAATCTTTGCTTCGGAAAACGTTATCTGTTTTGCTGTGTATTGCGGTGTTACACGAGGTCCACCTAAATTCCAGCCGCTCTGGATATTAAATCCTACTGCCAGTCCAAGTCGTGCGGCTTCATCAAGGGCAAAAACAAACAGTTCGTTCCATTCATCTGAGCCAAACAAAGGACCTGCGGGTATATCTCTATTTCCCCTTTGGTTATGCCCTCCGGCATCAAAAACCATCGCTCCCTGGAAATTTCGGGATTTCATGGCTTCCAAATTTTTTGTAATGGCAGCCTTGTTTACATTTCCATTCAGCCACCACCACCAGCAATTAACGCCGCTGGATTTTCCCGGATTTTGAAAATTTGTTTTTACATAGTTAAATACATCGCTTGATCCGGAGGTATTTTTACTTTCATTTTTACAGCTTACAATCATTATGCAAGCCACTACGATAAGCAGGTAATTGATATTAGTCTTTTTCATATTGATCTTATATGTAAATGATTTAGCAAATGACAACATAAAATAATCTGACAACCTGAAAATATTTATTTGGTGTCTGAAAGCAAACTCATTTTTGTAACTTGTTTGATGTAGTATCCGAATTATGCGAATCTCTGTTGCTTAATAAGCTGAATATCAGTAAAGAACAGACTGTGCAAATGGCCGCAAAAGGATCCTGGTTTTGTTTTTGCCCCGATAAATGACAAAATTGCATCGCATGAAACCGTCATGCACTGGAAACAAAATAAAGAATTTATTTTAATGAGCCGATACCTGCTTCTCCTGATACCTTTCCTGGTCACCGGTTGTGTCCCGGAGCCTCCTGATAGATACCTCACCGACTATGTGGATCCGCTCATCGGCACAGCGCCTGCCACCACCATCAGCGCCCTTACGCATGGTCATGGTACAGAAAACTATTCCCAGGTCGTTCCTTTTGTTACCGCCCCATTCGGGATGACCAACTGGACTCCCCAGACCCGGGATACAGAGAAAAAATGTTTGGCTCCCTACTATTACACGGATACCATCTTCCAGGGATTCCGCGGCAGCCACTGGCTGAGCGGTTCATGTGTGCAGGATTATGGCAGCATGACCATCATGCCGGTGTCTGGACAACTCAAATACCTGCCCGGTGAACGCGGATCCCGGTTCTCCCACGACCAGGAGAAATCCACTCCCTATTATTACCAGGTGTTCCTGGAGGATTACCAGATCAATGCCGAACTGACCGCTACGGAAAGAACCGGGAGCATGCGGTTTACATTTTCAGAAGAAGGTCCCGCCCATATCATCATGCAACCCAACAGCGATGAGGGGGAAGGCTATATCCGGATCATCCCTGAACGCAACGAGGTGGTCGGCTATAACCCGGTGCACCGGATCTACCAGGGATGGGGGCGGCCGGCAGGCTTCAGTGGTTATTTCGTGGCCAGGGTTCACCGGGATTTCGAAAAATTTGGCGTGTATACCACTGATACCGTTTTCAATGACCGAAAAGAGGCATCCGGAAAACCCGGACTGGGAGGATTTGTTTCGTTTCATATTCGGCCCGGAGAAACCGTGGAGGTGGAGATCGGAACTTCCTTTACAAGCTTAGAACATGCAAGAATGAACCTCGAGACAGAATCATCTGCAGGTTCTTTCGATGAGATCAGCAGCCAGCTGAAACATACCTGGGAAGAGCTGCTGGCGAAGATCTGGGTCGAAGGCAAAAATGAACAGGACAAGATAAAATTCTATACCGCCCTCTACCATAGCCTCCTGCACCCACGATTATTCAATGATGCCGATGGTTCCTTTGTCAGTTTTGCAGGTGGAGAACAAATTCTGGATGCCGGCGATACCGATTATTATGTGGATTTTTCTATGTGGGATACCTATCGTGCATTGCTGCCCCTGTACAACCTTCTGATCCCCGAAAAAAGCAGGGACATGATGGAAAGCCTGCTGGATAAAGGCGAACAGGGAGGGTGGATGCCGATCTTTCCATGCTGGAACAGCTATACCTCTGCGATGATCGGTGACCATGCCATTACCGCCATCGCTGATGCATGTGTAAAAGGTGTCATTACGCTGGATGAAACCGACTACAACCTTATGAGAAAGAATGCCTTCGAATCTCCGGATACCTACCAGGAATACGAAGACGGCAAGGGACGGCGGGCACTGGAATCCTACTTGCAATACGGCTTTGTCCCCCTGGAAGATTTGGTAAAAGAATCGTTTCACCAGAACGAACAGGTCTCCCGGACGCTTGAGTATGCCTTCGACGATTTTGCCCTCAGCAGGGTGGCTGAAAAACTGGGGAAGAAAGAGGATGTGAAAATCCTGGAACATCGTGCAATGAACTATGCCAACGTGTTCAGCAGAAACGACTCCTGTGTTCGCGGAAGACATGCGGATGGAAGCCGGACAGCCGCATTCAACAAATATGAAAAACAATCCTATATCACCGAGGGTACACCTTACCAGTATACCTGGTATGTCCCGCATGACATTGCCGGACTCGGCGCGCTGATGGGCGGAGATGAAGGATTCAACCGCAATCTCGACCACTTTCATGCATCAGGTCAGTACTGGCACGGGAATGAACCCGGCCACCAGATCCCGTTCCTGTACAATTATTCCGGTCAGCCCTGGAAAACACAACAGCTGGTCAGCGAGATCCTGGAGACAGAATATGGCACCGGTCCGGGCGGACTGAGCGGGAACGACGATGCCGGGCAGATGTCGGCCTGGTACGTATTTGCCGCCCTGGGGTTCTACCCGGTATGCCCCTCCGTACCGGAGTACGTAATTTCCGGTCCCCACTTCGACAGGATCATACTGGACCTGGGAAAGTCAACACTTACCATCAACGCCCCGGGAGCCTCTTCAGGAAAAACTTACATTCAGGACCTATCCATCAATGGAAAAAACTCAGACGATACCTATTTCAATCATTTTGACCTGATCAAAGGAGGAACCATCGACTTCATTATGCAGGACACCCCCGCTAAAGAATGGGGCACAGCAATTGACAGCCGCCCATTCTCTTTGAGCCCGGTAACCCCGGAATGATCCGGAATTTTTTACAATAAAATCTGAATATCATGATTTACAAGTGTATAATTCCTGCCCTGATGCTTTCAACAGTCGTTGCACTTGCTTCGCTGGCAGCACCTGTCACAACCAATTCCCCCGATGAATATGATGTGATCCGGTACGGGGCAGATGCTTCCGGAAAACAATTAGCGTCCCCTGCGATACAGGCTGCCATCGATGCAGCCTTTCAAGACGGCGGGGGGAAAGTGATCTTCTCCAGAGGCACCTACCTTTCTGGCAGCATCGTTCTGAAAAACAATGTCGAACTCCATCTCGAACAGGATGCCGTATTATTGGGAAGCACTGATCCGAGAGACTACAAAAAGATCAACAGTAAAAAAGCCTTTATCCTGGCTGACAATGCAACAAGCATCTCCATCTCCGGGATGGGAATCATCGACGGACAGGGTCGGGCACTGGCCCTCAACGTGGACAGCCTGCATCACATCGGTGAAATGGTAGATCCGGATTACAATTACCGCAGGATGCGACCCACCGAATCCCGCCGGCCGGAACTGATCAACATGTACCGGTGCCAACAGGTGAAAATAACAGGCGTAACGCTTAAAAATGCTTCCAGCTGGGTGCAAACCTACGAACAGTGCGAAGACATGCTGATTGATCGGGTGACGGTCGAAAGCAGGGCCTACTGGAACAATGACGGATTCGATATTGTCGACTGCACAAATGTCCGGCTAACCCGCTGCGATGTGAATGCTGCGGATGACGGCATTTGCCTGAAATCGCACTCCCCAGACCACATGAACAACAATATTTATATCGCAGATTGTACCGTAAGGTCCAGTGCAAGTGCTGTGAAATTCGGGACAGCCTCCTTCGGGGGATTTAAAAATATTACCATCGAAAATATCAGGGTATTTGACACCTTCAGATCCGCCATTGCCATTGAATCAGTGGATGGAGGAATCATTGACAATGTCAACGTACGCAATATCATCGCCATCAATACGGGCAACGCCCTGTTCATCCGCCTGGGCCACCGAAGCGGGTCGCAACCCGGAACTGTTAAGCATATAAGTATAAAGGATATGTATGTCCAGGTACCCTTCGAAAGACCTGACATCCAGTATGATATGCGTGGACCGGAAGTTGATTTTTTCCATAACCCATTCCCTGCACCCATTGCGGGCATTCCCGGTCACCACATCGAGCATGTAGTGCTCGAAAATATTGAAATCCGCTACCCGGGCAGGGCCTCTAAAGGAATGGCATATATACCGCTTTCCAGGCTGGAACAGGTGCCGGAAAAAATCGAGGATTACCCCGAGTTCTCAGTATTTGGTGAACTGCCTGCATGGGGATTTTATGTCAGGCATGTCACAAACATCGAGATGAAGAACATTACCCTAACACTCAACGATGCAGACTTCAGGCCCGCTTTTGTTTTCGATGATGTTGAACGGCTGGAAATGAGTGAAATAAAACTTCCAGCCGACAAACAAAACCAGGTTTATTTTAACGATGTGAACGGAGAAGTGTTGGATCAGTATATATCAAAAAAGGTCATCCATCCCTGAAACAAAGCACCTGGCTGAGGCACTTGTCCAGCGGCAGCCCTTAAATTCAGAATAGATGAAAAGGATCCTTAGATTGTCGGTACTTTTTGCCATTCTCCCATTGCTGGTTTCCCTGCAATGGAGAAAGGGAAATGAGCCGCTGAATAACATGCAGGTCGCTTTCCTGGCAGATTTGCATTTTCATGATGTGTACGCCGAATTCTCAGATACTGATTATCAGGGGATCAGGAATCCTGAAAATGACAGGTATGCTACCATCAGAACCATGCAGTCGCAGTTGCATTCTACCAGGTTGTTCAATGAAAATTATTTTGCATTTCTGGCTGCCCTTGACGATATCGCCCGACGGGACGTCAGATATGTGATTCTGCCGGGAGACTTCAGCGATGACGGTCAACCTTTACATCTGAAGGGATTGAAAAAGATCCTGGATCAGTATGAAGCGGAACATGGAATGCAATTTTTTCTCACTACGGGCAACCACGACCCGGTAAAACCATTTACAGAGGAAGGAGGCAAAATAGATTTCCTGGGTGAAGGAGGCATGGCCCAGCCGATAATGAGTACAGAAGGATTGTACGAAAATCATCCACGCACAGAACACAGCCCGGTCATTACAAAGGATATCCGAAAACTGGGATATATGGAGATCGTGGATCTGCTTGGTGACTTTGGTTTTTTTCCAAGGGAAGATTACCTGTACTGGGAAACCCCGTTCAGCAAATACAACAATCAAACATACACGTTCACTGAAGCAGCAAAGGCCGGTGAACTGGATAGCAGGACTTATCCTGTGCCCGCAGCAGGTGTCCCTGTTCCGGACGTAAGCTACCTGGTGGAACCAATGAAAGACCTCTGGCTGCTTGCCATAGATGCCAATGTGTACATCCCACATAAGACTGCCGGGGAGGCTCCCGGTGATCCGTCAAATTATTCAGGGGCATCCATCGGGTACAATAATGTCCTGTCACATAAGCCGCATCTTGTCCCCTGGGTAAAAAGCGTTATGGAAAGTGCCGAAAAACTTCATAAAACAGTGGTGGTGTTCAGCCACTACCCCATGGTGGATTTTCATGACGATGCAACCGGTGAGATTGATGAATTGCTGAAAGGCAGCAAGATGCAAAATAACAGGATCCCCGGCGAAACAGTAACTGAATTATTTGCCGATGCGGGTATCAGGGTACATTTTGGAGGACATATTCATATCAATGATACCGGGATCCGAACCACCCGGCAGGGGAATACCATCGTAAATGTGCAGATCCCTTCACTGGCAGCATATATTCCGGCGTACAAATTATTAACCATCAAGGAAGATCAGCACCTGGAGATTGAAACGATTTTGCTCGATTCCGTGCCGCGTTTCACTGAACTTTTTGAACTGTATGCAATGGAACATGCTTTCCTTGAGAAACAAGGCAGAAAAGATGCCTGGAAAGAAGACATTTTGCGGGCTGACAACTATCGTGCTTATACGGCCTTACATCTGAAGGAACTGACCCGGTTGAGATTTATCCCCGGCGAATGGCCCCGCGATTTTATTAATACCATAATGGATCTTCATGGAATGCAGATACTCGAACTTGCCCTTTCATTCAATGATTCCACAGCGCAATCTTCCACGCATGCTTTCCTGCAAGAACATGGGATACAGTCAGAAGCTTTCAGGGAATGGAACGGAATGGACCTCGTTTATGATCTTTACAGGCTGCGCAGCGCTGACAGGCTGGCGCTGGAAGACATCGGAACCGCCAGGTTACATCAGTATAACCTGATCATGAATCTTTTCCTCAATGGCCAACCTGCCGGGAATACAACCGAGACGGATCTTTTGGGCTCTTTTAAAAAATTCGCATCCATTTTTGTAAAGTTTTTAAACGGTGCCCCGGCCAACCATTTTATTATCGATACACGATCAGGAGAGGTTCTTGAAATCCTGTATTAATTTCTTTCCGTTACACGCCCTGCGGGGCGGGGTTTTCTGTAACATGGTTCACATCCTGTTGCTCCGGGACATATAAAAAAATCTCCGCTATACTTGACCTGAATCGTATAATTACATAATTTGCATTTTTAATATGTCTGACATAAATACATTATTATTTATATAACGCACTCTATGATAGCACATAAGATAGAGTTAATAAACAAACCATCTCTGGTAGATGATGTGGAAAAGGGGATCATCAATTACCTGGTCAGGAATAAATTTAAGCCCGGCGATGCCTTGCCAAGGGAGATTGAACTTGCCGAATCCATGGGCGTATCCAGAAGCGTGATCAGGGAAGCACTCAGCAGGCTGAAGATGCTGGGAATGCTCAAGGCAACCAAGAGGAAGGGACTCGAGGTATCGAATCCGGATATCCTGATCGGACTAGACCGCGTGATCATCCCCGGGATCCTTGATCGTGAAACCATGGAGGACCTGTTCGAATTGAGACTCATCCTGGAGATGGGGATTGCTGAGATCCTGTTTATCCGGAAAACTCCCGAAGATATTGCAAAACTGAGAGAGATCCTGAAAAAGGAGCGAAGCTCAAAAACACGGGCCATCAGTATCCCTTCGGAGGTTGAGTTCCATGGTAAATTATATGAAATTGCCGGTAACGCCACCCTGAAAAGAATGCAATCCATTCTCTGGCCGGTATTTGATTTTCTAGAGAAAAAGGAAATTGAAAAGGGAGAGCAACCACACCTGAGTGAAGTATCCCACAGCATGCTGGTGGATATCATAGAAAGAGGAACCCCGCCAGAATACCAGGATGCCATCAAAACACACCTCAGGGTACATCTTGAAAGAATATTTAAAGAAGGTGGGGAAAGTATATAAACAACTCGATCGATGAGAAATAAACTATTCGCATTCGCCTGTATCATGTTCTTCACAAGCGCATTGTCAGCGCAGGATATGACCATTAATGGTGCGATTACCAGTGCCGAAGATGGACTGCCTGTCATTGGGGCAACTATTGTAAGACAGGGAGTCCCCTCATCCGGAACCATCACCGACCAGGATGGAAATTACAGCATCAGGGCTGCACCATCTGATACGCTTGTGATCAGTTATGTGGGGTTAGCCACGACCCGTATACCGGTGGAAGGCAGAACGCGAATCGATGTGGTGCTGGAGCCTGATAAGATCCTGATCGACGAAGTGGTGGTCACCGCACTCGGCATGGAGCGGGAGAAGAAAGCCTTGGGGTATGCTGTACAGGAGGTAACGGGTGAGGAACTCAAACAAACCAAGGAATTGAACGTGTTGAACGCATTGTCAGGTAAAGCCGCAGGTGTGAACATAACACAGGGCGGAGGCGGCCTGGATGGCGGTGGCGCCAGGATCGTGATCAGGGGAGAGACCTCCCTGGCGGGCAATAACACCCCACTTTTTGTTATCGATGGCATACCGGGCGGTGCCAATGATGTGGCAGCGGATGATATTGCATCGATCTCTATCCTGAAAGGCCCCGCGGCAGCTGCCCTGTACGGCTCACGCGCCGCTGCAGGTGTAGTACTGATCACCACCAAGACAGGCGAAGACAGGAAAGGGCAGGGCATAGGTATTGAGGTCAACTCCACCACTTCATTCCAGACTCCGTTCATTCTCCCGGATTACCAGAATCAATTCGGCCAGGGAACAGGCAGCATTTATAAGTATTATGACGGAAACAACGGGGTGTGGCCCGATGGAAGTATCTCCAACGATGACTACAGTATCAATTGGGGGCCTGAATTTGACGGGGAGCTGCGGCCACAGTTCACCGGTAACGACCCCTGGGTGGCTTACCCGAACAATGTGAGGGACTTTTATCTGACCGGTAATATCCTGAATAACAACATCGCTTTATCCGGGGCAAACGAAGGCGGTCACTACAGGGCCTCTTATTCCAACATACGACAGAAGGGAATTATTCCAAATACCGGTATACAGTCCCATAGCGTTGATCTGAGCGGGGGATGGAATCTCACCGAAAAGCTGTCAATATTCACCAATTTCAAATACAGGTACAAGAAGAGTGACAATACCCGGACGGAAGATGTCAGATCGTACCCCAGGAATATCGATATCAAAGCGCTCAAAGATTACTGGGTGCCCGGACTGGAAGGGTTACAACAGCTTAAATGGCGCAGCAGCAGCAATAATCCCTATTTTGAACTTTACGAAAACCGCAATGCCTATGTGCAGAACAGGGTCATCGGGAATGCCACGCTGAATTACCAGTTCACCGATTACCTCTCCTTCATGGGACGTATAGGGTTGAGTGAAAACCATCATGATGCCAATAGCAGGACAGCTTTCAGCACCGTAGGCGCAAACAACCAGTTTGGCAGCTTCTCCACAAGCCAGACCAGGAGTTATGAGATGAACTCTGATTTCCTGTTGACATTCGACAAGGACCTGACCCCCCATTTTAATCTCAAGGCGTCGGTGGGAGGGAATGCCATGAGAACAAATTATTCCAAAGTTGCGGGTAATGTTGAACAATTGCTGGTGCCGGATATATATAACCTGGGAAACCACAGGATTTACCCTAAAAACTCAAACTGGGTTTCCCAAAAACAACTGAACTCTCTGTATGGCTTTGCCAACCTGGCTTACCGGAAGATGATCTACCTGGACATCACAGCCAGAAACGACTGGTCCTCTGCCCTTCCCGTTGATAAAAACTCCTATTTCTATCCCTCTTTCGCACTGAGCAGTTTGATGAGCACGATGTTTGATCTGCCGGACCAGATCAGCTTCTGGAAAATCAGGGGAAGCTGGGCCCGCGTGGGTAATGACACTGATCCCTACCAGTTGCAGGATGCCTACTTTTGGGGAACCGGGGAAGGAGGAAGGGCAACCATCAGCCAGAGCAATATAAAAGCCAATCCGGACCTGAAACCGGAGCTTACCAGCGCATGGGAAGGGGGAACGGATATCCGCTTCTTTAATAACCGTCTGCAGCTGGATGTCACTTATTACAACTCCGTTACCTCCAACCAGATCCTGAGGGTGGAGGTGTCCCCCACTACCGGATATGAATTCATTCTCAAGAATGCCGGAATGATCCGAAACAAAGGATGGGAAATCATGCTGCGCGGCAATATCATCAGCCATGAACATTTCTTCTGGACGGCATACCTGAATTGGTCCCGCGACCGCGCAATCGTGGAGGAATATGATCCGGAAAACCCGGAAGCATTTCTCTCCAGAAGTGTCACCACGCACCTGTTTGTTGAAGACAAGCTGGGAGAGAGACGAGGGGCGCTCTATGGGAAAGGATTCGAAAGGGCTCCGAATGGTGAAATTCTGTTTACAAAATCCGGCGATACCCAGCGGGGAGCCAAGAAATACCTTGGCAACTACAACCCGGACTGGATAGGATCACTGCAAAACCAGATCGGATACAAGAAAATCTCACTCGCCTTTTTACTCGACCTGAGATTTGGCGGTAAATTTTATTCCAGGACAAACTATGATCTTAACATCCGTGGACTCTCTGAAGCCACTCTGCTGGGCGGACCGGATCCAAATGGGGTTTACACTCCCCGGGAATATATTCTTCCTGACGGAATGATACTGGATGACGGGGAATACCGGGAACTGACCCGCGAGGACCTGATCGAATCAGGGCTGAGTTCCGGGGGACTCACGGGGCAGCAGTACTGGGAGAATATCATGGATGCAGAGATCCCGGAAGCTGTTATATACGATGCCACCTATTTGAAATTCAGGGAATTGGTTGTATCCTATACCCTGCCTTCAAATCTTATTAACAACACCTCTTTTGAAGCTGCATCGCTTTCCGTTGTCATCAGAAACCTGGCCGTATGGACCAGGATCCCGAACGTAGATCCTGAAACCTTCTCAGGATCACAGCAGGCAGGAGCCGTCCTTGGCTATGATTCAGGCGGAGTTCCCTCTGTAAGGAATATTGCACTTAATGTAAATCTCCGATTCTAACGACGAAACGATGAAAGTAATGAAGAAAGGTTTCACAGATATAATGATCATCGCCCTGCTGGCATTTTCTGCAGGTTGCGATACCTGGGACGAGGATATCAACATCAATCCAAATACCCCGCAAGGCCTGCTGGATGAAGCAAATGAAAGCGATGTGGATCCTTCCGTATTTATGATCCCGATGCTCTGGTCAACCGTGAATGGCTATGCATACATCCAATGGAACGTGATCCCTGCGGTCTGTGCCTACCACGGAAAGACAAAATCACTCAGCCAGGGCAACAGGCATAAATCATGGCATGCATTTGACGATTCAAACCTCTGGCCCAACCTTTACGGATCGGTAAGGGTACAAAAAAACATGCGCAGTGCTGCCAACAATGCCGATGATTCCAGGTACCAGGCCATAGTGGACATATGGGAGTGCTATACATTCTCCATCATTACCAATCTTTACGGCAATATCCCCTATTTTGATGCCATCTCAGACGATCCCCCGTTGCAGAGTACGTATGATAACCAGTCGGATATCTACCCCGCCCTGCTGGAAAAGCTGAAGAGTGCAGGCGAATTACTTAACAGGCAGGATGCTCCCATCAATGCTGAATCGGACCTTGTTTTCAGGGGAGACATCCTGAAATGGAAGAAATTTTCCAATTTACTCAGGCTCAGGCTTGCCATGTATATGAGCACCGCCGCACCGGATGAGGCACAGCGTATCATTTCCGAAATTGTGAATAACCCGCAGGAATACCCCTTGCTGTTCTCCAATGATGACAATGCTTACCTCTACACCGACCAGGTGGAGCGGTTGTCGGTTTACTATACACTGAGCAAAAGTAAAATTGAAGAGGCGCCGTTTTCCAATGTCTTTATCGAAAGAATGATATCGCTGAAAGATCCCAGGTTACCCATCATGGCCCGGCCTGTGAAGAAAGTGCATACCAACCCTGAGACCAATGTGCTCCCCAGTAACCCGGGAACTGATAAATATGCCGGACATCTGTTCGGGATCACCACGGATAATGCCCATGCTGCCCAATGGAACGGAGGGTTTCCATTTGCTTCGGCCCTGGGGGATTATTTCAGAAAAGAAGATGCTACCGGTATTCCGCTGCTTGAAAGTGCTTCCACCCCCTATTTCCTGGGACTATACGCAGAACAGGAATTTTTCCTTGCTGAAGCGATCGAAAAAAGGATCATTCCGGGCAATGCAGCGTTGCATTATGAACATGCCATTGTCGCCTCCATGGAAATGTACAACGCCCAATTTGACACCGAGAAATATACCAAAGCATTCGGGGACGAATCCCTGGCAGGAATCGAAGATTACCTGGCACAACCCTCTGTCTCATACAACGGCGGACGGGACAAGCTTACACTGATCGCTGAACAAAAATGGATCGCCTCCTTCATGCTCGGACTCGAACCCTATTTTGATCACCGCAGGACCATGCTGCCGCAACTGAGGATCTCCTCAGGGGCTGAGAATTTCGGACCGAACGGCAGCGGCAGCAAGTTTCCAAGCAGGGCGGCATATTCAGATTCAGAAGTGGCCAACAACCCGGTGAATGTTGCGGATGCCAGGGCCAACGGATACGATATTCCCATCGAAAATGACGAAGACAGGAATGAAGCAAAGATGTGGATCGTGCAGGGGATCGATCTGCAAATGCCCATTTTCAAGGAACCTGTATACAGTACAGACTATCCTGTGGTTGAGTCTGTTGCCGGATCCGGAACCACTTTTAAAAATTGGTATGATCAGCACTGGGATACCATGTTCTGGTGGAAAAACGAATAACAAGAAGAAAAATATTCAAGATGCGTGTTATGAATAAAAATAAAAGCAGCATGCCGTTGATAGCAATAATAGTAGCTTTTGCCCTGCTTGGTCTGTACTCCTGCGAAGATCTCGTGGAAGATGGCTACAGAACAGTGTATGCAACTTCAGATGCACAATTTACAGTGGATCCACTTTCACTGGAATCAGGTGCGCCAGGGGATGTGATCAGTTACAAACTGACCGTCAACTCAAAACAAGAGATCCTCTCCTGTGTTGTCCAGGCAGCAAATGAAGGAGCCGGAGGCTCAGGTTATGATGTGGCCACGGAAGGGTATGACGATCCATTCGCCGACCACAATTATGGGACTGTGAAACCGGGAATAACATCCTTTACTGTAAAATACGATTATATCATACCTGAGGAGGTGAATAAATCCAGGCTCACCTTCACCATAATTGATGAGATGGGTAAAGTGAGTCAAACCGTAAGTATCACTGTTGTACCCTCCATTATAAAGTATCAGAACAGGAACCTGTATGCCAGGAACAATATCTTCTATGATGCATTCGCAACGATTAACGGGCTCGTGTATCCGAATATCAATGCCAATTATAGTACGGAATCACAAGAGAGCATCTCTGTACAGGAAAAGATCGATATCGTCTTCTTTTATGACCAGGGAGCAAACAGTTCATTCATTGCATCTCCCGCCGATGGCAGGGTGTCGCTGGGACTGAATGTGGAAAATGCCACCCAGTTCAAAAAACTGGATCTCAGCGCAGAGGATTTCGGAAATATTACGGCCGGGACCCTGATTGACCTAACCCGTAAGGATTCCATCTCATATTATGGATCCTCCAGCGTATCCGGTTTCAAGGTCGGGGACGTCATTGGTTTCACTACCGACCTGAATGCACAGCATTCATTAAAAACCGGGCTCATCCTGGTAAAAGGACTGCATCCCACCAATATTACTCATTATCCAGGCACATCCTATGTAATGGAATGTGATGTTGTAACTCAGATTGATTAAATGATAAAGAATTTTGAAATAATGGAGATCTATATTCGATTAATTTCAATCATTACACTGGCTGTTTTACTTGTACCTGCGAATTATGCCCAGTCAGAATATCAGCTTGCGGAACAGGATTCCCTTGCCCTGGTTGCGTTTTACCACGCCACGGACGGACCCAGCTGGAAGTCCAACCAGGACGGATTTGGATTTGATGATCTTACCTCGGAATGGCAGGGGGTGTATGACGGCGGGTACAGCAAATGGCTCGAAGGACCGGCCAAAGACTGGTTTGGCGTAAAGGTGGAGAAAATGCCGGTTCCCAACTCCAGCGATTCTGCGTACAGGGTCACCTGGCTCTGGCCGGTAGTGGGAAGACGCACCGATGGCCAGAATTTTCTGGATGGTTATGTGCCAAGGGAAGTGGGAATGCTGACCTCGCTTAAACAATTCAGGATAAATGGAAATGATGGCTTTCGGTGGACAGAATTACCGGACGATCTTTACCACAAATCGCTTAACCACCTGGATATTGAATCCTGCTGGTTCGGCGGTGAAATCTCTGATGCATTCAGGAACTGTACAGATATCCGGAAAATGAATTTCAGATATAATTACATTGATCATATGCCCACACTCGACTTCCTGAGTGAAGAAGACCTCTATAACCTGGAAGGAACACAGTGGTTCTACAGTACCCGGCTTTCGTTTGCCATTATTGAAAAAACCATTGATTATTTCTATACCATTTCACCCAATCCGAAAGAATTCACAATTGAAGCAAGGGACCTTTTCGACGTAGGAGATGAAGAGGAAGTAGTTGCAGCATTGGGATCTTCTGTGACCCTGGAATGTGATGATGCAGGTGAAAAGGAAGCATATATTACCTACCAGTGGTATAAAAACGGTCTGAGTATGTTCGGAAAGACCTCCAGAACCCTCACCATATCGAATGTGAAAGAAAGTGACTACGCCGATTACACCGTTAAGATCACCAATGATTATGTTAAAGAATACGATGAAAATCCAAATTATGGTGAAGTATTTACAAAACCAACACATCTTGTTGCTGAACCTGTTGCTCCGGTTGTAGAGTGGGCAAAAACATCCTATAACGGCAAAGAGATTATCCTGCGGCTCTCCAAACCCATGAAAACAACGGTTTCCGGTTACCAGGATTTTGCAGTCAGCACAGGTACAACCACACTCACAACAATTGCAGAAAGAACTTCCGGACGACTGAAAAAAGACCTGGTGCTTACACTGAGTGAACCCGTAAATTTCGGTGACCAGCTTACCATTGCTTATTCCGGTGACCAGGTGACAGATCAAAATGGAGGGATTCTTGCTCCTTTTGCAGATACGATGGTTACCAACCTCGCCAGGGAGTCCCCCGAACTGGTAAGTGCAATCACGACCCGCGACGGCAGGGGAATCCTGGTCTGGTTTGACAAGTATATCGACCAGAATTCAATCACTCCTTCTGATTTTACGATCAACAGGAGTGGAAACAGTACCATTGTCTCAGCCACCCTCCAGCCGGGCCTCATCGATCAACATATTTCGAAAGGAGTATTGCTTACCCTGGAGAATCCAATAACCGACAGTGCCGAAGTGATAAGCGTTCAGTATACCATGGGTTCCCTGAATGGATATCTGAGCGGTGTGGTACCGAGCTCATCAGAAACAGATGTTACCAACCAGGTATCAGTTGATCTTACTGAAGTGGTCCTCTCCTTCGAAGATGGCTCCCGCTTGCTTGAAAACGTCGTGGTGGATGGCTCCTGGAGCATAGTCCCTGTTCAAATGTACGATGACGGAACCCATGGAGATACCGAGGCCAACGATTTTACATGGACAACTACCGTCTCACTTGCAGATGGCAATTACAACTGGGATGTACTGTCACGCACAACTGTGAATACCTACGATACGCTCTCAAATGTGGATCCGGTCACAGGTGTAATCACACTGACAATCACGCCCGTCGAAGAATATATCGATTCTACGCTCAGCGGGGATGTCCTGCTTGAATTCTCCCTGGAAGGAGAAAATCTAACCGGCAGTACCACCTTTGGAATTATGAACATCCCTGTCACATTCAACCTTACCATGGAACATAGTTCCGATGAAGTCTTCCTCATGGGAATAGAGGGGGACTGGAGTCTGGGGTTGCCAATGGAGGCAACGGATCAGAACTTCGTTTATAGCCTTACCATCCCGGGTTTTACGGTCGGTGACCAGGTGCATTATAATTACAGGGATGGGAATTTCTGGGAGAACCAAACCCCTGAAACAAGATTGTACGTTGTAAAGAATGAAGGGAATATCATCAATGATGTTTTTGCAGGGAACACGACTTCATCCGCAGGCAGACAGCTGAATGACATCCTTGTTTACCCGAATCCCGCTGAAGACCAGTTATATATCGAGGGGATTGCCGGAATACAAGAAGTTGAAATCTACAACGCTTCCGGTCAGCTGGTGGGCAAACACCTCCCCGGTTCAGAAAATATATTCAATTGCAACGTATCACATTTCAAGCCCGGACTTTACATGTTACTTCTTACTTCTGACCTGAATGGCAGGAGTTCATATCTCTTTATCAAAAACTAAATTATTAATCAAAAACTACAAGTATGAAAAAAAATCTATCTTTAATTGTATTGGTCCTGATGATGATGGTATTGCCAAACAATATCAAAAGTCAGGATCTGGAAACTGACTCACTTGCCCTCGTTGCTCTCTACAATGATTGTAACGGCGTCAACTGGAATGGCTTCGACAGCTGGCTTTCAGGTGGACTTTCCACATGGGAAGACGTTACCGTAGCCGAAGTGGAAGGCGC
>JAFGHD010000149.1 GCA_016939365.1 Bacteroidales bacterium | reverse complement strand
GGCAGCGACTATTTCGATGCCATCCACTTGTCGAATCTGGCCTGCATGACCGGCGGCTTTATCGCTGAAGGCGGTGCCCGCAATGTAGCCCGCCGTGACGGTATGGGCACCACCGTGCTGTCCGCTGCGACGACCATCGGACGCATACCGGACTATTACTTCCAGGCCGTGGGCAGCGGCACCGGCGCCATCGCCGCCTGGGAAGCCAACCTGCGCCTTATCGGCGACGGCCGGTTCGGCAGCCACAAAATGAAGCTCATCGTCTCCCAGAACAGCCCCTTCACACCCATCTATGACGCCTGGAAAGCCGGCTCACGCAACATGCTCCCTCTGGATGAAACACACGCCCGTAACCTCGTGGACCAGATCATGGCCAAGGTGCTCTCAAACCGCAAACCGCCCTACGGAATCACCGGCGGTTTGTACGACGCCCTCCGGGATACCCAAGGTGATGTGGTCACCGTCACCAATGATGAAGCACAGGACGCGGCAGCCCTGTTCGAAAAAATGGAAGGTATCGACCTGCATCCCGCCGCAGCCATTGCCGTCGCATCCCTCATCCGATATGCCCGCGACGGAAATCTGAAACCCGACGAAACCGTGATGCTTAATGTTACAGGTGGCGGAGAAGCACGCTTCATGGCAGAAAAAAAACTGTACTATCTTCAACCCTCACTGGTCTTCGGCATCAATCCCGACCCCGACAATGTAACAGAACAGCTGAACAAGCTGTTTGGCAGATGAGCGGGGTGGAGGCCTTTTGATATCAGATTCACGCCTGCCCAGAAGTACGGCAGGCAGGCCAGATTCGCATCTTGAAGTTATTAAGTAAAAGAATGTCCTTCCCGGATTGACTTTATCCCTTACGCCGGAATTAATTGAATGCCTCCATCCTGTTCATGGTCAATCATCAGGTTGTATCATAAAAGGGGATCGCGACAATATATTTTCATTCCAACTATGAACCTTTTCCCATATCCATCCCCCGCCTACGACAGATTGTCAGGTTTCCTTTATTTTGCATCCACGTATGATTCTACTGATGTTGAGTGCTTTAAGAGTTGTGGCACCCTTTTGGATAAAGGCGGCAGCATTATCTAAAGCTACAAACACATCTATATCAATCGGAATATGGCAGAGACAAATGAAAAAACCCAGTGCCTGATCATCGGATCGGGTCCTGCCGGGTATACGGCAGCGATCTATGCGGCCCGAGGCGACCTGAAACCCATCCTTTACCAAGGCCTTCAGCCCGGAGGACAGCTCACCACAACTACCGAAGTGGAAAATTTCCCTGGCTACCCCGACGGCACTCAGGGTCCCGAGATGATGGAAGACCTGAAAAAGCAGGCGGAACGTTTCGAGACCGATGTCCGGTGGGGCATGATCACTTCGGTCGACCTCTCTCAAAGGCCCTTTAAAATAACCGCCGACGATGGGAAGGTCATCACAGCGGAGACCCTGATCATCGCCACAGGTGCCTCGGCCAGATGGCTGGGCCTGCCTTCGGAATCGGAGTATAACGGCTACGGCGTGTCCGCATGCGCCACCTGCGACGGTTACTTTTACCGCGGCAAGGTGGTCGCAGTGGTCGGCGGCGGAGACACAGCGGCTGAAGAGGCCACTTACCTCGCCAAACTCTGCAAAAAGGTGTACCTCGTGCACCGCCGTGATGAACTCCGCGCCTCCAAAGCTATGCAGAACCGTGTGCTCAAAACCCCAAATATCGAAGTGGTCTGGAACCACGTCCCCAAAGAGATCGTCGGCGTTACCGAAGGCTTCGCAAAAAAGGTAACCGGTGTCCGCCTCGCCAACGTGCTGACCGGCGGGGAGAAAACACTGGAGATCGACGGATTCTTCGTGGCCATCGGCCATACCCCCAACTCGGGTATGTTCAGAGGTATGCTGGATATGGACCCGAACGGTTATATCCTCACAAAACCGGATTCAACTGCAACCAACATCCCCGGGGTGTTTGCCGCTGGCGATGTGCAGGACCATGTGTTCCGCCAGGCCGTTACAGCTGCCGGAACGGGGTGCATGGCCGCCATCGAGGCCGAACGGTTCCTGAGTGCACAGGAGTAAATCCATCTCCTCCCTTTTTCCTCACAACAATGGATTTGCGAGCCATATAACCCGAAAATCCATTGTTTGTACCGATTTTTTAAGTTTTTGACAATGTAACTATATTTGCACATTGACTCGCATCGCTGCACAAATGATGAACCTATATTCCTCTTTTTGCCAACCCAACCGGAAGCAATTCGCGGTGCTTGTCGATCCTGACAAATATACCCGGCAAACTTTGAAAACGCTGGCTGACCTGGCCGGGCAATCCCATGTATCGTTTTTTTTCGTGGGCGGCAGCCTGCTGACCGAGGATCGTATGGAGGAGACCATCCGTACGATCAAGGATAACTGCCATATCCCGGTGATCATCTTCCCGGGAGATGTCATGCAGATCCATCCTGAGGCCGACGGCATTCTGCTGCTCTCGCTGATTTCAGGACGCAACCCGGATATGCTCATCGGCAAACATGTTCAGGCAGCCCCCTACCTGAAACGAAGCGGCCTGGAAATCCTTCCCACCGGTTACATGCTGATCGATTCCGGCCGACCGACTACCGCATCCTACATGAGCAACACCCCCCCTATCCCTTGCGACAAGGATGAAATCGCCGTCAATACCGCCTTGGCCGGCGAGATGCTCGGTCTCCGGATGATCTATATGGATGGCGGAAGCGGCGCGCAATCCCCCATCTCCACCTCCATGATCAACAGGGTCAGGGAAAATATCTCCGTACCGCTCATCGTCGGCGGCGGAATACGCTCCCCGGAAGCCGCTGCAGAAAGATTCAAAGCCGGCGCCGACGTCATCGTCGTCGGAAATGCCATCGAAAACGAACACTCCCTCCTGCAGGAAATCGCTGAGGTGACATATAATATGTAGCCGATACGTTTCCCAAAATTCAGTTTTTCACTTTCGACTTTCCACTTCATACTTTCTTTCCATGTTTGTATCTTGCAGCCCAGATCGAATCTGAACCATATGAAAGCCAGACACCTTTTTCCCATTATCGCGGTTTTATTCCTGCTTCCGGCCACTGCTCAGGACAAACTGCTGACCCTTGAAGATGCCGTATATATGAATCCTGATATCTTCCCTAAATCGCTCAGGCAGTTGCAGTGGATGGGAAGCAGTGATAACCTCTGCTGGAATGCCGACGGAAAACTTGTCGTCCTCGAAACGGAAACCATGAAACGCGACACCCTCGACCTGTTGGATGACATCAATGCCGGCCTGACCGACCTGGGTGTGGATTCGTTGAAACAACTCCCTCCCGTCAACTTTTTTGAAGATGAATTTCGCCTCCGGTTTGTCCACCTAAACCGGATCTTCATTTTCGACAGGGTATCCAAAAACCTTCTATCCCCCAACAGGTTCCCCGAAAAGGCGGAGCACAGCGACTTGTGCATCGTTAACCAGGGTGTGGCCTACACCATCGGAAATAACCTGTACATCGCGCTCGACAATGAAGAGATCCAGGTCACACATGAGACAGATCCGGGAATCGTATGCGGACAGACCGTTCACCGTGTCGAATTCGGGATCGACAAAGGCACCTTCTGGTCGCCCGGCGGGAATTACCTGGCCTTCTACCGGAAGGATGAACGGATGGTCAACCCATACCCACTGGTGGATATTGACCAGCGCATCGCCACGGTGAAAGAAACGAAATACCCGATGGCCGGGATGACCAGCGAGGAGGTGACAGTCGGGATCTTCAACCTGGAAAGGAGGGAAACCGTATTCATGAAAACCGGGCAGCCGGCCGACCAGTACCTGACCTGTATCACATGGGATCCATCGGAAAAATTTATTTACATCGCCCTCCTCAACCGCGACCAGAACCATCTGAAGCTCAAAAAATACGACGCCTCCACCGGGGATGAAGCAGCCATATTGTTCGAAGAAGAGGATGAACAATACGTCGAACCCTTGCACCCCCTGTATTTCCTGAATACATTTCCCGACAGGTTCATCTGGCTGAGCCGCCGCGACGGATACAACCAGCTCTATCTGTATAACACCCGGGGAGAGCTCCTGAGACAGCTTACCTCCAACCGGTGGGAGGTCACCGGAATGCTGGGCCTGGATGAAAAGGACAAAAGGGCCTATTTCACAGGAACAGGAGAAAATCCCCTGGAGCAACACATTTTCAGCGTGGAAGTGAAATCGGGTGAGCAGGAAAGGTTATCAACCGTTCACGGAACCCATATCGGGGATATATCCCATTCAGGGCAATGGATGGTGGACAGCTACAGCAGCACTGAGGTAGCGCGCGAAATCAGATTGACCGATACCGGAGGAAAAAATGAGGTAATACTGCTTCCGGATGAAGACCCGCTGAGGGATTATGCCATGGGTGAAACGACCACGGTCACACTCCAGGCGGATGACGGTACACCGCTCTACGGCCGCCTCATCAAACCGCCAAATCCTGATCCCGGCATGAAATACCCTGTGTTCCTTTATGTATATGGCGGCCCCCATTCCCAGCTGGTCACCGACTCCTGGACGGCAGGCGCAGGACTGTTCCTCAACTATATGGCCCAGCAAGGCTATGTGGTCTTTACCCTCGACAACAGGGGTACATCCAACAGGGGCCTGGAATTTGAACAGGCCATCTTCCGCAACCTGGGCACTATGGAGGTGGCCGACCAGATGAAGGGAGTGGAATACCTGAAATCACTGGAATTTGTCGATCCGGAACGGATCGGGGTCAACGGCTGGAGCTACGGCGGATTCATGACGGTCTCCATGATGCTCAGATACCCTGAGGTCTTTAAAGCGGCCTGCGCAGGTGGACCGGTCGTTGACTGGAAATACTACGAAGTGATGTATGGTGAGCGATATATGGATACCCCGGAATCGAATCCTGATGGATATAAAAATGCTTCCCTCCTCAATTATGTAGACCATCTGAACGGGAGGCTACTGATCATCCACGGCACAATGGATGCCACAGTGGTATGGCAAAACAGCCTCGCTTTCCTGAAAAAATGCATTGATGAAGGGAAACAGGTGGACTATTTCGTCTATCCGGGCCACGAGCACAACATCCGCGGGAAAGACCGGAAACACCTGTATGAAAAGATCAGGATCTATTTTGATGAGTATCTGAAATAGAACCCCGTGCCGGCATTACAAAACAATTGTTTCCCGAATTTCAGGTCCATTCCCAGCGGAACCCTTGCATAATAAAGTTTCCTGAAGGACTGGTTCCTGATATCAAGGTTCAATCCGGTTTTCAGTTGAAACATCGCATGGGCAGGTGTAAAACGATATGAAGCGTTGAGCGGGATGAAACCACCCTCATTGTTTTTCAACGGATCGTCAAGGAAACGAAATACTTTTTCATTGTCTGTTTTGCCATACCCCACTCCTATGCCCAGAAACCGGGATTGCGGCAGGACCACAACCGGAAACAGACAGGCCATCAGTATCATGTAAGTCCTAATGCGTATGGTGCCGGTAAGATCAGAGGATCATTTGCCCGCGGAGGCATTTGACATATCAAACCAGCAATTTACGAGTTTTATTAATCCTATATCATTGAAAGATTCAAAACATTTTTGTTTACATGTGTCCGATCTCAGCCCGGATCAGGCTGTCCACCTCAGGCAGCATGTGCTCCCCGAATCCTACCTGTGAATAGATGATTTTTCCTGTTATTCCGATCAGATAGATCGTGGGATAGGCGAATACCTTGTAATTCTTCGTCACCCCCTCATCAATAAAAACCACCGGGTATTCCATTCCGTTGTAATCAATGAAACCAGGCAGCTTCTTTCTTCCCTGATCATCATTATCAAAGGGGTTCAATCCCAGCACTATGAATCCTTCATCCCTGTACTTGCGATAAAGACTGTCAAGATGAGGAATGGCCTGGATGCAAGGGAAACATGACATATACCAGAAATCCAGCAACACGATGCGGCCGGGCAGGTCAGACAGTTTGACCGTTGAACTGTCGCTGAGCCTGATACCCGGGAAATCGGGTGCCATTGTTCCCACATCGAGCGGTTTTCTCTCTTCCTCATCCGCTTCAAAATAGGGCTGGACGTCATATTCGTCCATCTTGGCAATCAATCCATCCTTCAGTTCTTCCGGTATATGCCGGTCAAACTCAATGTTCGAGATGTTCCATTCATCGTACTGTATTTCATTCTGAAATTCAGCCCTGAAGGTGATTTTCCGGATTAATGAAGTATTTACTGAAATCCAATAGCTATGCTCCATATTCAGGAAAGGCGGGTCATCCGGGTACTTCACCTGCACGATCCAGAACGGTTCCTCCATGAGGACTGTATCCGTTAACAATACAAGGTTTGACGAATCATTTGTTTTTTCCTGTAATCTGCCCGGATCCAGGAAGTCTATTCTGTATACACTTCCTGCCGTATTTCCCGTGAGGGCCCAGGATTGGTCATCATGAGCACGGTATTCAGTGATACGCATCTCATGATGGTTAATACTGTAAATATTTGTCAGATCATAGTATTTTTCGATACTGTCGGATGTCATGAACCAGATGATCCCACCGAAGAGGGTATCGGTATCATCTCTGATCAGAATACATTGAGCACCGACACGAACCGTATCATAATCACTGAAATACTTGATACGGTAATCGATATCATAGGACATCGACGTGTGCTTCTCATAGACTTGTTGGGCCTTCAGAACGATTTCATCAAGGGTAGATGCGGATTTTCTGCAGCCAGAGATCGCTAAACCAATGCTGAAGATAAGGCAGAGGGTCTTTATCATGGTTTTAGATAATGATTCATCCAGAATGATCTGCGTTGTTCTTTTTTGTGGCATGAATCTTACCGGACCTTCCGGATTCTTTGAGGGCACGGGTAATGATCCATTCGATCTGGCCGTTCAGGCTCCGGAACTCATCGGCAGCCCATTTCTCCATCGCCTCGAGGGTTTCAGGCTGTATTCGCAGTACAAATGCCTTTTTTTTACCCATTTCCCCTTCAAATAATCTCCTGTCCCCCCATCATTTTATTCATGGCCCGCAGCAGTGCCTCCGGCCGCCTGGTTCCGAACAGGATCTTCTTTCCATCCTTCAGGATCAGCTGCAACCCGATGTTTCCTGCAATGGTGTATGCTTTGCCATATCTGAACCTCCTTTGCTTAATGCCTCTCCCCCCATATTCCCTCTGTGCATGGTACTTCCTGATCTCATAGGAGGCGATGGTGTCGCGTGGCAGGTGTTTTTCCTTCGAAATGATCGGTGGGTACCTGAACCATATGCCGTCTGAGCGCACCGATACGATCAGCCTTGAGGAGCGCATCAAGAAAAACATACCGGTGATGAAAAGCAAGACAATGATGGCCGTCACCACCAGACCGGTGTCCGACATGGGCTTATCCCCCCATAGTTCATCAAGAACTATCTGCCTGTATATCCCGATTCCAAATACAACTCCTGCAATGATGAATCCGGGAAGCACGATCAGGAGGCTCTTCAGCCGGTCCATCTGTTGCTCTTCCGTAAAATATTCCCTGGTCATGATCCCGCGGTGTTAATACAACGAGCCGGTGTTCAGCACCGGTGTGGCATCCTTGTCACTGCACAATACCACCATCAGATTGCTTACCATTGTGGCCTTTTTCTCCTCGTCAAGCTCGATGATCTCCCTCTCGGAAAGCTGTGCCAGTGCCATTTCCACCATACTGACGGCGCCTTCGACAATCTTTGCCCTGGCTGCCACAATAGCAGTGGCTTGCTGACGACGCAACATGGCGCCGGCGATCTCGGAAGCATAGGCCAGATAAGCTATCCGCGACTCTATGACATGAATTCCCGCAATGGCCAGACGCTCGGTCAACTCCTCCTCCAGCACCTTGTTCACCTCTTCCCCACCGCTCCTGAGCGTGATCTCCGCCTCCTCTTCGTCAAAATTATCATACGGATAATGACCCGCCAGCTTCCGGATGGCAGCCTCACTCTGGATATCCACAAAATGTATGTAATCATCCACCTCAAAAGCCGCCTGGTACGTGTTCTCAACCCTCCACACCAGAACGATCCCGATCATGATCGGATTACCCAGCTTGTCATTGACCTTGATGGGCTCACTGTTCAGATTGCGCGCACGCAATGATATCTTCTTGCGCGTGAAAAACGGATTTGCCCAGAAAAAACCGTTTTTCTTGATGGTACCGCGGTAATCACCAAAAAGCACCAGCACCATAGACTCATTGGGATTAACGATGCCCAGACCGAACAGACCGATCAGGGCCGGCAGATAAATGACCACAGGCCAATAGTATTCTGTGAAGATCAGATCCAGTGTGGGGATTGCAAAAAGTACAAACAGGATCACCAGGGCAACATACCCGGATTTCGGACGGAATGCGGTTTCTTCTTTTTTCATGATTTGTTGATTGATATTATTTTGATATTGCAATAATAGTAAATTAAATCGACTCCTGTCAAGTTTATTAATAAAAAATTTTTCAGGTCCGACTTCCGGAGAAAAAACGTTTTCCAAAAACACTGAAATCGTTAGCTTTGTATGGCGATATCGATACTGCTTCCCGTCATCATTCTATGAAATACAGGCATATTTTTTTCGATCTGGACCGTACCCTCTGGGATTTTGACCGGGGTTCTCATGAAACCTTTTTCGAACTGTTTGACAAATTCAACTTGAAGCAACGGGGGATCGCAAACGCAGAAAAATTATACAACACTTATCTTCCGATCAATAAAGGCCTTTGGGACCAGTACCGCACGGGAGAAATAGAGAAGGAGTACCTGAATTTCCAGAGATTCCACCGGTCGCTGGTTGCCTGCGGACTGGATGATCCCGGCCTCTCGTCCCGTTTTGCCGCCGACTTCGTGGCACTTACTCCTTTGAAGTCCTATCTTTTTCCCCATGTCATTGATACCCTGGAATACTTATCCGGCAGGTACCAGCTTCACATCATCACCAATGGCTTCGAGGAGGTACAGATGCCAAAGATCCGGAACAACGGACTTGAACGGTATTTTAACACGATTACTACCTCAGAGGAGGCGGGGGTGAAGAAACCCTTCCGGGAGATATTTCTTTTCGCCCTCCGCAAGGCCGGGGCAGCTCCTCATGAGAGCCTGATGATCGGGGACGATATCGAGGTGGATATCAGGGGGGCAAAGGCCATCGGAATGGACCAGATGTTCTTCAACTTCGAGGGGTTGGACCACAGCGAACCAGTCACATATGAAATCAGGTCGATGAACGAAATACCCGAACTGCTCTGAGGAATGGCTCATTGAAAGTCCAAACCGGCCAGCCGGAAGATAATCCGCCGGCTGATACATCCATTGAACCGGTGATGTTCCGTTTCCGGCAGGCGTCTTTTCAGGATGTCCAGCATGGCCGGGCTGATGTCGATGCCGTGGATGTCCGCACCCTTCCCCAAAGCATCGGGAAAGAAACGTCCTGTTCCGGTGCCTGTTTCGAGCACCGGGCCACCCGATTCCATGATCCGTTCCAGTCCTGACCTGGTGATAGATCAGATCGTAGAAACGGACGAAAAAATCCGGGTAGATCATGTATTCATCCATCATGGACAATCCTTATCTATTACCTGGTCAAATTCAAATATTCTGAGCAACGGGACGACTTCTGGGCACCCTGTTACTGTTCCCATCCCATATTCTCTATCATGCCTACCTTTGGCTTTCAGATAATCAAGATGGAAATATCTGTTTTTTCCGACGAATACTTCATGCGGGAGGCTCTGAAGGAGGCCCGGATGGCCCTTGATTCGGATGAAGTGCCCGTGGGAGCCGTTATTGTCTGCAATGATATCATCATCGCCCGGGCCCACAACCTCTCGGAGAGGCTGACCGATGCCACCGCCCATGCCGAGATGCAGGCCTTTACCGCTGCTTCTGATCATCTGGGTTCAAAATTCCTTGATGAATGCACCCTCTATGTGACGGTGGAACCGTGCCTGATGTGTGCCGGTGCGGCCTTCTGGACCCGCATAGGACGGATCGTTTACGGTACAGCGGATCCCAAAAGGGGTTACAGCCTCTGCGGGACAACTGTGCTGCACCCTGCCACGACAGTGACCAAGGGAATCCTCGAAGAGGAATGTGCCCGGATCATGACCACCTGGTTTGAACAAAAAAGAGACCGCGTGGTTTGAATTACAAAAAGATCTCATGGAAATAATATTCGCAGGTAATAAAAAAGTCTTTGCTCAATTCGACGGCTTTACTGTGCAAACAGATCAATCAGCCCAGTCCGGCGGGGATGGTGAACATCCGGAACCCTTTTCCCTGTTTCTGGCTTCACTGGGTACATGTGCAGGGATCTATGTGAAATACTTCTGTGACCAGCGCGGTATCAATGCAAACGGCATCCGCCTGACCCAGGAGATAACATACGATCCCCAGAGGCAGATGATCGGCGAGATCCTGATCACGATCCATATCCCCCCGGATTTCCCCAAGAAATACGAATCCGCAGTGATTGTAAGCGCATCCAAATGTGCGGTCAAGAGGCACCTCCGGGATGATATCAAAGTTCACGTCATTACCCGACGCAGCAGTTAGAAATTCATCTAACGGCGGAGAACCGGAAAATATCTTCCAAATGGACCCGCAGGATGTTATGATCACCTGAAAACGGGTAAACCTGCCTGACAGACTTCGTGTTTCCTAAGTCTATCAGTCTATTCGTGGTAATATATTGTCTGTTGAAAAAAAAATTTTTCCAGGTACATGCAATTTTTATCTAATTTTTTAGTTTTGTAACTAAATTATTAGTTTTTGTATGAAAAACCTGACGCAGGCAGAAGAACAGGTGATGCAGGTTCTCTGGAAGATCAAAAAAGGTTTCGTTAACGACATACTGGAACACTTTCCCGAGCCCAAACCGGCTTACACGACCATATCCACCATCATCAGGATACTTGAGAAGAAGGGTTTTACCAGCCACAAGTCGTATGGCAAATCGCATGAATATTATCCTTTGGTCTCCCGCACAGAATACTCCTCGGGATTCCTCAGGAGATTCGTCCGGAATTATTTCAACGATTCCTTTCCGGCCCTGGGGTCTTTCCTGGCAAAGGAAAACGATGTCGACGTCAATGACCTGGAGGAAATTAAAAAAGTGATTGAAGAAGAGATCAGGAAACAAAAAAATCAAAACAATGATTGATCCGGGATATTTCCTCTGGGTTTCCGGTATCAGCCTGATACTGCTCTATCCGGTCTATTCGCTGATCCTGCGGAAAGAAACCCACTTTGAACTGAGCCGGATATTCCTTTTAGGATCACTGGTTTTCTCTCTCACCCTCCCATGGATTAGTATCCCCGACCCTTTTCAGATCGGCCTGGAAAAAATCCCGCCGCTTGTGCTGCTCGATGTGATCTATGTCGGCAACAAGGGAGATGTACCTGAAACAACGAGCAATCCCATCACTTTGGCAGGCATACTGGGCATGATCTATCTGGCGGGAGCCACAGTTTTCACGCTTCGGATCACCGTTCAGATATTTCGCATCGTATGGCTGATTCGTTCAGGAGATATGACAATCCTTGAACACAACGGTAAGAGGTATCGCCTTGTCAGAACGGAAAAACAGACCGGTCCCTTTTCCATCTTCAATTTCGTTGTTTTACCTGTAAGCCTGAGCAATCCCAGACATCATCAAACCATAATCACCCATGAGGTCTCTCATATCAGGCACGGACACACCTTCGACCTGATCCTGGTCGAGCTCGCCGGTATTGTTCACTGGTTCAACCCTGCCATCAGGCTTTACAGATCGGCTCTCAGGGAGATCCATGAGTACCAGGCCGACCGGCAGGTGATCGGCTCAGGCACCGGACTTACTGCATACCAGGAATTGCTGATGGAACAGGGTATCGGATTCAGTATCCCATTGCTTAAGAACCACTTCAATCAATCCCTAATAAAAAACAGAATCATTATGTTGACAAAATTCCCTTCAAACAGAAAGCAGGCTATCAGGGATTTGCTCCTTCTGCCGCTCATCCTGATCGTTCCTGCCTTTATTGCATGCACCTCCTCACAGGACGGGCAGGACGGGCCGGACAAATTCCCGGAAGCGTCCAATGAAGAGAACACTTCTGCCTCTGTCCAGCCGGACGAACAGCCAATGAAAAAGGACAGCGTCTATAATGTGGTTCCCACTATGCCCCGATATCCCGGTGGGGCGAATGCCATGTATCATTTTATTCAGGAGAACATCAGGTATCCCGCACAGGCAAGACAAAAAGGAACAACGGGCACGGTATTCGCAAGCTTTGTTGTTTTCAGGGACGGAAGCATCGGGAATATTACGCTGCTCAGGGGCATCGGCGACGGCTGCGACGAGGAGACCATACGGGTTATTTCATTGATGCCCAAATGGGAGCCAGGCAAAAATGAAAACGGTGAACCTGTGGACGTCAGGTTTAATCTTCCTGTGAAATTTCAACTGAGCTGAAACTGAAGTTACAAAACATAAAAAAAGAGGTGCCTGTTGGGCGCCTCTTTTTTTTGGTTATTCCGGCAGTTACACTGACGGAAATCAGGTTTGCAAATTTAAACTGTCTGATTTCGTCAGTATATGCTGATCTGTAAGATTTTGCTTCGCAAAATCAAACAGCATCAGTATACTTCCTGGCAGG
>JAFGHD010000148.1 GCA_016939365.1 Bacteroidales bacterium | reverse complement strand
GTCATGCCTTCGACCTGTCTTCCTCCAGGAAGGCAGATAAATCGTTGGACAGGCAGACAGGCAAAATCAAACAGCATCAGTATAAAAAAAACCATACCGGGTTTATCCGTTGGCAATGTCAAATAGCTGCTCAAACATCCGATACCTAATTTCTGTGCACGTCAATTTTTCACACACCTCACACTATATCCATATCCAATGCCGTAGAATGATCTCCTCACCTGAGGATTATCAAAGCTGAGGCGGCGGGACCACGCATGGGTTAGGCCATACTCGGAGGAAGACCACCAGTAGCCGAAGAGTGTAAGGTAGTTGAAGCCACCGTAACAGTCGGAGTAACCTCCGGGCAGTGCTGTAAACATGCTTTCGTTGGTAGCGCCCGAATTGGGATTCGCCCAATGGGAGGTTCCCATCTCCTTGAGTTTTCCGCCGCCATCAATGCCTCTCCATCCGGTGCTGCTGCAAGTAATGGTAGAATCGACAGCCTGCTCCAGAGCACACCATTCGAGATCGGAAGGTATATGCCAATTATGGGGGCAAATACCCTGTATCCCCGGTGTGATCATATACTGCATCATTTCGTTCCATTGGTAAAGCCCGCCGTATTCGTCACACCTGTTCAAATCATTGTCAAAACAATACTTTTCTATGATTCCATTGTCTGATTGTGGGACACCGCAAATGATCTGAGTTCCAGTGTTGAGATTCTCAGCCATCCAGCATTGTGTAATCACCTGCACGGTATTGTATATTTGTCCGTCACGGACATCGAAAAAAGTGGTTCCGCAAGGCCAGTTACCTGCAACCTGTGTACTTCGTCCGCTATTGGCCATCCACAATTCAATTTTATCAGAATTGTCCACCTGTCCGTTCATACTGAAATCACCCGATAGATATCCTGAGCTGCCTGCCTGAGTCTTCCACACATCATTTTTGTCATTATTGTTCACCTGTCCATCAGAGGTTCCATCTCCGGCCACCATGCCCCATTTCCCGGGTACAAGCTCCTTATGACCGGTCAGCCCGCCATATACCTGTACCGCGCCTGAGGAAAAATCGTATGAATACAATCCACCGTTATTTACAAGTTCGTTTCCCGACAATACCGGCAGGTGGTTCCGGTGCCAGATGACGGCATAAAGAAAATAATTCACCTGAAGGTTGAACTGCAGAAGGGATATTCCATCCAGTGTCACTATTGTCCCGTTCTTCAGGAGAAAAGCAGCCTGTCTTCCCACGGTATATTCCACATAGGCAGTGGAAGCATCTCCGTTCGTCTCCCTCAGTTCAACAAGCACCCAGTCGATGACATCCGCATTTGGGATGGAAGTGACACCTTCTGTTCCGGGATAATTCCACGGTGCTGTATTGTAGGGCTGGGATAGCGGGAGATACCCGGAGGAATTCAACCCTGTATTCATCTCAGTTCCGTTATATGGCCCTTCCAGATACACTTTCAGATCAAGTGTGATCTGAGCATGACTCTCCGATGACAAAAAAGTAATTGCAAATGCCAGTGCAATTCTGATTGTTGTAAATGCTTTCATGGTTTGAGGATTTGGTTTATAAATAAATCGGTGGATATTAATTAATTCCGGCAGTGTTCTGGCTCAGCAATATTAAAAAATTTCCATATCAAATCATACAAAAATGCCGGAAAGGTTGGATCTGGCATCTAGCAAATTGAAAGATATGCCCGAAACATCAAGAACATCCAAAATGACCCGGTGATTTCATAACGGAAGAAGTGAGGGGGCCGGAGTACACGAGGCCATTTCACAGGGGCAGGGCGATCCTGTTATTGCCATCAAAGCAAACCATTTCCCTGAATCCGATGTCCCTAAGAACCTGGATGGCTTCGATCAAATATCCGTCAAGCTCTTCCGGCCGGTGGGCATCGGAGCTGACGGTAACCGGGATTCCCAAGTGGTATGCCTGTTCAAGGATCGCAGGGGAAGGATAAAACGCAGGAGATCTTTTTTTATAAATCCCGCGTGTATTCACTTCGATGATACAGCCTGACCCTGCAATACACCTGAGCGTCTTCCAGACCAGTTCGCGGTACCAGGGCTCATCCTCAGAGAAATAGCGACCCCGGTTGTGCATCTTGATCTTGTCGAGATGAGCCACGATATCGGGTCTCTGGGTGGAAACCATTTCCATGATCTGCTGATAATAGGCTTCCACTCCTCTCCGGATGTCGCCGTTAAACACCTCGGACAGTCCGCTGTCGTATATTTCCGCCCAGGCGCCGTCAATGAACCATAATCCTTCACCTGCCGTACCTTTTACCAGGTGAACTCCCCCGATAGCGTAATCCAGGCCGGCCATATGCCTGTAATAGACAAAATTCCGGGTTATACCAGGAATGAAATCCAGCTCAAGGCCCAGGCATACCGATATCTTATCTGAGTATTCCGTCTGCAATCGCCTGATTTCTGATGCATACTCCCCGACCCTCTCTTCCGGCAGTGAGAATGAGTTCTCGAATGGAACAGGGGCATGGCTTGAAAAACCGATCGTATGGAATCCAAGATCTATTGCCTTCCTGACGTACGCCTCCGGGGCTTCCTTACCGTCACAGAAGTGCGAATGGGTATGCAGATTGAACAGTTTCATCCGGATTACTTACATTAATAGTGTCTTCCATCTTAAAGAAGCTTCAAAGAGTTTTTCTTTGGATACCCAGAAATATATATTTAATTATTAATCATATATTCACGCTGGTATACATATAAGGCCCACAGAACAAGCAATTTCCTCCTTATAATCTCCTTGGGGTCACCTTGAACATCTTATCTCCTTTCCGGACAGGAGCGTCCACCGGAATCGAGCAGATGACTCCCTTTTCGGCTTTTTCGACATTGCTTTCTTCCACCCTGAGACCTGTAACACGTGTGTTATAGGCTCCGGTGGTGGCACCTATAAACATTACGGCTTCGCCGAGGTTAAGGTCAGCGGCATCCAGGCGGACCGCTGCGACCCCCAGTTTTGTATAATAATTGACCACTTTACCGGCATAGGTTTTTCGCAGGGTAGCTTTCGATCCGTTCACATCCGACCATTCACCCAGTCTGGCACCCAGGTAGTAGCCGTCCCAGAATCCGCGGTTAAAAACAGTAGCCAGCCTGCGGTCCCACTCAACGATCCTTTCTGCATTGTATGTACCATCATGGCATGCATCCACTGCCTCCCGGTATACTTCAGTCACAGTCTTTACGTAATCGGCAGGGCGCCCACGGCCTTCGATTTTCAGGATTGTCACTCCTGCCCTGATGATTTTGTCCAGGAAATGCACTGTTTTCAGATCTTTTGGTGACATGATATACTCGTTGTCAATGAGCAGCTCGATCTCACCGTCGGCATCGTATACCCGGTAGGGTCTGCGGCATATCTGGAAGCAGGAACCCCGGTTGGCCGGGGCGTTCATGGTGTCAAGGCTGAGATAACATTTACCGGAGATGGCCATACACAGAGCGCCATGAGCAAACAACTCGATACGGACCTGTTCTCCGGAAGGTCCCGTGATCTTCTCCCTCTGGATCGTGCGTGTAATGGTGGCTACCTGATGAAGGTTCAGCTCCCTGGCCAGAACCATCACATCTGCGAAAGCACTGTAAAACCTGACGGCCTCGATATTGGAGATGCTGCTTTGCGTGGAGATGTGAACGCGTACTCCCATGGATGCGGCATACTGCAATACGGCAGGATCGGTGGCGATGATGGCGTCAATACCCTTTTCTGCAGCAGAGTCAACGATCCGGCGCATCTGCCTGAGCTCCCCGTCATAAACCACGGTATTTAAGGCCAGGTATGCCCTCACACCTGAATCCCGGCAGGTGGATATGATCTTGCCCAGATCCCTCATTGTGAACCGCTGCGATGATCTGGAGCGCATATTCAGCCGGCCCACCCCGAAATACACGGAGTCGGCACCGGCTTTTATGGCCGCAGTCATTGCACCATAAGACCCAGCCGGAGCCATGATCTCAACATCAGGATGGTTCACCGGTTCAGGAATTTTCTATTTTAGATGCAAATTTAATTCATCACAATCATTATGAGCCGGTGTGTCTCTTTCTGTCTCGTCAGACTGATCCTTTGGCTGGCGATCATCCTCTCTGGTTTTCACGTCAGGGCATCCGACACCTTGCTGTGGATACGCTACCCTGCCATCTCACCCGACGGAAGCAGGGTGGTTTTTTCCTACCAGGGAGATCTTTTCCTGGTCCCTTCCACAGGGGGTGTTGCCCAACGGCTGACCGTCCATGACGCTTATGAATACATGCCGGTCTGGTCGCCGGACGGGAATCAGATCGCATATTCGTCCAACCGGTACGGGAACTTCGACATCTTCATCATCCCTGCAGCAGGGGGCAACTCCCGGCGCCTCACCTTCCATTCATCCGGAGAATACCCGAACTGCTTCTCCCCCGACGGCGGATTCGTCATCTTTTCAGCCACCATCCAGGACGATACAGGAAATGTCCAGTACCCCTCCGGCATACTATCAGAGTTGTATCAGGTATCCGTTACCGGTGGCCGGGTAAAGCAGATCCTCTCCACTCCCGCTGAAATGGCGCGTACCGACAGGACAGGCCGACGGATCATCTACCACGACCGGAAGGGATACGAAAATATCTGGCGAAAACATCACACCTCATCTGTCGCCCGGGATATCTGGATCTATGACCTGCACACCGGGAGCCATACCATGCTCACCACCTTTCCCGGTGAGGACCGCAATCCTGTCTTCTCACCGGATGAACGAAGTGTGTATTACCTTTCCGAGCAATCAGGAAGTTTCAATGTCTGGAAAATTCATCTGGATAATCCCTCCGAGGCGGAACAGATAACCCGGCATGAGAAACATCCTGTCAGATTCCTCACGATTGCCGGCGACGGAGCGCTTTGCTATGGATTCCATGGTGAGATATACATTCAGAGGCCGGGTATGGCGTCTGAAAAGATCGACATAAGGATGGTGGCAGGCGAAAAGCAAAACATGGATGAATATACCGTCATGACCTCCGGCGCCACCGAAATGGAGCTGTCGCCGAACGGAAAAGAGATCGCCTTTATCGTCCGTGGAGAAATATTTGTCACTTCCGTCGAATACTCAACCACACGAAGGATCACCGACACACCCTGCCAGGAACGATCAGTAAGTTTCAGTCCGGATGGCCGTACCCTGCTGTATGCCTCGGAGCGGAACGGGAGCTGGAATCTGTACCAGACACGAATTGTCAGGGAGGAGGAGGGACTGTTCTGCCTTTCCACCCTGCTGAAGGAAGAGACAGTGCTTGAAGTGCCCGAAGAGACCTTCCAGCCACGCTATTCACCCGACGGCAAGGAGGTAGCTTATCTCGAAGAAAGGGAAGCCCTGCGCGTGATCAACCTCGAAACAAAAACCGTCCGGACAGTGCTGGAGGGAAAATACAATTATTCCTATTCCGACGGTGATCAGTGGTTCGAATGGTCCCCCGACGGCAAATGGTTCCTGGTGCAATATTCACCGTACAGTATGTTCATGGATGAAGTGGGCCTGGTGGATTCCCGGGGAGGCAGCGACCCGCTCAACCTCACCCTGAGCGGATACAGCGACAACCGCCCGAAATGGATGATGAAGGGAGCCATGATGATCTGGTTCTCCGACCGCGACGGTTACCGCAGCCACGGTAGCTGGGGCGCCCAGCGGGATGTGTACGGCATATTTTTCAACCGCGAGGCATTTGACCGGTTCAACCTGTCAAAGGAAGAATATGAGCTGCTGAAAGAGAAGGAAAAGAAAGAAAAGAAAAAAAAGGGCGGTGATGAAGATGAAAACGAAAAAGACGAGGAGGATGAAGTGATCGAACCGGTCACGATCGACCTGGAAGGACTGGAGGACCGAAAGATGCGGCTGACCATCCACTCCTCCGCCCTGGCGGATGCACTCATCACTCCTGATGGTGAAAAACTCTACTACCTCAGCCGTTTCGAGGAGGGTTACGATCTGTGGGTCCATAAGCTGAAAGAAAAGGAGACCCGGCTGGTTATGAAACTCAAAGGCGATGCCGGCTCCCTGCAAATGGATAAAAAAGGTAAATACCTGTTCCTGTTTTCCGACGGAAAGATCATAAGGATCTCCACAGACGACCAGCCGGAAAAGAAGGAAGTACATTTCAAGGCAGAAATGAAACTTCATCGGGAACTGGAACGGGAGTACCTGTTTGAACATGCCTGGAGGCAGGTGAAAAAGAAGTTTTACGATCCGGCGCTTCACGGTGTGGATTGGGAGGATTTCAGGAATGAATACCGGCCTTTTCTGCTCTCGATCACCCAATCATATGATTTCGCCGAGATGCTCAGCGAGATGCTTGGTGAACTGAATGCCTCCCATACGGGCGCCGGATACCGCCATCAGGATGAAAACGGGGATCAGACCGCATCACTGGGGGTATTCTATGACTGGGAGCATGAAGGGCCAGGAGCCAGGATACTGGAGGTCATGGACAAGAGCCCGCTCATCCAGGAAGGGAGCCGGATCAGGACCGGGCATATCATTGAGAAGATTGACGGGGAAGCCATCGGGCCGGATATGAATATTTTTCCCTTGCTCAACCATAAAAAAGGGAAAAAGACACTTGTCTCCCTGCTGGACCCCGAAACGGGCGAGAGATGGGAGGAAACGGTCAAACCTTTAGGCCAGGGTGAGGAAAATGAGTTGCTCTATCAAAGGTGGGTGAAGCAAAGGCGTGAAGAAACGGAAAGGCTCTCAGGAGGCCGGATCGGTTATGTTCACGTCCGGGGGATGAACAGCGAGAGTTTCAGGGAGTTTTACTCTGAGGTGCTGGGAAGGAACCACGACAAGGAAGCTCTGGTGGTGGACACCCGTTTCAACGGCGGAGGATGGCTGCATGACGACCTGGCCACCATGCTCAACGGTAAAAAATATGCTGAGTTTTATCCACGCGGGGTTCGCTTTGGTCATGAACCAATGAACAAATGGGTGAAACCCTCCGTGGTGTTGATCAGCGAAAGTAATTATTCAGATGCACATGGATTTCCATTTGCCTATCGTTCGCTGGGGGCCGGCAAACTCATCGGTATGCCGGTTCCGGGCACCATGACAGCGGTCTGGTGGGAGACGCTGCAGGACAACACGATGTACTTCGGTATCCCGCAGGTGGGTACCCGCGATCTGGAAGGCCATTACCTGGAAAATCAGCAATTGGAACCCGATATCCTGGTCAGGCAGGATTATGATGTGGTCGTCAAAGGGCGCGACCAGCAGCTTGAAAAGGCCGTAGAGGAACTACTGCAGGAGCTGGATCGATAAAGCTCCTTATTTACTTTTCCCTTTAACCTGGAGGCCAAGTTCATCAAGCTGGGCCTCAGAAATTTCAGACGGAGAATCGATCATCATATCCCGGCCTGCATTGTTCTTGGGAAAAGCGATATAATCGCGGATCGATTCCGCCCCCCCTGTAAGGGCGACCAGGCGGTCAAACCCGAGGGCGATACCCCCGTGCGGAGGTGCACCGGATTCGAAGGCATTCATCAGGAAGCCGAACTGTTTCCGCGCTTCCTCTTCCGTAAATCCAAGTACCCTGAACATCTGTTGCTGCAGCTCCCGGTTATGTATCCTGATGGAGCCACCGCCGATCTCGACACCATTGATCACCAGGTCGTAGGCGTTGGCACGCACCTTGCCGGGATCGGTTTCGAGCATGTGGATATCCTCCGGTTTGGGCGAGGTGAAAGGATGGTGCATGGCATAATACCGACGGGTCTCCTCATCCCACTCCAGGAGGGGGAAGTCGGTCACCCAGAGAGGCCTGAAAACATTGGGATTACGCAATCCGAGCCGGTTGCCCATCTCCAGTCGCAGATCTGACAAGGCTTTCCGGGTTTGTGCCGGATCACCGGCCAGGATCAGTATCAGGTCTCCCGGAACGGCCTGGATCCGTCCAGCCCATACCCTGAGTTCCTCTTCACTGAAGAACTTGTCGATGGTGGACCTGATGGTGCCGTCTTCATTGATCTTGATGTAAATCAATCCTTTAGCTCCAACCTGCGGTCGTTTCACAAATTCGGTCAGCTCGTCCATCTGCTTGCGTGACCATCCTGCACAAGCAGGAGCACAGATGCCTGCCACCATGCCTGCAGAATCGAATAAGGAGAATCCTTTTCCGCGGGCCAGGTCTGTCAGTGCCGTGATCTTCATTCCGAAGCGCAGGTCGGGCTTGTCGGTGCCGTAGTTGTCCATGGCCTCCTGCCAGGTCATCCGAGGGAAGGTATCCAGCTCGATACCTCTCACCGTATGGAAAAGATGACGTGTCATTCCCTCAAAGGTCTGCAACACATCCTCCTGGGTCACAAATGCCATCTCGCAGTCGATCTGGGTGAACTCGGGCTGGCGGTCGGCACGCAGGTCCTCATCGCGGAAGCAGCGTACGATCTGGAAATAGCGGTCGTAGCCCGCCACCATAAGTATCTGCTTGAAGGTCTGAGGCGACTGGGGCAGGGCATAAAACTGGCCCTGGTTCATCCTTGAAGGCACCACGAAATCGCGTGCTCCCTCCGGTGTGGATTTGATCAGGAATGGTGTCTCGATCTCCATAAATCCCAGGGAGTCGAGGTATTTACGTGTCTCCAGTGCCATCTGGTGCCGAAGTGCCAGATTCCTTTTCAAAGGATTGCGGCGGAGGTCAAGATACCGGTATTTCATACGCAGCTCTTCTCCCCCATCGGTCTGCTCCTCGATCGTAAAAGGAGGCAGTACTGAGGGATTGAGCACATCAAGCCGCTCCACGGTGATCTCGATTTCACCGGTGGGGATTTTCAGGTTCTTGTTGGTCCGTTCGGTGACCTTGCCGCTCACACTCACCACATACTCCCGCCCCAGCCCCCTGGCTTTTTCGCACAGTTCCGGATGGGTCTCCATGTTGAATACCAGCTGGATGATGCCGTAACGGTCGCGCAGATCGATGAAGGTCATGCCGCCCAGGTCCCTTGACCGCTGAATCCATCCCGCCAGGGTGACGGTCTGATGAACATGGCTGATATTCAGCTCTCCGCAGGTATGTGTCCGAAGCATATGAAGCGTTTAAAAGATGGGGTGCGAAGATAAGGATTTGGAGCCATTGATGAAGTACAACGGTTGCCTGAATGGCTTTCCTGTGTAAAGGTGAATGCAGATCAGCAAAGTAAATAAATCAGCGGGGGAACAGCTACCTGATGAATTTGGTTCCATTCACTCCGTCGGTTCCGGTCCAGCCTCTACCTCAAACTGTATTCCCTGGGGAAGATATTCCCATTTTATGGTACTGTGCAGTGGAGAATCGGGTCTGAAGGATATCACATCCAGATGGGCCCAGGTATTTTTAGCGGTATAGAACATGTTCTGCCTGAACCAGGAGATATTGAAACCCGTGAGCTCCATACGGTAGTATTCCTCGTAATCATCTGCCGGTGACACCCAGTAAAACGAGAGAATCATATGTTGCAGAGTCTGACCCTGTATGTATTTCTGAATATATGGTACAGTGGCTTCGTCAATATCCTTATATATGTCGAACCTGGTAAATACAAAATAGGTAGCCGTTCCACCTCCCACATAATAATACCCCTCCCAGTCAAGCTTGATCACCCTGCTGCAATCATTACAATTGCCGTAGTTCCATGAGCCGTTGATCTCGCTGCACCACAATCCGATGACCCATCTCCCGTCAGCGCCGCCGCCCTCATCGTCGAACCGGGAGGCAGAAGCCTGTACGGTGCCGTCAGGGAACATAAAACCTCCCTCCATGGCTTCGATCATGCCATTGGCTGACAGACGGACATTAGGGATCAGTGTGCCTATACCAACAGAATCATTCAGGTCAACAGTGTATAAGGCATGTTTGGTGGAATCGGATTTCCATGGGGAGTTCATCTGCGAAGTTATTGGTATCCATCCACTTTCCTTGCTTGATCCGGAATAGTAGTAGAATCCCTCTTCCCCGTCGGTCTGGAAAACCATCAGTCCGTTCGCAGGGGAAGAGATGGCCGCCCGTTCAGCAGCAGTCATCCTGGGTATGAGCATCCCTTTGGCGGTGGAAGAAACATCAAGCACCGCAGAGGAATCGGCGGTCTGTCCTGCCTGGTCTGAAATGGAGATGTTCTGGGAATATACACTTCCCGTCAGTAGGATCAATGCTGATAATAAAGAAATCTTATTCATGACTGAAGGGGTTTAAACTTACAAATATACTGAATTTCAGGCAAAAAGTCAATAGAACATGTGATGCTTACACTTGAAAGCTATCTGAGAACACATTTCGGATCACGATCCGAAGGCACCATGTCATCAATAGTACAGATGCACCTTTGAATTCAGCCGCAATGTTTACTTTCGGAGCAAAATGGCACCGATAATCATCAATTACAATAAATATGAACAGGATCACACAACTTTTCGGGATCAGGTATCCGGTCATACAGGCCGGGATGATCTGGTGCAGTGGCTGGGAGCTGGCTTCTGCGGTCAGTAATGCAGGCGGACTGGGACTGATCGGTTCGGGATCAATGTACCCGGATATTCTCAGGGATCATATCCGTAAATGCAAGGATCACACCGATGAACCGTTCGGGGTGAATGTCCCTTTGCTGTATCCCCAGACTGATGACCACATCCGCATTATTCTGGAAGAGGGGGTGAAGATCGTCTTTACTTCCGCAGGCAATCCGAAAAAATATACCAGCTTTCTCAAAGAACATGGCGTAAAGGTGGTTCATGTGGTGGCCAATTTGAAATTTGCCTTGAAATGCGTGGAGGCAGGTGTGGATGCCATCGTGGCTGAAGGTTTCGAGGCGGGAGGACACAACGGTATTGAAGAGACGGCCACCATGTGCCTTATACCGCTGGTTCGTCAGGCGGTGGATATCCCCCTGATCGCTGCGGGCGGGATCGGGTCGGGCCGGACCATGCTGGCCGCCTTTGCCCTGGGTGCCGAAGGGGTGCAGATCGGTAGCCGTTTCGTCGCCTCAGAGGAGTCATCAGCACATCCTCACTTTAAAAAAACAGTGGTGGAGGCAGGGGATGGCAATACCCGTATCATTCTGAAAAAGGTAGTGCCCGTCCGGGTGATCATGAACAGGTTCTATGAAGATATAAAGACCGCAGAGGACCGCGGTGCCACACCCGAAGAGCTCCGGGAAATCCTGGGACGCGCCCGGGCAAAAAAGGGTATGTTTGAAGGGGATATGGATGACGGCGAGCTGGAGATCGGACAGGTCTCCGCGCAGATTTCGTCGGTCAGACCCGCTGCTGAAATCCTTGCAGACATAATCCGCGAATTCGAAGAGGCAAGAAAAAAACTTGCTGCAACCGGGCTCGGGTAACCATAAATAACAAAAATCCCGGACACCCATTTCTTGCTACCCGACCGGAAAAGAGAAACCAATGTGTCCGTTGCTATTAACCTTTTTTTAATATTTTTGGCAAATCAGGCTGTTTAACCAACGCAATGAACAATGGATTTTAATCTCTCTGAAGAGCACTTGATGATCCGGCAGGCGGCACGGGATTTTGCCGAGCGGGAACTATTACAGGATGTTATTGAGCGGGACAACGAAGCCAGATTCCCCGAAAGGCATGTTCAAACCATGAAAGAGCTCGGATTTCTGGGGATGACCGTTGATCCGGCATATGGTGGAGGAGGTATGGATACCATCTCGTATGTCCTTGCCATGGAGGAGATATCGAAAGTGGATTCGGCTGCCGGTGTGATCATGTCAGTGCAGAATTCCCTGGTTTGTTACGGTATTGAGAAATACGGTAACGATTTCCAGAAAGATAAATACCTCAGGCAACTGGCCAGCGGGGAGGTGATCGGTGCATTCCTGCTCTCGGAACCCGAAGCCGGATCAGATGCCACGATGCAGCGGACCACAGCCGAAGACAAGGGAGACCACTACCTGATCAACGGTACGAAGAACTGGATCACCAATGGCGGGTGTGCAGGGATATATCTCGTTGTTGCCCAGACCCATCCCGAAAAGAAACACCATGGCATCAATGCATTCATTGTGGAACGGAACACCCCGGGAGTCACCCTGGGCAAGCATGAGGACAAGATGGGCATGCGCAGCTCCGACACCCACTCGGTCATGTTCACCGACGTGAAGGTTCCAAAAGAGAACCGTATCGGAGAGGATGGATTCGGATTTACCTTCGCCATGAAAACCCTGGAAGGGGGCAGGATCGGTATCGCCGCACAGGCGACCGGTATTGCCGCAGGCGCGCTGGAACGTGCCGTCAGATATTCAAAGGAAAGAAAAGCTTTCGGCAAAGAGATTTTCTACCACCAGGCTATTGCTTTCAAGCTGGCCGATATGGCCGTCAAGGTCGAAAATGCACGGAACCTCTGCCTCAAGGCTGCATGGCTCAAAGATCAGGGACAACCTTACAGCCTGGCCAGCTCCATGGCAAAACTCTACTGCGCCGATATCGCCATGGAGGTCACCACCGAAGCAGTGCAGATATTCGGAGGTTACGGATATGTGAAGGAATATCATGTGGAACGGCTGATGAGGGAAGCCAAACTGACACAGATATATGAAGGGACTTCGGAAATACAGAAGATCGTGATATCGAGGACGTTGTTGAAGGAATAGTTTATTCGATGGCTCGATGGATGGGTGATTCGATGGCTCGATGGATGGGTGATTCGATGGCTCGATGGATGGGTGATTCGATGGCTCGAT
>JAFGHD010000147.1 GCA_016939365.1 Bacteroidales bacterium | reverse complement strand
TTCCATTTTCATCCTTCCGTTCAACCTGAGATCGAAAACCATACGGTGCGGTTTCAGGGTGGTACCATCAGTTTCAACGGAGCAAAGCAGGTCTCCCCGACAACATTTCATTACGCACCCCAATTCAATACCCTGTTACCGGCAGAGGCAGTGGAAATCATTTTCTCCGGTAAGCTCACGACAACAATCATCTTTAAATAAAAATAAAATCTATGGCAAGAATTGGTATTATCACCCAGGTTTACAAACCTGAAATCGGGGCGGCCCAGAACCGGTTGTATGAAATGGCCGCGGGATTGAAAAATTATGGCTGGGAAGTGTCCATCATCACCTCCATGCCCAATTACCCGCATGGCAGGATCTTTGATGGGTACAGGCGTCGGTTTTTTATGAAAGAGGTCCTTGATGACATGGAAGTAAGAAGGTATTGGTTGTATCCGTCAAACAGCGGGAATCCATTGCCCAGGCTACTCAACTGGATATCTTTCTCAGTTACTGTGTTGATGTCAGGGTTGTACATCCTGCGAAAGAAATTTGATTATCTGATCGTTCAAAGCCCCCCCCTGCTGCTTGGCATTTCCGGCCTGATCCTGTCCGGTTTTTCCAGATCCAGAATGGTACTGAATATCTCCGACCTCTGGCCCCTCACCGCAAAGGAACTGGGTGCTATCTCAGATGGGTTCCTTTACAGGAGATTCGAACAGATCGAACAGATGCTCTACCGCAGGTCTTTTATCCGCCTTGGTCAGTCCCGGGAGATCATCGAGCATATTGAAAGCTTCAATGCAAAAAGGACGTTCCTGTTCCGAAACGGGGTCGATTCCTCCCGCTATCGGGAATTTGTCAACCGGATCAATAAGCGGGATACGCCTTCCATCGTCTACGCAGGACTGCTCGGGGTCGCACAGGGCATCGTGGATATCTGCAGTGCCATTGATTTCAGCAAGATGGGCGTGGAATTCCACATTTACGGGGCAGGTCCGGAACAGAAGAAGCTGGAAAGCTTTCTGGCCACACATCCCGACCGTTGGATCTTTTACCACGGACAGATCTCCAGGGACGAAATTCCCGCTGTCATTCCGCAGTATTCCGCTTCCCTCATCCCGCTTGTGAAACACCTGTATGGTGCGGTTCCTTCAAAGATCTATGAATCTATGGCCGCCGGCCTTCCCATTTTCTATTCCGGTGAAGGCGAGGCCCGGAAGATCATTGATGAATATGACCTGGGCTGGACGTCATCCGCGAGGGATTTCGAGACATTGAAGCGGAATATGGAGAGAGTACGCACCCATGACAAGGAACTGGCCTTAAAAAGACAGAATTGTCTGGATGCCGCTAAAAAGGTTTTCAGTAGAGCCGCACAGGTTGAAAACCTGAACCATTATCTAAACTCATTCCTCAGGTGTGCGGAAAACATTAAGCAGGTACGAATCCTGTTGGACAGTACCCGTCGCCCAATTTTCCGCCTCAATGGGCTCCGTCCAGGTCTGCCCGGTCAGCTTGACCAGGGTCCGATCCCCGTTTTCAGTGAACACTTGTCCATGAATGGCCTCTGCGCCTGCAGGGTACCTTCCGATTGCTCCAGAAAACACAGGCCATATCCCTCATAATCATCATCGTGGAGAATGACTATCTTTGCAAATTATGTTCCGACTGCTATTGTTTCTTCTCTTGCTCACCATTATTGCCATCAACTGCCGGCATAGATCAGCCTTTGCACCTCCCGTGGAGACCATGGAACTCAGCGACAGTCTGAAAGGAATATCCGGGCTGATCTATTGGGATGACAGGTTGTGGGCGCATAATGACCGGGATGACCGGAATATGTATTCGCTGGATCCTTTCGACGGATCAATCCTGGAATCTTACTCACTGGAACCTGTCTATCAGACCAGGCATGAGTGGGAGGATATCTCACAGGATGAAGATTTTATCTACATAGGGGATATGGGAAACAACTCGAGGGGTAACCGGAGAGACCTGCACATCCTCAGGATTGAAAAAGTAGCGATCAGTCGAGGGGAAATCGTGGTGGACACTATTTTCTTTGCATATTCCGACCAGGAAAATTTTCACCCCATTTTTCCCAATACCACCCGGTTCGACTGCGAGGCATTGTTGGTCACCCAGGACAGCATCTACCTGTTCACCAAGCATTGGATCGGAGGGAAGACTTCGGTATATTCCCTTTCAAAATCACCAGGTTCACATAAAGCCTTGCATCGTTCGACCCATCATGTTGGCGGAATGATCACCGGAGCCACCTTTAACGAAAAAAAGCGTACCGTTATCCTGTGTGGATACACCACCCTGATGCAGCCGTTTTTGATGGTCCTTTCAAACTTCAGCGAAAACAACTTCTTCTCCGGTAACAGGCTAAAGATTAAACTTGACCTTCCTTTCCACCAGGTGGAAGGCATCACCACCAACAAGGGGAACCGTTACTTCATCTCCAACGAGCGGTCATACCTTCCAAAAGTGCATGAATTCCAGAAAATCCATATTGTTGATCTTCAGAGGTACATGGATTGAAAAGGCATACCGGATCAGTTCAGGCCCGGGTCCTCGGGGAAGTTGGCCCATGCCCTGTATTTATTCTTGTAACGGGCCAGGGTATTGCTCCAGAATTCGCTCTTCACCGCCTGCATCACCATCCTGGGTGAGATCTCCCCCACCAGCCAGGCATTCTCCTTCAACTCATTATCCAACTGTTTAGCGGACCAGCCGGCATACCCCAGGAAGAAACGGAGTTCATG
>JAFGHD010000146.1 GCA_016939365.1 Bacteroidales bacterium | reverse complement strand
ACTGACGAAATCAGACAGTTTAAATTTGCAAACCTGATTTCCGTCAGTATAGTATTCCATTTCTGGTCTTCACCGCACTGCATGCGTCACCCTTTTCGCTTCCTGAGTATTTTCGAGAACAGCCACACTGTCAGGGCCGTTACCAGACCCTGAACCGTCAGCATCCATATGATGGCCTCAGCGCTCACGATTCTTCAGTTATTTGTTTTCCACGCCGGACAAATGCGAAGCGCACCAACAGGCAAAGCCCGGCGAACAGGCCGAGCAGCATCAACCGGGCCATGTTCCGGAAGAATATTTTTTCTTTAAGGCCGGCGATCTCCAAGGGATCTGTGGAACGGGCGATCTGGTCGTACAGGGCGGAATTGGTGAGCTGCATGATCAGCGAATTGTCGTCAAGTTTCCAGCCGTATCCGTGGAACAGGTCGCGGAAGGCAACCAACCAGTCGTTGCCTTCCGGGGTGATCACCGCGCCCACTAAGACCGACAGGATCAGCAACGGGGTGACGTACTTGATCACGTACCTGAACAATCCCGGGAGCCGGATATCCGCGCCCATGACGATCTCATTCCATCCCTTGCGGATACCGAAGACCCATGCAAACAGGATGATCTCCAGCAGGGCGAACAGCACCAGCGATACTGTCCCGGCCCAGTAGTCATACTCATCGAAGAAGCCCTGGCGGTAGAAGAAGACGGTAGGCAGGCCCATCATCAGCAGGATCACTCCGAAAGAGACGGCGCCGCGCATCCGGCTCCAGTTGAATTCATCGCGCATGAAGCCCATCCAGGGCATTCCCATGGCCAGGGATGAGGTGATGGCCGCCAGGAAGAGGAGCCCGAACCACATCACCCCGGCAAAGGTGGCCAGCACCGGCCCCCATTTGCCGAACAGGAACGGCATGGTCTGGAATGCAGCCCCGAAGCTGATATTCTCAGTCACCCAGCCTATGCCAAGGTACCCAGCGGCTATAGGCACCACTACCAGACTGCCCAGGACAATCTCAACGAACTCATTGGACATGCCGGCCGTCAGGCCGTTCAGTGCAATATCCTCATTTGATCGGACATAGGATGCATAGGCATGGATCATCCCCCAACCCACCGATATGGTGAAGAATATCTGCCCTGCGGCCGCCAGCCAAACCTTCGGATCGGACAGGGAATGGTACTGCGGTTTCCAGAGGAATTCCAGGCCTGCCCAGGAGTTGGCGTCCGGGAACTCCTCCGTGGCCCCGGAGCTCCCCAGGGTCAGCGCCTTTCCGGCCAGAAAGAGTCCGAAAAGGATCAGCAAGGGTACACCGGCCGTGGCCACACGTTCGATACCCTTCAAGCCCCTGGACAGGACATAGGTGTTCAGGGCAACGCAGATCAGGAAGAAAAAGACCGCTTCGCCCGGGATGCCCAGGAACCTTGTCGTGAGGTCCACATAGTTGTCAAAATGACGCACCACCTCCGACTGTGACAGTCCTGTGAAGGTCTGCCTCAGTGAATGCCATACATAGGCCAGTGTCCAGGATTCGATGAAGCAATAGTAAGAGGCAATGGCCAGGTTGTTGAAGATACCGAACACTCCGGCATATTTCCAGAAGGGCCTTTTGCTGAGGGTATGCATCATGAAGGGTGTGGAATGATATCCCAGCCTTCCGCCCCGCCGGCCGATGGACCATTCGACCCAGAGCAGCGGGATACCCATCAGGACCAGGCATACAAGGTACGGTATGATGAAGGCACCTCCGCCATTACGCACCGCCTGTACCGGAAACCTCAGGAAATTGCCCAGTCCGATGGCATTGCCCGCCATGGCCAGGATCAGTCCCAGCCGAGATCCCCAGACTTCATGATGTTTGTTCACCTGCGGATTGTAATCCTGTAAAAATAGTGATGTTATTTGAGCATCAGGACGTGAAAGCCTATAATTTCATCAGTGCTGCCGGGCATTCCGGACAGGGGCAGCCCATCGCTGAAGCCGTTGACATCTGTGCTGTTTTTTTGCTAATTTCGCAAACCCTGAAAACAATCGAATTACTACATTAAAACATTGAAAATCATGGCAAAAACCCAAAAAAAACATGTATACCTTTTCGGTGATAGAAAGGCCGAGGGAAATGCGTCGATGAAATCCCTGCTGGGGGGAAAAGGGGCCAACCTGGCCGAGATGAATCTGATCGGTGTTCCGGTTCCACCGGGGTTTACCATCACCACTGAAGTTTGTACCCTTTATTATGAGAAAGGCCGTGAGAAGGTGATCGGTCTGATCCAGCCCGAGGTGGAGAAAGGGGTAAAAAGCGTTGAAAAGATCATGGGCACCCGTTTCGGCGATCCGGACAATCCCTGCCTGTTGTCGGTGCGTTCCGGCGCCCGTGCATCCATGCCCGGCATGATGGATACCGTCCTCAATCTGGGGCTGAACGACAAGGTGGTGAAAGGGCTGGCAAAGAAAACCGGAAATGAGCGGTTTGCCTGGGATTCTTACCGCCGTTTCGTGCAGATGTTCGGGGATGTGGTGCTGGGCCTGAAACCTCAGAGCAAGGAGGACATCGATCCTTTCGAGGAGATCATTGACCACATGAAGGAGGAAAAGGGGTACAAGCTGGATACCGAGCTCACCACGGCCGATCTGAAGGAGCTGGTGAAACGGTTCAAGAAGGCGGTCAGGGAACGTGTCGGCAAGGAGTTCCCGGATGATCCGTGGGAGCAGTTATGGGGCTCTGTCATGGCCGTCTTCGGAAGCTGGATGAATGAACGTGCCATTGTATACAGGAAGCTCAACGGCATTCCGGATGACTGGGGCACAGCGGTCAATGTTCAGGCCATGGTGTTCGGCAATATGGGTGAAGATTCCGGAACAGGCGTGGCGTTTACCAGGGATGCCGCCACGGGGGAAGATGTCTTCAACGGCGAATACCTGATCAATGCCCAAGGTGAGGATGTGGTAGCCGGCATCCGTACACCGCAGCAGATCACGCTCCTCGGATCACATCGCTGGGCTGCATTGGCCAGGGTCAGCGAGAAGGAAAGGGCTGCCGGTTATCCTTCCCTCGAAGAGGTGATGCCCGGTATCTACAAAGAGCTGAACACGATCCAGCAGAAGCTGGAAGATCATTACAGGGACATGCAGGACCTGGAGTTCACCATCCAGAACGGCAAGCTCTGGTTGCTGCAGACACGTAACGGAAAAAGAACCGGCGCAGCCATGGTGAAGATCGCCATAGATATGCTGCGGGAAAAAAAGATAGACAAGAAGACCGCCCTGATGAGGGTGGAGCCCAACAAGCTGGATGAATTGCTGCATCCGGTGTTTGATACGGCTTCCCTTGCAGGTGCAAAGGTGGTGGCCAAAGGTCTGCCCGCCTCCCCCGGTGCAGCCACCGGCCAGATCGTCTTCCATGCAGATGAAGCCGAGGAATGGGCAGCACAGGGTAAAAAGGTGATCCTGGTGCGTATCGAGACCTCCCCTGAAGACCTCAAGGGCATGCACGTCGCAGAGGGAATCCTGACTGCCCGCGGTGGCATGACTTCCCATGCGGCCGTAGTGGCCCGGGGTATGGGCAAATGCTGCGTCTCCGGCGCCGGCGGTATCCGTATCGACTATAAAAAAAGGACATTGACCTGTGATGATGTGGTATTCAATGAAGGGGACTGGATATCCCTCAACGGATCGGAAGGTGATGTCTATCAGGGCAAAGTGGCCACCAGAGAGCCTGAGCTTTCCGGCGACTTCGGAAAGCTGATGAAGCTGGCCGACAAGGTGGCACGGCTGAAGGTACGTACCAATGCGGACACGCCGCACGACGCACAGGTTGCCCGTGAATTCGGCGCTGTCGGCATCGGACTCTGCCGAACAGAACACATGTTCTTCGGCGAAGGCAAGATTCAGGCCATGCGTGAAATGATCCTCGCCAAGGATGAAGCGGGAAGGAGAAAGGCTTTGGACAAGTTGCTTCCCATCCAACGCACCGACTTCGAGGGGATTTTCGAAGCCATGCACGATCTGCCGGTTACGGTTCGCCTGCTCGATCCGCCGCTGCACGAGTTTGTGCCTCACGAAGAAAAAGAGCAGAATGAAATGGCGAAACTCATGGGCATTCCCCTGGAGGAAGTCCAGAAGAAGGTGGCTGAGCTTCACGAGTTCAACCCCATGCTGGGACACCGGGGCTGCCGTCTGGGCAATACCTATCCCGAGATATCCGAGATGCAGACCCGTGCCATCATCGAAGCGGCCCTCAACCTCAAGGCCAGGGGCATCAGAGCCGTTCCGGAGATCATGATACCGCTGACCGGGACACTCGAGGAGATGAGGCTCCAGGAAAAAATCGTCCGCGAAACCGCAGAAAAGGTCTTTTCTGAGCGCGGAAACCGTATTGATTACCTGGTAGGTACCATGATCGAAGTACCCCGTGCCGCACTGACGGCAGACGAGATCGCCGAGTCCGCGGAATTTTTCTCCTTCGGCACCAACGACCTCACCCAGATGACATTCGGGTATTCGAGGGACGATGCCGGAAAATTCCTCCCGGTATATCTCAGGAAAGGCATCCTCAAGGTGGATCCCTTCCAGGTGCTTGACCGTGACGGCGTCGGCAAGCTGGTGGAGATGGCATGCAAAAAGGGAAGGAAAACCCGTAAGAATCTGAAGCTCGGCATCTGCGGGGAGCATGGCGGGGAGCCTTCATCCGTTGAGTTCTGTCATCTTGCAGGATTGCATTATGTAAGCTGCTCGCCCTTCAGGGTGCCCATTGCACAGCTGGCTGCGGCACAGGCAGTGATCAGGGAAAAGGAAGCCAGGAAAAAGTAAATCCCTCTCCTGGTACGGACCGTTGTTCATCTCCCGGGAGCTGATCAGACCGGATGTGTATGCGCGCGGTGTCATGGCGCAGTCCGGCACGGTTGCAGGAAACATGATCATGATCCGCTTCCTTGCCTTCGGGATGTTGCTTTGCGAGGCCCGTCTTGCTTTTCTCTCAATAAAAAATTGTTTTGATAACAAATAAGTTGCATTTTATATATTTGCCTGTGAAAAAGCTTGAAATAAAACAAACCCCCTCAACATGGATTTAAAAGCAAGATTGAACGAGGCCGTAAAGGCCCACGGCAAGGTTTATGACAACATCAGCCGGGAAGAGCTGATCAGGCATTCTGTTTTGAATCAGGAGGCCGTTGTTTCGAAAGGCGGAGCCCTGGCCACCTGGACCCCGATTGAGTCCACGGGAAGAAGCCCCAATGACACAGTGATTGTCAAAAGACCGTCCAGCGAGGCCAATATCGACTGGACCTCACCCAACAATATTCCCATTGATGAGGAGACCTTCAATATGGCCTTCGAGGAAGCCCTTCATCATCTCAACACCAAAAAGCAGATCTATGTGACGGACAGGGTGGTAGGTGCCGACTCATCATATGCCATGGCTGTCAGGCTCGTCACATCGCATGCCCTGGGTGCCCTGTTCACCGACAACATGTTCCGGCCGATTCCGGAGGATATCGAAAAGAGCCGTTTCAACGGCAAGGATTATTACCTCCTGCATCTTCCGTATGACAAGCTGAATGCTTCCCGGTTCGAAGGCAGGCTTCGCAAGCTGCCGAACGGCCAGACCAGCGACATGATCGTAGCGATGGATATGGATCGAAGGATCGGCGTGATCGTTGGCTCGGCATACGGCGGCAGCGTCAAGAAGCTGATTTTCACCGTAATGAACTATTACCTTCCGCTGGAAGGCATCCTTCCCCTGCATTGCTCAGCGAACGAAGGGCCCAAAGGGGATTCCGCGTTATTGCTCGGCCTTTCAGGCACCGGAAAGACTTCCCTGTCGGCCGATCCGTCGCGAGCCCTCCTGGGCGACGACGAGCACGGCTGGAGTGATGTGGGTATCGCCAACTTCGAAAACGGCTGCTATGCGAAGATGATCAACATCCATCCCGAAAAGGAAAAGGATATCTATGACGCCGTGATGCATCATGATGATTATCTGAACCATGGCGCCATCGTCGAAAACGCCATGATCTATCCGGATGGTATCTTCGATTACAATGACGACCGGTTCACACCCAACTCTAGGGCTTCCTACCCGCTGATTTACCTGCGAAACATCAAGAAATCATCCACCGCCGGCCACCCGAAGACCATCCTTTTCCTGACGGCGGATGCCTACGGGGTGATACCGCCCATCGCACGCCTCAATCCCGACCAGGCCATGCTCTGGTTCCTCATGGGATATACCAGCAAGCTGGCTGGAACGGAAACCGGTGTGACAGAACCCCAGGCTACGTTCTCAAGGTTTTTCGGACAACCCTTCATGCCCTGCAATCCCGATGTTTACGCAGGGATGCTGGGGCAGAAGATGCAGCAGCACAATACAAACGTGTTTCTGATCAACACGGGATGGAGCGGAGGACCCTACGGCGTGGGGAAAAGAATTGATATCACCCTGACACGGCGTATGGTCAATGCTGCCCTTTCAGGCGAACTCAATGATGTGGAATACGTCTATGACAGCCTCTTCCACCTGAACATCCCCAGGAGCTGCCCGGGTATCCCGGAAGAAATGTTGTTCCCGAAAAATACATGGCCGCAGCCGGGGGATTATGACGAGGCTGCACGGAAGCTCGCCGCCAAGTTCGCCGGATCCTTTGATAAATCCTACGGACATAAAAACATCAGCCCGCCGGTAGTGGCTCAGTGTCCCGGTAAATGATTCCCGCAGGACATACCCTTTGGCTTCAATACAACTTACTGTGAAAATAATTTTACGGGAATGTCAATGTAAAACAACCATGTTATTCTTTATTGTGAATTTTTATCTAAATTTGCATCCGCATTTTTTATATTTAATACCTAATTTCTATGAGTACCGGAACTGTAAAATTCTATCTGGAAAAGAAAGGCTATGGTTTTATCGTTGAGGATGAGACCCAACAGGACATCTTTTTTCATGTGTCCGGCCTTGTTGACAAAGTGAATGATGAAGACAAGGTATCATTTGACCTGGTGGATGACAACCGCGGCAAGAAAGCAGTGAATGTCAAAAAGATCTGATCTCTTGAATTATTCCTTTGTTGAAAAAGCTTCCCTGGCGGGAAGCTTTTTTTTTTGCATTGATTCCCGGGTTCCCGGCCATACCGTTTTCCCGGAACCCTGACAGTCTTTATTGCGTATAATTATTATAGGACCACCCTTAATCTGAATTGATCAACCATTCAAATCATTGGAATATGCAAACCTACATTCTTCTCACCAAACTTTCTCCCGAAGTATTGCAACAGATGAAGGACCGTGCAGAGCTGGGCAGGAGCTGGCTCGAAAAGGTGCGGGAGACATGCCCCGAAGTGCGCTTCCTGGCTCACTATGCCATACTGGGGCCTTATGATTTCATCGACATCTATGAAGCTCCTGACAATGAGACGGCAGCGAAGGTATCCATGATCAGCCAGGCCAACGGAGCCTTCCATGCGGAAAGCCTGAGCGCCATACCCTACAAGCGGTTTCTGGAGCTTACCAAAAGCATCTGACCTGTACCGGTGAAGGGCTTATCTGTGAGTTCCGGCAGGAGGTCTTTTTCTCCTGAAAAACTCGAATAAAGCCACATTCGTCAGGATCAGCAACATACCGTAAACCAAATCCTCGACAGGAATGGTCAGCAGGCGGATGCCCATGTTATGCGCATTGTTGTACCATACCACTTCCTGCTCAATGAGGGTGCCGGTAAGTATCCCGTTCACTGCGAAGAACGGGAACAGGATCACCAGGTAGGAGCGGTAGAAATATCCCAGGTAAGAGGCCTTAACGATGAACTGAAGAAACAGCAGGAACATTCCTGAGAAGAGAAAGGTAACGGAGGTATACCATCTCGGGATGAACAGAAGGCCGGCGACCATCAGCACAGAGGCCAGAACCAGGGTGATATTGCGGGTGTAGGGGGCCAGTATATCTTTCTCAAACCAGACGTTGAGCGACTCATAAATAAAAATGCTGGCATAAGGGACCACCAGGAAAAAAAGCCATTCCTCGACAGGCAGATACAGAATCCTGATACCTGTCAGATGAAGGTCATTGAATCCCCAGACACCGTTAACGGTAAACAGGATATCCCAGGGTATAAATACCGTAAGGGTCAATACCAACGCCGGGAATAAAAACCTCCATTTCGTATAGAAACGCACTTTGCTGTCGAAACTCAGAACCAGGGGGATCGACACTGACGCCAGCATTGCCCACAGGTACGTTGACACCTTCAATTTGTGTTTCGGGTACGGAATTCCTCGTAATAGTAATTCATGGGGGCCAGCAGGAATCCATAATTCGAAAAGAAACGCGGCTTATGGTGATCGAGGTGTGCCTTCAGTGTGGCGCGAAGGTATCTGTTCTCAGGCCTGACCGGCAACTTCACCCTCTCATGAACGTAAACATCATGGAAGAGGAAATAGGCCAGCCCGTAACATGCAATACCTACGCCGATCCATGTCCGGTAATCCATGGCATTTTCAATGCCGAGTATCAGCAACACCACGCTGGGTATTGCAAAGAACAAGGCAAAGAGGTCATTCCACTCCACCTTCCTGCCATCACGGATGTGGTGATCCTTGTGCAATACCCAAAGGAAGCCGTGCATCACATATTTATGCGTGAACCAGGCAACGAACTCCATCATCAGAAATGAGGCTGCCACGAGCAGCAAGGCGATCCACCAGGGAGTCATAGTTTCTTGTTATTGAGTTTATTCTGTTCGATATAACGACCGAAACGGTCAAAAATGATCCTGAACCAGACGGTATATTGATTCGGGTCCTTTCGTATTCCTTCCCGGATATCATCCAGGTTTATCCATCGCCATGACATCACCTCTTCGGGGTTGATCGCCGGAACTGCATTGCAATATCCTACCAGGACATGGTCCAGCTCATGCTCGGTCAGTCCTGCACCGACATCCGCCCGGTAAATAAACTGGAAGGCTTTTTCAAGATGGCAGGTGAACCCCATCTCCTCCTGCAGTCTGCGTAAGGCTGCCTCCCTGATCTCTTCGCCGGGGCGGGGATGACTGCAGCAGGTGTTAGTCCAGAGGCCAGGTGAATGGTACTTCGACAGCGCCCGCTGCTGGATCATCAACTCACCCTCGGAATTGAACACAAACACGGAGAAAGCCCGGTGCAATACACCTTTGAGGTGGGCTTGCATCTTCTCCATCTGGCCGGTGACACGGTCTTCCTTATCGACCAGAATGACCAACTCCTCCTTCATGGGTAATTTT
>JAFGHD010000145.1 GCA_016939365.1 Bacteroidales bacterium | reverse complement strand
TTTGACTAATCTGGCTTGCCCGACGGTGCCTACAGAGAACAGAGCAGATTCAGGTCTGGCTTAGTCGGGCACCTGTCCGCCGAGTCCTGTATTCGGTGCCCGGACGTCGTTCTTATCGCCGTTGTTCACTTCGCCGTTCATGTCGAAGTCGCCGGATTTATAGCCGCCCGAACCGGCCTGGGGGTTCCATACCTCGATCTTATCGGTGTTGTTGATCTGGCTGTCGGCATTCCCGTCAGAAGCGATCATGCCCCAGATGCCCGGGGCCAGCTCCTTGTGGGCCAGAGTGCCTCCGTAAACCTGACCTGCACCGGAGGTGAAGTCATAGGTGTATAATCCTCCGGTTTCTGTCAGGGGTAAGGCTGACATTACCGGAATATGATTCCGGTGCCATATCACTGCATAGAGCTGCTGCGAGAAGCTCACATTAAAAACCATAGGGCTGATGCCGTCGGTTGTCGTCACGATGCCGTCGTTTTTAATGAATCCGGCCTGCCGTGCAATACGGGTTGAAGGCACTGCTGAGGGTGCATCGGGGGCATCGCGCAAATCCACCAATATCCAGTCCACGATATCGGCGCTGGGTATGGCGGCTACATTCTCAGTGCCACTGTACAACCAGGGGGACTGAGAATATGGTTGGCTGAGGGGTATGACACAGTTGATATTCAGGTTTGTGATCATTCCTGAGCCGTCGAACGGGCCCTCCAGGAACGCTTTCAGATCGATCACCAGGCCTGAGAACGTAATGACCTCAACCACCTGTGAGGCACCGCTTTCATTTCCGTTGAAATCAAAGGCTGTGACCAGATAATATACGGTATCAGCCAGAATATCGGCATCGAAGTAACCTGTATCGGTCGTTGCAGCAAATGGCTGGTTGGGGAATGATATCGGATCAGTACTTCTGTAAAGTGCATAGTACTGGAAGTCCTCATCCGGAACCGGGGACCAATGCAGCATCACCTCTCCATTGGCAAACATCCCGGTAAAGTTATCCGGCACATGGGGTGCCAGGTTGTCCACCGAGTATCCCGAGTCAGGCAGTGAGGCATAGTACATCTGCGGTGAATACATGTGTGCCAGAACCTGGAATGTCGTGTAGTTGACGGAGGTTTCGCATGAATCGAAGAGAGTGGGAGCCACAACTGAATACTCGTCAAATCCAATGGCGGGGACCTGGGTGATATAGGTCAGGAATAACTCTCCGTTATACCAGACGATCGTTTCATCACCTGGAATCTCATCCTTCGTCGATATAACACTCATATCTTCCGGATCACTGATCAACCGGATGGTTTCTGTTCCGTCTGTAAAATCATCTAATCTCCACAGGGTATAAAAGGAAACCGGAACCGGTGATCCCAGTGTATCCAGCGGGCTCTTCTGCCAGGTGACCAGCACCTTTTTGCCCTGATCATTTGGAACATCCAGTATCGAAGAGATCTCCGGGTCACCATCCAGTGTATGGAAATAGACGCCGATATCCCCGATCGTACCGTCGGGATCATACGGCAGGTTAGGGTCACCGGCATTGATGCAGGGCGACATCATAGTGATGCGATAATCTAGGTTCAAAGGGTCCACAAAAACAGGATCCAGGAAAATGTTGTAGAACGGATCACATGCCTTACCGTTGACATTGAAGGTAACCAGGTTTCCGAATCCGGCCGGCAGATTCGTCATGATAATGCTGTCATTCAGCCAGAGATCATTGTAATACACACTGCTGACCGGTGAGGATGCATGGATGGGACTGACATTACCATAAAGTATGTTGTTGATGATTTCAGGATCTGATCCCGAAAGAATCCTGATGCCATAAAGGTCATTGCTGCATATGTCGTTATCGGTGATCAGCGGTTCTGACCCGTTGGCACACTCGATGCCTGAAGCCAGGTTATGTGAGATGATGCACTGGTGTATCACAGGGTTGGATCCGCTGTCCAGGAAGATACCGCTCCCGGAGCCATACATCACCCGGCTGTTGGAAACGGACGGTGAGCTTCCAAAGCAGCTGATATTCTCAAAGTTTGAATAACCTCCGTATTCTACGGTGCAATGATCCAGGATACACAGGGAATCTGCGGAGTAGGGTGCAAAATATATCCCGGACCAGTAACCGGGCACGGGGGTGTCCAGGTTCGCGGTAAACACCACGGGCTGCTGTCCGGTGCCTGCCGCAAGCAGACCGCCCGGATAACCTGAATTGGAAGCATGACCCACCTGAAGATATACTGACGATGCGAAACGAAGTTCGCACCCGGGTTCCAGCGCCAAAGTGGTCACTCCGTTGGTTCCATCGGTGCCCTGTATGGTGAGGTTTCCAGTAATAAAATAGGGTATTCCCGGATGTTCCCATTCGGCATCTTTTGATACGACTTCTCCTACCACGAAGATTTTCTGGTGCAAATTGGCGGAGTAGCTGTTCCCGGCAAAGCCGCCGATCTGACCGGCATAGACATACACCGGGAAGTTGTTGTTCCCGTTGATCTGGGTGCCTGTCAACGCAATGTCTCCGGAAGATGTGCCTGAATAGATACCGTAAGATGCATTGTTCTCAATGATACAACCATTGATCAGAATCTTGTCACATGAGGCTGCGTTTATCCCGTTGCCGGTGTTATTGTATATATGGCAGCTATTGATCTGTGGCAATGAATTATATCCGGTGATATAGATTCCCGGGCCGGAATTGAACCCGGCGTCACAGTTGCTTATCATTGGTGCGGATTCGGTACAGTTAATCCCATAGGTCGTATTGCCGGTGAAGGAGCAATGGCTGATCTGAGCCTGGGAGAAATTGAGGAAAATACCCGCCCCCGATCCATTTCTTGAGGAGCTGTGCGATAAAAAAGGGGATGACTGGTTGCAACAGATGTTCTCGTAAGAGCTGTAGCCGCCGTATTCCACCACGCAGTACTCCATTCTGCAATGTGCGTCGCTGGCGTATTGTTCAATGGTGATCCCTGCCCAGTATCCGGGTGATGGGCTGGTAGTGCCTGCCGTAAATACAATACTGTCGTTCATCGTCCCCAGAGCCATCAACCCACCCGGGAAGGCCGGATTGGATGGATGTCCCACCTGGATACCGGCCAGGCTTGTCATCTGCAGTTCGACGCCGGGTGTCAGCTCAAGGACCGTCACCCCATCCAGTCCATCAGTCCCCTGGATGGTGAGGTTTCCGGAAATGAAGCAGGGGATCCCGGGATCATCCCAAATGGCATCCATACTGATGGTGCCGCTTACCACGTAAAACTTCTGGTAAAGGTTCCCCGAAAAGCTGTTGCCGGAAAAACCGCCTACCTGTTGCGCAAAGGCATATACAGGGTAGTGGTCATTATGATCCACCATGCAGTAGGTCACGGTGGGCATGCAATTCGACGAGGCCAGATGGATCCCGTAGCCTGAATTCCATTCTACGATGCATCCGGAAACCAATGGGGTTGACGTGTTGGTCATCATTATTCCGGCGGGTTCGTTGTAGTAGATGCGGCAACTGATGATCCTTGGGGATGACTGGGTCAGGTAAAATCCGCCGCCTCCGCCGGTGGCCGAATTTTTGCCGACACTGCAGTTGTTTATTACGAGTTTTGAGGAGTTTTCGAGGTAGAATGCACCCCCCAGGTTATCGGGACCTGTCCCGGAGGCTTTACCGTACTCGATGGTGCAGTATTCCAGCCTGCTGGTATCCTGGGTATTGATATTGATGAACCGGAAACCATGCCAGCCGGCAGCAGGCTGATCTGCCGTGAACACGATCGAGTCGGACGGATTCCCCTGTGCACCGATTGTTCCGTTTACCGTGAACTTGTAATGGCCCATGAAGATCACCTGTGTCCCCGGTTCGATGGTGAGATGGGCTCCTGCCGGAATGCTGATGTTTCCGCAGACCAGGTAGGGACTTGCCGAACTGCTCCATGTTCCGGTTACGTTTCCCGGCGGTACGACCGTTCCATCGAGCTGGTTGAAATAGAATGCGCCCATGTCGGCCGGGGTACCGTCAGGATCGGGGGGTGATGACGGATCTCCTGCATCCACGCAGGGAGAGCAAGGTGCAATGGAGAAATCTCCTGCCGCAGGATTAATGAACATGGGATCACCGTTAATGTTACCGGTTCCGGGCCAGCCTCCCTGTACATCCGAATAGGTCACCACCAGATTGGATGATGGGGCGTAGATCTCCTGGGGTTGGTTGTCCCAAAGGATACAATCGTTGAGACTGGGCGCAGACAACGGGATTGTAACAGCTACCATCAGCCCCCCTCCGTTATTGGTCGCAATATTTTCGCCCAACGTTACCTGGGTGACCCATGGGTCGGACAAGATGCAATAGATACCCCCTCCGGTATCTGTTGCCTCATTGAAGGCAATCAGGGTGTTGCTGATCTGGATATCTGAGTTTTCGCAATAGACCCCACCCCCATAACGGACGGCATAGTTGTTGACCAGCGTGCAATGGTCGATCAGCAGCGGGGATGAGTTGAGGCAATAGATGGCCCCTCCGAACCTATCGGAGGAAAACCCGGTGGCTTTGCCATGCTCAATCCGGCAGAATGCCAGCTTGGATGAACCCTGGCCGTTACCGTCGGTGTTGATAAAACGAAGTCCCCACCAGCCGGTAGCCGCAGTCTGTGCGGTGAAAAAAATGGAATCGGACGCTGACCCGACGGCCTCTATCCTTCCGTAAACGATGAATTTATAATGTCCTGAAAACACGATCCGGACACCCGGGTCGATCATCAACTGGCCGGATACCGGGATATTGATCTCCCCGTCGATGATGTAGGGGCTGCCAGCCTGGGTCCATGTACCGCTGACCGTCCCTGCAGGGATGTGGGTGTCTGCAATGGAAATGGTTGAAAAGAGCATTGTGGCGATGACAATGCAGGTGATCTTTTTCATGGTCCGTTTTGGTTTTAAATCTGCGCAAAGGTCGAATATATAATTCATTCTGGGAATGGACGGATGTTGCATTGTGTTGAACACCTGTTGCATTTTGGATTAGGGTTCATGACTTCCGCAACCTTTTTACCCGGAAGGATCTTCAGAATGGCATTCCTTATTGCCGATACGCGTAATAGTCCGATCAGACGTTGAGATACAGCGAAATCAGATAAACATCCACATGTTTCCAGTAAGACCAATGAGTTGTTTTCCCGGTTTGGGATACCCCGGAACGCAACGGGAGGAGACAAAG
>JAFGHD010000144.1 GCA_016939365.1 Bacteroidales bacterium | reverse complement strand
TGTCATGCCTTCGACCTGTCTTCCTCCAGGAAGGCAGATAAATCGTTGGACAGGCAGACAGGCAAAATCAAACAGCATCAGTATACTATGCTGTTTCTATAGGATCATATGACAAAAAAACTGAACAGTCTTGTTGCGGTTCTGTGGTGAGAGAAGTAAAGCTTCGGGGGGAAAGCGTTTGAATGCGTAATGAAATGCGCACAAAACGCAGTGCGGATGGAGGGACTCGAACCCACACGCCTTACGGCACCAGATCCTAAGTCTGGAGCGTCTACCAATTCCGCCACATCCGCAGCACCGTTTATTTATGGCAAAGTTATATTTTTTTCAGCATCCGGATGATCATAAAGGGCAGCTTTGTTTGGAGGGCAGCACTGAAATCGTTACTTTTGCGTGATACATTCAAATAAACTATTGAAGTAATGAAACTGAGAATAATTGTAGCTTTTTGGCTGCTGGCCGGAACACTTGCGGCACAGCAATCCGGAACCCCCCAGGATGGTTATTTTGAGGAAAAGGTAAGCGCATCCACGGTCATGGGTTATTATGAAAACGGACAGAAAGAGGGGTGCTGGAGCACAATAAACTACGACGGTACGATCCAGAGGGTGGAGAATTACAGAATGGGCAAGAGGGATGGGCTTTGGCTTGTGTTTGGTAAAGCCGGTACTCTGACGCTTCAGGAATACTACCGGAATGACTCGCTGGCAGGACTCCGGATTGAATACAGCTCCCGGGGCAATCCTGTATCAAAGATTAACTTCAAGGGAGGCAAATATCATGGGAAAGCCGAGCTGTTCTATGACAATGGCCGGCTCCAGGAGGAATCATTCTATGAAAATGGGGTCAAGAATGGCACTTCCCGGTGGTTTGGCGACAAACAACAGGTAATTGCTGTGTTTCAGTACCGCGATGGCATCTTTCATGGAACAAACAAAACCTATTACAATAATAACATACTCAAATCATCGGCAGAATACTCGGACAATGTCCTGAACGGAACCTATAACGAGTATCATGAAAAAGGATCAAAAAAGTGGGAAGGAACCTATGTCAACGGACTGAAGGAAGGTGAATGGAAAGAATACGATCCGGCCGGCAATCTGATCCGAACGGTGAGATACAGAGAGGATCAGGAAATCAAATAATGGATGACGAAGCTGCTGAATCCTTACCGCAATCTCCCGGGTTATCATTGTTTTGCTTGCTCTCCGGATCATCCCTTTGGCCTGAAGCTTGAATTCTGGGAGGAGGGAGATTCGGTTTACAGCGTGTGGGATCCCGGGAGACATTTCGACGGTTATCCTGGGATCGTTCACGGGGGCATACAGTGTACACTGATGGATGAAGTGGCCTCATGGTTTGTCCAGCTGAAGCTGAAGACTGCGGGCGTCACATACAGTATGCATTTGAAATTTCATCAGCCATTGTTATCACTTGCAGGCCCTGTGACATGTCGGGCACGACTGAAATCCACAAGGCTCAGGCTGGCAACTATCTCTGCAGATATTACTGATGTGCGGAATAAGCGGTGTACTTCGTCTGAAGTAGTATATTATCTGTACCCTGAAAAGGAGGCCAGGGAGCGTTTCAGTTATCCTGGTTATGAGCAATTCCTCCCCGAAGGGATGGCCACGGATTCATAATTGCCGCGACAGTTCCCAGCAAAACATCGCCCAATCCGTTCCGCTGTATTTTTTCCCCATCCTTACCATCACGAGGTCTTTTTCCGGGCATACCCAGATATACTGCCCGAGTATCCCCTTGGCGAAGAAGGCACCCTGCTCCATGACCCGCCAGCTGTATGTGTACGGATATCCCTGGTCATCCCTGGAATCGTTCATGACGGAAGTCGACCTTTTTACCCAGTCTGCCGGAATGATCTGACGGCCTGCCCAGTTGCCATCGTTCAGGTACAGCATGCCGAATCGGGCGAAATCCCGGGGAACAGCATTCAGGCAACAAAATGATTTGATGGTATTGTGTGGTTTGCTGTCGACACTCCAGGTGGCATCGGACTCCATGCCAAGGGGCTTCCAGATTTTCGTTTCCAGATAACTGCTCAGCTTCATACCCGCTGCCTCTTCAATTACCAGGCCCAGCAACAAGGTGTTTACGCTGACATATTCGTAACTTCTTCCCGGTTCATCCGAACCTGTTTTAAGCCGGTGCAGGCTTTTCGTCAGGTCGCGGCCATAATAATACTTAGCCATTTCACTGAAAGGGGAAATGTAACTTTCACTGAACTGTATGCCTGATCTCATATTCAACAAATGCTCCAGGGTGACATTCCCGAACTGGCTGCTGTCCAGCCAGGTCAGGTAATCGGTTACCGGTTGATGAACATCTCCGATATACCCTTCATTCAGCGCAATCCCTGTCAAAGCGGAAACAAATACCTTGGAAATAGAAAAGGATGGGATCACCGAGCGTTGATCATACCCCGTGAAATACCTCTCGTAGATCAGAGTGTCCCTCTGCACGACCAGGAAGGCAACAGTGGAATGTTTCTCCAGAAAAATATCCAGATGCTCATATTGTCCTGAGTAAGTTTCCGGCAGTTGGATTGCCCGTTCTTTGTATGTCAGATCATGCCTGTCATCTTGAGAGGAGTGAACGGGCAGGGACGGGAATCTGCGGTAATCGTTCAGGTCTGCGAAGTTCCAGATGAAGTATCTGCCGACATGACATCCCATGGTCATCCAGGACAGGCAGATGGCAAGTATGATCACTTGCATGGAGATTCTCCGGCTGCAGCCCCTGTCTTCAATGTAGCCATGATCCCGGGCCTGCGGGTAAATTCCTATGACCTTCTCCCTGTGTTTATGGTATTTTAACCTCTCAGGCATGGCTGATCAAAAATGATGGGCCCATCCAAACCGGATTCATAAGCCGGAAGACCTGTCTGCAGAAAGGGTGAACAGCATGCCCGGTACCAGCAATGCGCCTGCCAGAAGGGCCGGAGGCAGGATATTGCCAAGACCCTGAAGGTAATAGACGTACAATCCAAGAATCATACTTGCCATGATCAGTACCAGCCCACCTTCCTTTGGCCTGAACAATGCGAAAACATATCCGGCGGTGGAAAAAAAGAGGATAAGCCAGAATTGGCGGAAGATAGAGGTGTACCAGGGGGTAACCACACCGGATACTGCCATCAGGATCAGTAACAGCAGGCCGGAAATCTTAGCCCACAAACTGGCTTTGTTTCTATTGATTATCACCGGTGATCATTCGGCAAGGGGTTGATGACTTCTATTTCAGCCACTGATCCAGCCAGTTAAAGAACCGCCGTTGCCAAAGAATGCCATTCTGCGGCTTCAGCACCCAATGGTTCTCATCGGGGAAGTAGAGGAATTCGGCCGGTATTCCCAGTATTACTGCGGCATTGAATGCGCTCATACCCTGAGTGTAGGTGATCCTGTAGTCCTTTTCACTATGGATAATGAGAATGGGAGTATCCCAGTTCTTCACGAACCGGTGGGGGGAGTTGGCGTAGGAGCGCATGGCGGTTTGGTTTTCCGTTTCCCAGAATGGCCCTCCCAGATCCCAGTTGACGAACCACATCTCTTCTGTCTCGAGATACTGGCTTTCGAGGTTGAACATACCGTCATGGGCAATGAAGGCCTTGAATCTTTTCTGATGATTTCCGGCCAGCCAGTAAACGGAAAAGCCGCCGTAACTGGCACCCACAGCTCCCAGGCTGTTTTCATCGATGAAGGGCTCCTTCTTCATCTCATCGATCGCTGAGAGGCAATCCTTCATATTCTGACCGCCATAGTCACCGCTGATCTGTTCGTTCCATTCGCTGCCGAAACCCGGGACACCCCTGCGGTTGGGGGCCACCACAATGTAACCGTTGGCCGCCATCATCTGAAAATTCCAGCGATAGGACCAGAACTGCCCCACCATGCTCTGAGGCCCGCCCTGGCAATACAGCAGGGCAGGATATTTCTGTGCGGGATCGAAATGGGGCGGATAGATGATCCAGGTCAGCATCTCTTTGTTATCGGTGGTCAGAATCCATCTCTTTTCAACGTTTCCCATGGTGAGTTGCGAGAGAATATCTTCGTTGACGCGGGTCAGCTGGACTGCTTCACCGTTTTCAATATTGACAGAAAAAATTTCAGTCGGCATCGACATCGATTGCCGGGTGGCAATGATCTTGCTGCCTGAAGGTTGCAATCCCAGGTAATTATGAATTCCCGATGTGATTTTGCGTATGATCCCTGATGTTGTGCTCGCTGCATAAATTTCAACCGTTCCGTGCCAGCCGCTGGTGAAGTAGATCGTTTCACCCGTTTCGTCCCAGGCCAGGCCGTGAACGTCCTGGTCGAAAGTTGCCGTGAGGTCTTGCCGGTTCCCGTTGTCGATTTCCATGACGATCAGCCGGTTCTTATCCGACTCGTAACCTTCACGCTCCATGCTCTCCCATGCGATTTTTTTTCCGTCAGGACTGAATACAGGGGCCTTGTCGTACCCCATCATCCCCTGGCTGATGTGATCGGTCGACCCATCGGACAGATCATAGAGATATATGTCGGAGTTGGTGGAATGGGCGTAATCTTTTCCGCTCATTTTCTGGCAGGTATAGGCCAGCCATCTTCCATCGGGGCTCCAATTGATCTCTTCCATTCCGCCAAACGGTTTCAGGGGAGAATCATAGGATTCCCCCGCCATAATATCCTTTACATTACTTAATGACTGACCGTCGTAGTCGGCAATGAAAATATGACTCACTGATTCTACCCACGTGTCCCAGTGCCTGTACATCAGGTCGTTGATGACCTTGCCATTGGCTTTGTCCAGGTCGGGATAAATATCCCGGGCGGTTGTATCCGATTTGACCTCCGCAATGAAAGCGATCCTTTTCATATCGGGGGAGTACTTGAATCCGTTGATGTCCAGTTCGAAGTCAGAGATCTGCTTGCGGTCTGATCCGTCAGGATTCGCTTCCCATACCTGCATACCTCCCTGGCCGGCGAACAGGAACCCGATTTTTTGTCCGTCCGGCCTCCACAAGGCATTGTATTCGCTGGTGCCGGTGTAAGTGATCCGGCTAAAATCTGCACCGTCGGCAGCGATGGTATAGAGATCACAATTTCCTTTGTTCTGGGGAATATCATAGTAGGTGACGCCGAACAGGATCCTGGATTGGTCCGGTGACACGTCGAAATCACTGATCCGGCCGAAGGACCATAAAACCTCGGGAGTCATGAGATCGGATTCGAGTTTCATCTCTTTTTTTCCGATGACCGGGGATTCTCCGTTGTCGTGATGATCGTTCTGAACCGTTGGTGTGCAGGCTGCCAGTATGCAGACGGCTAAAGGAATGAATACGTGAGATTTCATAGGTGGAACTTGTTAGGAAATCAGAGTTTTGACAAAGATAGGCAAAAAGGCGTTCGGATTTGGTATGAAAGAATTACCGGTGTCTCACACATACAAGCATGGCTCGACCCCGGCAAGCCAAAAGACCTTTCGGGCCCGGAGCCGGTGCGGAGAGAGGGGGATTCGAACCCCCGGTCCCGGTTGCCCGGGACAACGGTTTTCGAGACCGCCGCATTCGACCGCTCTGCCATCTCTCCCGCCGCAAAAGTATAAATCTTCCGTCAACTTTTATTACCGGTGAAATGATGCCGTCACGGTGTTCCTGGAGAGGGAGCCGGTGCGGAGAGAGAGGGATTCGAACCCCCGGTCCCGATCACTCAGGACAACGGTTTTCAAGACCGCCGCATTCGACCGCTCTGCCATCTCTCCCGCCGCAAAAGTAACATTTTTTAACATCCCTGGCCATACAACTTATAAAGCCCAATACCGTTAACTTGAAAAGAATTGCCGGTTACTGATTTTTTCTTGACTGGCAATCCTGTTTGAAATATATTTGTATTTTATATATTCCAAAGAAAATGAAAACATATCTGCGGTCCGGATTACCGGGGTTGGTGCTCCTGATGCTGCTGTTCCCGGTACATTATCATGTGCAGGCAGGAAATATCAGGGCTTATTTTTCCTATGCACCTTTTTATTCTCCATCCGACGGACCCTACGTCGAGACATACCTGGCCGTGATGGGCCAGAGCATTGAATTCCGAAAGAACGAGGCAGGCAAATACCAGGGAAAGGTTCAGGTTCTGATCCTGTTCAGAGAGGGTGAGACCATCGTGAAATTTGACAAGTATGAACTTGCCAGTCAGGAACTGGATGATACCACTTCATTGAATTTCAGCTTTATCGATCAGCAAAGGTATGTGCTGCCCGCAGGTGAATACGGGCTTGAAATCCAGATTTCGGATCTGTACAAGGATGAGAAACCTTACAGCACGCTTCTTCCGGTCACACTCGGATTCCCAGAAGATCAGGTCTGCCTGTCGGGGATAGAACTCGTGGAAAAATTCACCAAAGCGGAAACAAAAAGCAAACTGAGCAAGGTGGGCTATGACCTGGTGCCATACGTTTCCAATTTTTATCCGGGAGATGTGAACCGAATGATCTTCTATACAGAAATCTACAATACCGCGAGGTTTCTTGGAGAGCAGGAGCAGTTCCTTCTTTCGGTTTATATCGAGCAGTCGGATAACAATACCATCCTTCAGCAATTCGTGAGGCATAAGAAACAGGAGACTTCTGCCGTCGTACCCGTCCTCAATGAATTCGACATCACGGATCTCCCATCAGGTAATTATAACCTTGTCGTCGAAATCAGGGATAAATCCAATGCATTGCTGGACATCGGAAAGCTCTTCTTCCAGCGATTCAACCCGAGGATACAGATCCGACCGGAGGATCTGTTGAGTATCTCAATGGACAACACCTTTGCATCGAGGATCACCAGCCTGGATACGATCAGGAAGTACATCAAGTACCTGGAACCCATTTCGACCGACCAGGAGAAGTACTTCGCGGTATCGCACGTTGCCACATCTGATCTTCCGACTCAGCAAAGGTTTTTTTATAAATTCTGGCATGACCGTAAGCCCGTTGATCCGGAAGGGGCATGGAAGGATTACCTGAACGGTGTAAATATGGTCAATTCTGCTTACTCGACCATGATATCCGAAGGATATGAGACAGACCGCGGAAGGGTGTACCTGAAATACGGACCTCCGAATGCCATCTCGGAGAGCTATAACGAACCCGGCACTTATCCCTATGAGATTTGGCATTATTATGTTCTCAAAAACGGACAGAGGGATAAACGTTTCATCTTTTTTACAAAGGATCTGGTGACCAATGACTTCACCCTGATACATTCTGATGTCTCCGGGGAGCTTTCCAATTACAGGTGGCAACAGGTCATTTACAGCCGGGTGGATGCTGGATTTGATATTGATCAGGGAGTGAGGGATGATACATGGGGGGGCAACTCAAAGAAGTATTTCGATATCCCGCACTGATCCTCATCCCTGTCCGGGTTTCCATCATTATCCTTTTCTTTGCAGACCAAACCCGGCCATCGCTGATGCGACCATTCCATTATTTCATTTCCTTCGTGATCTGGATCATTTCCCAGATTCCGATGAGGGGATTGTATCTTCTTTCAGATATGATGGCCCCTTTGCTGTACCGGGTGATCCGTTACCGCAGGGGTGTGGTTTTCGCCAACCTGCACAACGCTTTCCCCGGTATCGGGGACAAGGAAATCCGCCGGATTGCACGCAGGTTTTACAGGAACTTCTCAGACCTGATCCTTGAAGTCATCAGAGGACGAAAAATCTCACGCAACGAGATTCAGAGCAGAATAAGGTTCAGGAATTATGAGATCATTGAACGGTTGTACAGTGAAAAGAAAAGCATCATCGTCTCAATAGGACATTGCGGTAATTGGGAATGGATGACCATGGTGCTTGAGATGATCTGTCCCTACCGGGTTTTTGCCGTTGTGAAGCCCATGAATGATGTGTATTTCGAGAGTTATCTTGCCCGGATCAGAAGGCGGTTCAATACACGGGGAGGATTGGTGCCGTTCAAAAGCACCCTGAAATACATGACACGAACCCGTCACGAGCTGACCATACATGTAATTGCAGGGGACCAGACACCTACCCGTGACGAGATCAATTTCTGGATCATGTTTCTCAACCAGAATACCCCCGTCTTCCTGGGTATCGAAAAACTGGCCCGTTCGTTCGACCAGGCTGTGGTCTTTTTTGATATCCAGAGGGAAGGTAGGGGACGCTACATTGTGGATATCCGCTTGCTCACAGAAAACCCGAAGGATACCACGGAGGGAGAGATCACCGTGAAACACGTCAGGGCACTGGAAGAAGCCATAATCCGGAATCCCGACAACTGGCTTTGGTCGCACAGGAGATGGAAGCACCGGAAGCCATATATGGAAGCATCGGAGACCAGTCACTGATCAAGTAGAGTCCTCCCTGAAAATATCTAATTTTATCCGCAATTCCGATCAGGATACTATGCCCGGAAAACCAAAGGTTGCTATCGTTATTCTCAACTGGAACGGAAAGGAGTTTCTGAAACAGTTTCTGCCCGGAGTAATAAGATACTCGAAGGATGTGGCAGATGTTATCGTTGCAGACAATGACTCCTCCGACGATTCGGTGGAATTTCTGAAAGGCAGTTTCCCGGAGGTTCGTGTGATACGGAATTCCGAAAACGGCGGCTATGCCAAGGGATATAATGATGCACTGGCACAGGTGGATGCAAGATACTATGTCCTCCTGAATTCGGATATCGAGGTAAACGATCACTGGATCGATCCTGTGATCGGCCTGATGGAACGGGATCCTTCCATTGCCGCATGCCAGCCCAAGTTGCTTTCATTCTATAAACGGGATCATTTCGAATATGCAGGAGCAGCCGGTGGATTCATCGACCGTTTCGGATACCCTTTCTGCAGGGGACGGATTTTCCAATCAATGGAAAAAGATGAGGGGCAATATGATGATGTGCGGGAGGTCTTCTGGGCAACAGGTGCATGTATGTTTGTTCGGGCAGATGTCTATCATGAGCTGGGTGGTCTGGATGAACGTTTTTTTGCCCATATGGAAGAAATTGATTTTTGCTGGCGGGCCAAACGAAAGGGATACCGTATTTTTTTCTGTCCGGATTCAAAGGTGTTTCATGTGGGAGGAGGCACCCTTCCCAAGAGATCATGGAAGAAGACCTATCTCAATATGCGGAATAACAACATCATGTTGTTCAAAAATCTTCCTTCACACCGGCTCTGGAGGGTCTTCATTGCCCGGCTGGTGCTTGATGGGATTGCCGCTCTCAAATTCCTGATTGATGGAGGTGTCATGGATATGTGGGCTGTGATCAGGGCACACGGGTCTTTCTATGCCATGATTCCCGCACTGAAACGTGAGCGTGGCCAGGACTATCCTTCCGATATTTCATGTATGTACAGGAAAAACCTGGTGTTTGAGTATTTCATACTGAAAAGACGCCGTTTTTCTCAGCTGGACCCCGGGAAATTCAGCATGGACCGGTGATGAAACTCAGCAGGGCAAAATGGTAGGACTCCAGGCCAAAACCGATGATGGTTCCCCGGGTATGGGGTGCAATGAGGGAATTATGCCTGTACTCTTCCCGGCCGAAGATCTGCGAGATGTGTACCTCCACTAAGGGTGTCTCCCCAGCCTTTACGGCATCCGCAATGACAACCGACGTGTGTGAGTAGCCTCCTGCATTCAGAATAATGCCATCCACCTTTCCGGATGATTCCTGAAGCCTGTTGATGATCTCCCCCTCCACATTGCTCTGGAAATACTCCAGGTTCACTTCCGGATACCGCTCCCTCATCCTTTCCAGATACACTTCAAAGGAAGTGCTGCCGTATATCCCGGGCTCTCTTTTTCCCAGGAGGTTCAGATTGGGTCCGTTGATGATCAGAATCGTCATGACCGGGATTTCTATCGTAAAAATAAACCTTTTCCATGTGATGCAGATTTGCAGAGGAAGTTATCTTTATATTGTAAAATTCCTGAAAACCGCGGTCCTCTGATCCGGAAAGCTCTTATGGGTATCAATACCGTATGAACGGCTATGGGAAAGTCAACATTCGGCAATTTTGAGGAAGCGTTTCGTGATTATCTCTGGTTACTGGAGAAGTCCTATCCCCGGCATTCTGCCCTTAAGATGGTAGCCGACCATCACCGGCTCAGCGGAACGGAGCGCAGCCTGCTGTTCAGGGGGGGCATGCAGGCTTCGGTCGCTTCCGGTCGGAAACGGAAACTTGTGGTACGGGATGATTGTTTTGGCAAATTCCTTCATATAGATACCTACAACCAGTGGCTTACGGTAGCCGCTTATCTCAAGGGGAACACTGTTTTTCTGGGGATGGATGATTTCCTGAGAGATGCCCTTGAAGCCAGGGGCAGGGTAATCCGTTGGGATTTCATGGAGCATGCCACCCGGCTGATCATACGCTCACTGGTCAAGCTGGATAACGTACAAATCAATTTCTGCATTGATCAAAAGGTGGATACCAGTCTGCAGATAGCTGAAATCATCCGCAATTACTGCAAAAAGTCAAATATTCCCGGCAGGGTGATCGTTGATGCACACGTTGATCAGTGGCTCATATCCCGCCGCAAGGGAGTGATCTCTTCATCCGATTCTACTGTCATTGACCGTTCCAGCATTCCTTTCTTCGATCTGGCAAGGTACACACTGTGCGATCATTACAACCCACGATTTTTCGAATTGGCATCCCTTCTTCCCTGAAATTTTGTATCTTTGTCTGAGATTTCCAGTAGGGGGTGCCCTAAAAGTACGGGCTGAGATCATACCCATTGCACCTGATCCGGGTAATACCGGCGGAGGGATATGCGGAACCCAACCCAGTAGCTTCTCCTCTATTGGTTTTTAGGAAGTTCCTTTAAAAATCAATGTCATGAGAACGTTTGCAATTTTTCTTACAGTGATGTCCTTGTTTTCCTCTGCAACAAACGGACAATACACCATCCGGGGCACGGTCACAGATGCAAGGACTGGGGAATCCCTGCCGGGGGCCCATGTCTTCATCCCCGGGACCTATGTCAGCACCATTACCATGATAAGCGGGGCTTACAGACTTACGGGCCTTCAGAAAGGCACGTATATGATTTCATTTTCGTTTCTGGGTTATCTTGATGTATCCCGTGAGGTGGAGTTGCCGAAGGATACTGTTCTGAGCATCTCCATGGAAGTAAGTCCCGTTTTCCAGGAAGAGGTGATCATTACAGCGTCGAGGATGAAGGAGGGTTTTACCAGCACGTACACAGAAGTGAGCAGGGATGAGATATCAGCGGACAACACGGGGAAAGACCTGCCCTGGCTGATCGGCCTTACCCCATCCGTCATAACCACTTCAGATGCCGGTACAGGTGTGGGATATACCTCATTTCGGATTCGCGGCACCGATCCCCAGAGAATCAATGTCACCCTGAATGGAATCCCTCTCAATGATGCAGAGTCGCATCAGGTTTACTGGGTGGACCTGCCCGACCTGGCCGCATCAACAGAAAACCTCCAGATCCAGAGGGGTGTGGGAACCTCGATGAATGGTGCTGCTGCTTTTGGCGGCAGTGTGAACATCCTGACTTCCGGGCTGAATGATACGCCCTATGCCCGTTTTGAATCGGCTGCCGGATCATTCAACACATTCCGGAACTCCGTCAGGGCCGGTACAGGCCTGATCCGCAACCGGTTTTCCTTTGACACCCGGCTGTCGAAAATCACATCTGACGGATTCATTGACCGGGCTTTTTCGGACCTGGAATCCCTTCACCTGGCCGCAGGATATCATGGTGCCAGAAACGTGATCATGTTCAATCTGCTGTCAGGTAATGAGAAAACCTATCAGGCATGGGCAGGTGTCCCTGCAGATACCTTGAAAACCCACAGAACATACAATCCTTTCACTTACGAGAACCAAACGGATAACTACAGGCAAAATCATTTCCAACTTCTGTATTCCGGAGAGTTGAAGAGGAACATGTTGCTGAATGCTGTACTTCATTACACCTACGGATCGGGATATTTTGAAGAGTTTCAGGATACCGGAAATCCATGGGCAGTCACGTCGCTGGCCTACTATGGGATCGATCCGGTGGTGTCAGGAACGGATACCCTGTTCAACACGGATCTGATCCGGCGCAAATGGCTGGATAATGATCTTTATGGATCCAATGTTTCCCTGGTGTTCAATAAAAGAAGGATGGAATTTATTGCAGGGGGTGGCCTGCTGATCTATCGTGGCCGTTCTTTCGGAAATGTGATCTGGAGCCGGTTTGCGGGTAATTCCTTTATCAATCACCCCTGGTATGCATCGACCGGGGAAAAGAACGATTATAGTGTTTTTACAAGGCTTTCCATGTGGATCAACGACCGGATGTCCTTCTTTGCCGACATCCAGTACAGGGGGATCGACTATGTTATTAACGGTTCTGAGGACGGATACAGTGATGTTTCACAGGAGCATCATTTCAGCTTCTTTAATCCCAAAACAGGGATCAGCCTGTCGGTGAGTCCTGATACGCGGATATTCTGGTCAATGGCTGTGGCACACCGTGAACCTGCACGCCAGAATTACATCGATATCATGGGTACCGGCGACATCCCTTCCCATGAAATACTCTATGACCTTGAAGTCGGCTGGAGTATGCAAAAAGGCAGGATGATGGCCCAGACCAACGTGTATTATATGTACTACCGTGACCAGCTCGTTGCAACAGGCGAGATCAATAATGTGGGCTACCCGGTTCTCAGAAACGTAGAAAGAAGCTATCGTGCAGGTTTGGAGATGGTTCTCGGGATAAAAATCCTTAGAAACCTGAAATGGGATTTCAACATGACGCTAAGCCGGAACAGAATTCTTGATTTCGAGGAGAATATCTTTGATTTCGGCACGGGATCCGTCGTCAACACCACCTATGATGAGACCCCGGTTTCGTTTTCCCCGGAAATTCTTGCAGGAAGCTTGTTATCCTTCACGCCCGGAAAAGTATTCAGCTCATCACTCCGGACCAAGTATGTCGGCCGGCAGTTCCTGGATAACTCAGGCGATAGGAATCGTAGTGTAAATCCCTATCTGGTCAGTGACATCAGGATGGAAGCAGCGATACGGCAGCATTTATTCGATAAGCTGAGTCTATTTTTACAGGTGTTCAATATTTTCGATGAAAAGTTTGAGACGCATGGCTGGGTTTACAGATATGCTTATGGCGGGGATTACTATTCAGATATCAGTTATTACCCACAGGCCGGGATGCATTTCATGGCCGGATTGTCTGCCTGCTTCTGATGTGTGAGGTGATTCTGATCAGCTTCTTTCAGGTATCTTTGATCTGTCTGGTTCAAAGGCAAAATGAGTATGGACGGATATGGGATGATGGATTTTTATCAGGACTGGATGAACCGCAGGTTGCCTGACGGCGGACCTTTGTATACCGAGACCGATCTGGACCGGATGCTTGCTGAGCCTTGGAATGCCTTCTCTTCCATGCTGATCGTAATTCCTGCCGTTTACTGGGCGATCAGGTTGAAAGGTCTTTACGGGCAATACCGGTTCCTTACCTTCTGTCTGCCCCTTGTGATCACAGGCGGACTGGGAAGCGCTCTTTTCCACGCCTTCAGGGTATCACGGTTCTTCCTTTTCATGGATATCATACCTGCAGCATTGATGACACTTTCCGTTGGCATTTATTTCTGGTATAAGTTATTGGGAAGGTGGCACTGGGTAGCAGGGATAATCGCTCTTTCATTCGCCCTTCGGTGGCTGATTTTCAGCAATCTGTCCCGGCATACCGCGATCAATCTTTCCTATGCGGTTTCCGGGGTCCTTATCGCACTGCCGCTCTTGGTGGTTCTGTTCAGGACAAAAGGGTACGGATTCCACATCGCGGTCATTACAATAGGTTTGTTTATGATTGCACTCCTTTTCAGGGAGCTTGACCCGAAACCGGTATCCTGGCTTCCGATGGGATCACATTTCCTGTGGCATGCCTTTAGCGGCGCAGGTGCATACTTCATGTTGCTTTTTCTCTTCAGGTTCAGGCAGAAGGAATTGTTGTCCGGCGACCGATACTGACCGATCTCTGCCCCCTTCAAGCTACATCCTGATAGGGTAAACCTGAAAGTCCTCAATTGACCTTATTTTTGTATGATGCCCCGGACAATTTCCATAAGGTTTTATGAAGAGCTCAATGATTTCCTGCCTCCCCAACGGCGCAAAATCACATTCAGCCATACTTTCATGGGTACTCCGGCCATCAAGGACGTCATAGAGGCAATTGGAATCCCTCACACTGAGGTGGATATGATATTGGTGAATGGCGAGTCTGTAGGCTTCGGATACCGTCCGGACGAGGGGGACAGGGTTTCTGTATATCCGGTCTTTGAAAGCCTTGATATCAGCGGAGTATCGCATTTACGGCCGAATCCCCTCAGGATCATCAGGTTCATCGTGGATGTTCACCTCGGAAAGCTGGCACGATACCTCAGAATGCTCGGTTTTGACACCCTGTACCGCAATGACTACGAGGACAACCAGATCATTAGTATTGCTGCAGCGGAAAAGCGGATCATTCTCACCCGTGATATCGGTATATTAAAAAACAATGCCGTTACACACGGTTACTGGATACGATCCCAAATACCCCTGGAACAACTGAAGGAAGTAGTCAGGAGATTCGACCTGATCAGGAATCAATACCCTGTGATGAGATGTATGGAATGTAACTCTGTTATTGAAGTGGCGGAGAAGGACCATATCGCTCACAGGCTGAAGGAAAGGACACGTCAATATTTCAATGAGTTCTTTGTTTGCCCGGGATGCCGGAGGATTTACTGGAAAGGTTCTCATTTTGAACGGATGTTGAAGATGATCGAGCGCCTCAGGAACGACCGCCAGGACGGCAGCATCTATTGACCTCGATGCCTGTTTCCGGGGTTTTACTAAATTTGAAAGATGTCTCTCATTTTATCCGGATGAAGGAAGCCCTTTATTATGAACCTGGGGAGGAGGGAAGTGTATATTGCACGCTTTGTCCGCATCATTGCCATATCCATAATGGGAAAAGGGGTATCTGCAGGGTTCGGATCAACCACGACGGAAAGCTCATTTCTGAAAACTTTGCCCAGGTCAGCAGCGTACATTTTGATCCTGTTGAGAAAAAACCACTCTATCATTTTTTCCCCGGAAAAACCATTTTCTCAGTGGGAAGTGTAGGATGCAATATGCATTGCCGGTTTTGCCAGAACTGGGAGATATCTCAGCATGGCACGGATGAATTCACAATGTTGCGAAGTATGGCCCCCGAAGAGGTGATCAGTCTTGCCCGGCAAAGAGATGACAATGTCGGGATCGCATTCACTTATAACGAGCCCCTGGTGTGGATTGAGTACCTGATGGATATTGCGCGGTTGGCCAGGGAAAGAAGATTGTTCACCGTGATGGTGACCAATGGTTTTGTATCACCGGAACCGCTTCAGGACCTCGTCCCGCTGATCGATGCATTCAGCGTAGACCTGAAAGGATTCACAGAGGATTTTTATTCGCATTACACAGGTTCCCATCTGGCTCCCGTCCTTGAAAACCTGAAGGCCATCAGGAAAAGCGGATGCCATCTTGAGATCGTTCATCTGGTGGTGACAGGTGCCAACGACCGGATAGACCATTTTACTGCAATGGTTCACTGGATCAGGGATGAACTCGGCCCGGAAACCGTACTGCACATTTCCCGGTATTTTCCGGTTTACCGCATGACGGCACCGCCTACTTCCGAAGTTGTGATGGATGAATTCTACCATATTGCCAGGCAGGAGCTCTCATATGTTTACATGGGCAACATCCGGAGCAACAAAGGCAGCAACACCGTCTGTCCCAATTGCGGGGAAGTGCTTGTCTGGCGGATGGGATATCAAACCGATGCCAGCGGTCTGGATCACCTGGGACGTTGCCGGAAATGCATGCAAAGGGTGCTGGATGAGCGTTTTATTTCGGATTAAGCATCACATCATTCGCAATGTTTTCCGTAGGAAGGAGTTGGAAACCTGGGTCAGTGTGTTTTCTGTTTTTGATCCTTTCTTGTGCTGTTTTGGGTCAGGAGGTTGAATTTCAAGCGGGGGAACTCCATCCCCGTGTAGTATGTTCGGCTGATACAGCCCAGAGTTATGCGCTTTTTCTTCCACCCACCTACGAACCAAGCCGGATATGGCCTGTTCTCTATCTTTTTGATCCGGGAGGCCGTGGTGCTTTTGCTGTGGAAAGATTCATGACGCACGCAACAGACTTTGGCTATATTCTAGCCAGTTCGAACAACTCCAGAAACGGGCCGTGGGAACCGGTCATTGAGGCTGCCAATGCGGTTTTTACGGATACCTGGCAGCGCTTCAGAATAGATCCATCGAGGGTGTATGCCGGGGGATTCTCAGGTGGATCCAGGGCGGCAACCACCATCGCCCTGTTAACGGATCAGTTTGCAGGAATCATTGCATGCGGCGCAGGATTTCCCGGACAAATCCCTCCCAGGGAAAAGGTCGGGTTCGGTTATATCGCAATGATTGGAATCCGGGATATGAACTGGGTGGAAATGCTGAAGCTGGATACGGCGCTTGCACAACTGGAGGTGCCTCACCAACTTGTCGTTTTCAACGGAGGCCATGAATGGCCTCCTGTGGAGTATGTTGAAGAGGCGTTTTTATTTTTCCAGGCTTCAGCCATGAGAAAAGGGTTGATACCCAAGGATACAGCACTGGTAAAACGGATCCGGCAATTTTATATGAAACAGATGGTGAGCGATCGGCCACCGGCCGGTTTGTTTTACCGTTACCTCTCTGCATTGAAGCTTTATAACTGCCTGCAAGGGATCGCGGATAACAGCCATGTGGTAAAACTTGCAGACTCCATTGCCAGTTTGTCCGGTTTCCGGGATGAATTTGATGATCTGGTGAGGCAGTACCGGCTGGAATCCGTATCCAGGAGCAGATACCTTGACGAATTTCTGAATATGGGCCTTGCTTCGATCTATCCCTCCATGGCTGTGAAATCCATGAACTGGTGGGAATCAGAACTCAGGATGCTGGATGAGATGAAAAAGGGAAATGACCGGGATATGGGATATCGTCTGCATGACTTCATCACCGGAAATGCATATGAACAATACGATGAGTATTTCCGTCAGGCGTTTTTTAATACCGCTGCCCGGTTTATGGATATCTGCCGGTTATCGGAACCTGATGAATACTGGCCTTATTATTTCACGGCCCGCGTCCAGGCCTTGCAGGGAGAAACGTTACAGGCTCTGAACAACCTTCAGAAGTCAGTGGACAAAGGATTTGATAATGCAGGGCTGATGGAGAACGATACCTGCTTTGCCAATATCAGGGATAAAAGGAAGTTCACAGAGATACTAGAGCAGGTTTCGAAGGCGGGCCGATCTGATGATCCGGACTGACCGGCCACCACTTTCCTTTCATTGTCAACCGGGGTACCTTCGGACGTACTGACTATGGAATGGCGACAACCTGTGTCCCCCTGCCGCAATTGGGAGCCCAATAATCGTTTTTGTCCTGGTTGTTTACCTGCCCGTCCATGTTGAAATCCCCGCTCAGATACCCTGTGGTTCCGGATTGAGGCATCCATACGCTGTTTTTATCCGGATTGTTGATCTGGCCGTTGGCATTTCCGTCTCCGGCGATCATGGCCCAGCATCCCGGTGCGATCTCTTTTGCTGCAAGTGTCCCTCCTGAAACCTGTAGTAAAGAGGTCAGATCGGCAACAAGTCGTCCGTCACACAGGATCATCGGGTTCTGTGAGGTGATGGCCAGATGGTTGCGGTGATAAATGACCGGAAACAGGTCCGAGACGCTGTTCAGTTGGAACACCATTTTACTGGCCCCGTTGAGGCCGGTGATCAAACCGTTATCCCTGATGAAGCCCGCCTGGCGCGACACAATGATGCCTTCCGTGAGAGGATTTCCCTTTGTTGTATTTTCCCTGACCTCGATCAGAACCCAGTCCACAATGTGGCTGTTGGGGATCGCAGATACTTCTTCGGTACCTGTATAAATCCATGGCAGGATGGAATAGGGCTGGGAAAGTGGTAACAGACCGTTGTTATTGAGTGTAACCGACATGGCTGATCCCTGGTAACACCCTTCCAGAAATGCCCGGATATCCAGAGCCACTCCCATGACTTCCAGGTCTGTCAGTCTTGAGAAACCCATATTGTGGAACTTCCCGTCGTTCAGGAACAGCCAGTGATATTCCGCCTCTGCATAATATTCGCTGAAGGAACTCCAGTGGTAGATTTTCCAGATAAAGTTTTCCAGCTGGTCGAAACCTTCCTTGACGGATGTGCCGGGGTCATCCCCGTAAGCGGTCATATTCACGGCTGATGACCCGGTCCAGGAAACCGCGCCACCGCATTGTTCTATTCCCTCAGTATCTATATAAAATACACCAATGTAGTCCCCTGTACTGATAGGCGTTCCGTAGATGCGCGGATTTGCATCAAGCGGGATATTCAGCAGATGCCAGCTGTTGGTCGGGGTGACATTCCATCCCGGCGGGAGCCCTCCCTGGAGCCTTACATAGTCCTCGTCAGGGAAATTTGCCATGATATTGACGTAGGATCGTGATGGCGGATCGAAAAGGTAGCCCACGGGGGTGACGGTGCCACTCCAGCCTTCAGGCACGTTCAGACTGTAGTATCCTGTATCGTTGGTCATGGCATTGCCAAAGCCTTCAAAAATCAGGCTGATGCCGGCGGCAGGATTTCCGGTCTGCTGATCCGTTATGGTTCCAGCGATCAGGTATTCAGGAGGTGAAACAAAGAAAGCAAGGTAATCCTGGTTTGAAACAGGGCCTGTGACATTATTATACACTACTGAGTCGGGAACAAAATAATAATCTTCCATGGCTGGTTTCGCCGTACCCGACCATCCTTCATGAACGTCTTTGCTGTATGAGCCCTGTGCGTCCGTGATGACGGGCATCAGTCCCGTGAAACCGATTTCAACCCCCGTAAGCCCTTGTCCCGTAACAGATTCATTGACGGTACCGGAAATGGGATGGACGGGTACCTGTATCACTTCAATCAATACCTTATCCTGGCCTGTGCATCCGAGACTGTCTGTTACCGATAATGTATATTCAGTACTGAAGGGCGGGGAGCACAGTGGATCCGGAATGGTCGGGTCGGAAAGCCAGCTGGATGGCGACCATTCATAGGAATATGGCGGTATCCCACCGGCAGCACTTCCATTCAGATGAAAGGCAGTTGTGAGGATTATCGAGGTGTCCTGCCCCGCATTTACTACAGGGGGCGGGTGTACCCATACCCATACACTGTCGGTTGCAAAGTGCAATTCGCTGTCCGTCACCCATACTGAATAAAGTGTGCTTCCCTCCGGTGTGACGGTGATGGAATCCCCGAACTGGAATGTATTCCACAGGTAGTAGTAGGGCGGTGTTCCACCGGTTACTTCAGCCTTGATGCCCGTCGTTTCACCCAGGCAAATATGCTGATCCGTTCCCAGATCAACAGTCAGGGTCACCTCAGGGAAATTCAGGTATTCAATGACCGGGGGAAGGATGCCCGACTCAGTCACCTTAACCAGGGGTCTTCCAAACCCCTTGGCCAGCCACTGGTACTCGATACGGTCGTAGTTAAAGGCGAAACCAAAACCAAGCGTATCCACATATACAGAATCTCTCTGTTCAACAGTAGTTTTTACCCTCAGGGCTTCGAAGGTGCCAAAGGGCGTGATGACCGTGCCCCAGCCGTCTGCATGGTTTTTCCGCTTCAGGGTGCTGCCATAATAACCCAGGCCGGGCAACCCGACATTCCATTCACAGGTGTTTGAATCCAGATCGCTGAATTGCAGAGGGAACCGGTAGATTACATCCGGTTCACTGTACAGAAAGGGAAGGGGCAGGTCATTGACTGTGAATGCCTTCCCAACTTCATTGTAGGAGGATGAAGTGTTTTTATAGAAATTAAAAACTTCAGTCATCTGGAATCCCGGTATCAGCGTAAATTCCTCCTGCGGTGAGGCGAGGTTGGCAACAAACGGGTAAAGGAAAACAAGCTGGTACAGAATCGGTGTGGACCATACATGGACAAACGTATCTGCTTCCTGGGGAAGCAATGATCCGAGGTCTGAAAAGTCCCAGGTAAAGCCTGATCCCGTGGCAGTATAGTTGATGCCAGATATATTATAGGTAACATCATACCGGATCGTATCTCCGATGCCCGGCATATCGTTCTGGTCGATGACGATCTGGGCACTGGCAATATGAATAGCGATCAGCGCCGGAAAGACCGCGGGAAAAAAGTGAAGGTTCGCTTTCATGGTGATGAGGAAAAGTGCCCAAATATCGTAAATATGAACCGAAAAAAAAGCCCCGTAGACAGGGGCTTTTTTTCAGGTTTGATGCAGAATTACTTTTTCAACTGAAACACTTTGCGTGTTCCGTAGGCGGCACCGAGGATGAGCATGACGGTCAGTCCTCCGTCCAGGGGGGCTCCGCCGCCGACGGGAGTGTTTCCGGGTCCGGGTGCATTGCCTCCGTTGGGGTGGGGAGGTGTCTGAGCCAGGAGCAAAAGAGGTGCTGCCGAAAGGAAAGCCGCTGTGATCAGGATTTTTGCTGCTTTTTTCATATCTGTTTCTTTTTGATGATAACCAATTGGTGAAGGTTACCGCCGGGATTCCCCGGCGGTAACCGAAAGATTTACCTGATGATCACGGTTTCGGTGATGACCTCTTTACCTGAGATCAGCCTGACCACATAGGTTCCGGCCTCCGCCACGGTGATCTTGTTGAGGGCTGAGGAGACGGTGGTTGAAATGGCCGCCTGGCCCATCATGTTGAAGACCTGGATGTCACCCGACATGTTGTCCGGTACAGAGACGTATACATCCTTTCCGAAGGCGTAGATGCTGACGTTCTGATCGGCGTTTTCGGGGATGGCAAGCGGGGCGAAGTGCAACAGGAACCTGTTGGGATCATCCGAAGTGGTGTAATCGAATGAGTAGGATCCTTGGGTCAGGTCGGTGAGTGTTCCGGTGACCAGGTCCTCGAGGATGACGACGGAGATGTCGCGCAGCTCGGAGAGGCCGATGGTGAAGTTACCGGAGACACCTGATCTGAAGCCTGCCGCAATGGTCTCGGCAAATGGCTGGACATTGATGGAAAGCTCATGTCCTGCCAGGGTGAATATCTGTGGCAGCTGGCTGTTGAATTCGAGGCCTGAGAGCTTGTAGGCGTCGAACTGGCCGTCGAAGCCGTAGGATGAGGATTCATCGAAGCGGATGTAGGTCTTGTCGGTGAATCCGTTGCCCGAAGCCTGGATGACTGCCATGTTAACCAGTTCTTCCTTATAGTAGGATGATCCGTTGACGTGACTTCTCACAGAGTTGTCGACATAGAATGGACCCTGGGCGGTAGAGCTGACGAAGAATCCCTGCATGGGAGGCACATACTGTGAACCGCCGCCCATACCGCCGTTATAGGAGACATAGTTGCCTGATACGGCATCCAGGTAATAGATGGCTCCGTTCATGTAACCAGGGATGGTTACCATATCCCAGTCGATGGAGGAGGGGTAGGGATTTCCCAGTAGATTCCATCCGTAAGGGTTGTCGGCTTTCAGCAGGTAACCGATGTTGCCTGTATTGAACGGACCAACATAGTCGACCGCGAGTTCGCCCACCCAGAGTGCATAGCCCTTGAGGGGCAGCAGGTTGATGGTGGTCGGGATGATGTCGATCCACTGCATGGTCGCCTCATGATAAGTTTGCAGGTACATACCGGTATAAAGTCCCGACAGTGCATTGCTGATCGGTGAAGAGATCAGGTGCCACGCAGTGGACGCCTGAGGAAGCAGGACGTTCCAGCTATCTGCGATCTCTGTTGGTGTGAGTGCCCTGCTGTACATCCTGAATTCGTCCATGGAGCCGTTAAGCCCTGTTGAAGTGCTATAGCCTCCCACTTTGAATCCGGTACCGGCTATTGTCACGGATGGCTGAGCCACAGAACCCTGATATGCTCCGTTCAGATATACATCCATGGAGCTGCCTGTATAGACAAAATGGGCTACCGAAGGACCGGGTGCCACACCGTTGATGTAGGTGTCTGTAAGTCCGCCGCCGCGGATGATCAGGTTCCCCGCTCCTGCAACGCCACCTGCGAAACACCGGAATGAAGATGCTCCCGGGTCGCCGAACAGGTAGTACAGGGTAGTGCTGCTGGGAATATCCAGCCACATGGAGATGGTCCATCCGGTGGAGGGCAGGTTGACAGACCATCCGACATTGACATAGCTGGTTGAAGATGAAGCTCCGGTTCCGATGAGTGCGGATCCGAACTGCCCTGTGCCGCCCATGGTCATGCCAAGTACAGGAGCCGGATTGTTGCCCACCGGCGAGGATGCATCATTGGGAACATCAGCACCGCCCGGATTTTCAAACTTATAATAGATCATCTCCGGAACATCACCGCCACCACCTGCATAGTAACGCTGAACGGTAGAGGTGCCATTGACAGTGAGCAGCCCTGCATCCAGAAGGGTGGCTGTACCAGCCGTATTCGATTCGATCAGGATGTTGTTGCATGTGCCGGGTGTACCCAGTGTCGGATAGTTCGTCAATCCGGAGGGTATGGTCACATCGGTTCCGGGGCCGGGTACAGCATAGATATCCCAGTTGCCTGGGTTGTGCCAGTCGCTGTCGATGGTACCGGTCCAGACCATTGCAGATGGATTCCCGATGGTGAGGATCCCTGATACATTATTAATGCCATCCCAGAATCCGCCGCCGCCCGCATTGTATCCGCCGTAGGCATCCGGTCCGCCGCCGAGGTTAAACCGGCTGGCGTAGTAATAGGTTCCGGGCATGAGTCCGGCTCCGATATCGGCCATCCATTCATCGTCATTGCCGTAATCCTGGTTGTAAATGGCCGGTATCCAGTTTGTCCAGGTGGCCGGGTCAGTATCTGTGGTGGACACACCGATCCATGCATTGACTCCTGAACCAGGTCCCGGGAAGTTGGTGACGCCGTCTTCCCATATCCGCGCGTATATCGTGGTGGTCTGTCCGGCATTGATGTTGGCTGAAGGCGGCCATTGCAGGTTACACCAGTCCACCGTGTTGGTGGGTGCGATGACGTTCATGGTGAGCGCCACCTGTCCGGTTCCCACGTTGGGATCTGAGTTGAAATGTGCGATCGCGGTCTTTGTGGTGCCCACGGGGTAGCTCAGTGAGTTGAAGGTGACGGTGAGGTCCATGCTGGCTTTGCTGCCTGCCACCGTGCCTGTCTTGGGAGTGAAGTCCACCCAGCCATCCTGCAGGACGTATCCGAAGACCAGATTGGGCGTCTGTTGCATGCTGCCGATGAGCAGGAACTGACCGGACGAAGCATTGTACCAGGAGCAGAGGCCGCCTGCGATGCCTGCATTGAATCCGGGCAGATCGGTGGCATCGTGCTGTACGCCTGTGAGGGCGAGGGTAGCGATGTCGAACTGCTTGACATAGGGTGTCGCACCGGTGGTTGCCGGATCGAAGAGCCAGAGGTAGGGTCCGCCGGGTGTGACGCCATCATAGGCTGAGCCGTACATACCTGTCATACCCGGAGCTGCCACCGTGGTCAGGGTGGTTCCGCTCATGCTGACCAGGTAGAGGGTACCGAAATCGCCTACCCAGAAGCCGCCAGCACCGCCGTTGGCCAGCGGGTCATAGGCGATATGCCTGACGGTCACGCCCGTGGCTGTGGGGATGGTACCCACCAGGGTTTGTGTCGTGAAGTCCATGATATAGATCAGGTTCGTTGCAGCGCCGCCATAGAAGTAGGTTCCGTCATAGGCCATGTCGCGGATGGCTGTGGCACCCGCGATGTCAAATTCACTGACCACGTTTCCGAAAAAGTCGTATTTGTGGAACCAGAAGGGTGTGGTGAACGAAGAAGACCATGTAGAGGTGTAGATATACTGTCCGTCGGTCTCCAGCCCGGGTTGTGCACCTTCATTGGCATCGAAGGAGAAGGCAACATCCCACATGGCCTTGTTGTCCGTGCCGTTCTCCATGATGGTGGCGCCGGGTGCAGATTCGATATCCGGGCTCGAAGGTCCGGCTGCAGGCACTTCAGTGAAGGTGAGGCTGGCCTGGTCGGTGAGGAACTGAATGTAACCTGAGAAATTCAGCGGCCCGTTGCCGTTATTCGTTACTGTGATGGTGGACGTAGCGCCGAATCCCGGGTATACATCCATCGTGATGGCTGGCGGGGTGACGGTCATGGTCGGTTGTGTCAGCGCGAAGTTCTGGGTGTTCATCCCGCTGCTGATCACCACACCGTTGGCCACTCCGGTATTGTATCCGGCCAGGGAGCAATAGACATCATAGGTGCCTGTGACGATATTGGTGATGGTATAGGAACCGTCGGGTGCGGAGGGTGCCGAGAGGTAGCCGCCGCAGTCAACCACCGCACCAGCCAGCGGATTGCCCGTGGAGAGCTCTGTTACATATCCGCTCAGATCGCCTGTCTGTTGCTCATACACATCCACAAAGTCCATGTAGCAGTTATTGCCGTACTGCGAATAGAAGAGGAACCCGAGCAATACATCGGGCTGGTTGGCGGCAGCCGGGGGCAGTGTCTCCACCATGTCGCGCCATCCGATCACCGGATCGTACCTCTGGTAGAAGTTGCCGCTGTTCCATGTGTTACCGGCGTCAGTGCTCCACTGTACGGTCATGCCTTCATTGAGGTAGCTTGAATATCCCGGATCCTGGTGCCATTTGAAGGCAACGGTCACATTGGTGGCACCGACAGATGAGAATGGGCCACTGATGAGCCTGATGGATGCACCCGAGGAGCAATTGTATGAGTTGAATTTTACCATGTGGGTTCCTTCCGGAGGCGTGCAGACAGGACTGGTTCCTGTGGTTTCGAAAGAAATAACCGGGTCAGTGCCCGGGTCGGCCACGATAAACGTTGACCAGCAGGTCGGGATGGTGGATGCATTGAAGCCTTCCGACCAGGGCATAGGCACTGCAACGCAGAGAGTAGTCGCATCGGCTGTGGATCCTGCAGAATAGGTTGCCCCGTCATAGGAGAACCCCTTGTAATAATAGGTAGTCGCCGGGGTGAGACCTGTGTGGTTCTGCGGTGATGCCAGTCCGTAATACAACAGGGTTCCGCCTGCGAAAGGCTGTCCGGGCGCGGGAGGTGCTCCCAGGGGATCTGTGAACACACCTGTCAGATTCCATACGATGGCAACAGGATCGGTGTTGGTATTGGGCGTAAAGGCCACATCGATCTGGCTGCTGCTGACGGTCGTTGCGGTGAAGGACGCAGGATTGCCGGGACCACATACACCGCCCGTGTAAGTGATCTGGATGTTGGGGCGGTTTGTACCTCCATAGCTGGAAGTATTGAGGGTGGTTGTGGGTGTGATGGCCGAACTGGAGGCCCGGCCGATAGTACCGTTGAAAGTCAGCGCTGAAGTGTAATGCCATGTGTAGGATCCTGTGGATGGACTGCCTGAGATCATGGAACAATCCCAGTCGACGATCACCTCAAGGGCTCCGCCTGTATAGGTGAAGCTGGTACCCAGAGGGAAATTGAGCCAACCGGCAGCCGGAATGGTTTGTGCCGTGTTCTGGTAAACCATTGTGGCTCCCGCAAGTACATTCTGCCACTGCGTGCCGGTGGTCAGTGTCGTCAGGGATGAGTTCTTCAGATAGATGGTGAAGGTCGCATTGCCGTTTGAGGTAAAGGTGCTTACCTTGTCCCAGGCCAGCTGGGAGATCACCGCGCCGTTGCAGACGCCCGCATTGTAAAGCTCATCCGCAGTCAGCAGGTAACAGTAACTGCTGTAATCATACGAGCTGGATGAACTGGACCTGTAAATGGGCCCATACATATAGCTCGTTGAAGTTCCCGTCCCGATGGTGACGGTCGTCTGGCTGAAGGTGCTGAGACCTGTCAGAAAAACCAGAGCAAGGAGTAGCCATTTTTTCATAACTGCTGTTTTTGGTTTGAATGAATTATTGTTTGGACCAATGTCTAATGTCTTGATAATTAGTATAATACCATAAACAATTTTCTGTCGCAAGCAGTTTGTTTCCAAATGCGGGCATTATCGACTCAAAATTATGCAGGATATTCTTAAAATCAAAGAAAAATTCATTATTTCTTAACGCGAAATTGACAGGTTCCTCAAAATTCTGTAATTCTATGATTTGGATTCATCAATGTAGGTGGATTTGTAACATGTGATAATCCATTTAAAACAAAGAAGATGGAATAGACCGGAATTAAGCTGTTGCTTCACCGGGGGAAATGACAAGTTACCGGATGTGGTAATGGGTGCCTCAGTGAATGTCTGAATGCACTGCTGTCTCAGGGCACCTGTGATCCGCGTCCCGTATTCGGGCCCCAAAGCTCGTTTTTGTCATCGTTATTGACCTCGGTGTCCATATTGAAGTCTCCGGGCAGGTAACCTCCGTTCCCGGCCTGTGGGCTCCAGACTTCGATTTTATCTCCGTTGTTGATCTCTCCGCTCGCATCGCCGTCGCCTCCTGTCATTCCCCACACTCCGGGAGCCAGTTCACGGCATCCGAGCGCACCTCCGTAAATCTGGGCAGCACTGCCGGTAAAGTCATAAGATCTGGTAACTCCTGCAGAAGGAAGCGGATTGGCCGACATCACTCCCAGGTGGTTCCGGTGCCATATGACGGCAAAGAGCTGATGCTGGACGGTCAGGCTGAATGTCGGAAGGGAGGATGCATCCAGGTCTCTGATGGTGCCGTCACTGAGAATGAACAGTGCCCTGCGTGCCAGACGGGTGCTGATGGTGGCCTGCCCGGCGGATGGGGCATCCCTGAGTTCCAGCAATATCCAGTCCGTGACCGGGCTGCCCGGCGCAGAGCTAACCGCTTCTGAGCCGGCATAGTTCCAGGGTGCGCCCTGGTATGGCTGCGAGAGCGGAAACGTGGCCAGCGAACTAAGATGGGTGCTCATGGAGCCGTTTTCAAAAGGACCTTCCAGGAACACTTTCAGATCAAGAGCGAAGGGTTCTGCTTCGCACCATACCCTGGCTTCCCATCCCGGCTTGACCACGCTGTTGTCGGAGTGGAACTGGAAGGTGAGCGCACCGGTACCATGGGTGGAAGTGACCGTGCCGGGACCGTTTGTCCCGCAAAATGTGCCGATCATCAGTGCGGTGACGGAGGGGCCGTCAAAAACCTTGAGCCAGTCGTAATTGCAGCTGGAATGGCTTTCCAGCTCAAAAGCGTAAAAATCCGCCACGATCTTGCTATCCTGTGCCCCCGGATAGATGGTGAGGGTGAAATCCTGGCTGTTTCCGTAACTGCCTCCGGCCCCGCCGGAATCATAGAACAGGTAATGACACCCGGTGAATGTCCCGTTCTGCATGATCAGCGGGTCGCCGACGAATATGTAATCATTCCTGAGAAGTGTATTTGTGGCGGTTCCCTTGGTAACTGTTAATCCGACAGGGAACGAGCCTGATGCAGCGTAGGTGATCCCCGTGGGATTTTGGAGGGTGGAGGATGCCGGGGTTCCTCCCGGGAAGTTCCAGTCCCAGTTCTCGGGAGGCCCCCAGGAAAGGTCGGTGAAGCTGGCGGATGATCCGGTTTCAATGATTGTCTTTGAAGCGGTGAAGTCGGCGATCACTTCACCCGGCACCAACTGCACGTCCAAAATGGTTGTGGCGTAGTCGCTTATGGTCACTTCATGGATGATCTTCGGGAAATACCCGGGGGCAGAGAACTTCACGGAATAGCTCCCTGCAAACAGCGGCCGGTGGTAGTTGCCCATTGGCAGGTGGCTGTAAATCCATGAGCTGTCCATCTCATGATCCAGGATGTAGATCTCAGCGGTGAGGGGGGCACCGGTGATGGAATCCGTGACCACTCCCCGTAAACCGTAAAGGCATTGCTCCATGTAGTTCAGGAACGAACGCCGGTTGTAACCCCACCAGGCAATCAGCTGGTTCGCCGGAAGGAGTTTGGTGGCTGATATCTCCAGGGTGAATTCGCGGCATTGATGGAAATAGTTCATATAATCCTGCCTGCCTCCGGAGATGGTGTACCAGGCATAGCCGTTGGTGATTCCGGTGCCGAAATCGTCAAAATATCCCGGTGGGCTGTAATACTGCGCGGTATCGGCATATTCGTTACAAACGAATACCCACCAGTCATTATCAGCCGCCAGCCTGGCCCAGGTATCCCACGGGTAGTTGCATACTTCCGATCCGCCATGAATGTTCGATGACATCACCAGGTTCCTTCCTTCAGCGAAGTACATGAATGCGACCGTTTCCGGCTGCCAGGGATTTCCGTCGGGATGGGGACCGTCCTCCGGGTCGGGGAAATTCCGGTTCAGGTCAACATAATTGGCATTCCTGCGGGTGGCACCTGAGACGGTATGGTTGCCTCCTGCATAGGTGCCGTCGGGATTGGCCAGGGGATTGATGAAGATATCCATGCTGTTCACCATTTCTGTGATCCGGGGTGCTGACCCGTACCCGGTCAGCAATGAATCGATGAGGTGCAGCATGAGGATATATCCTGCGGTTTCATCCCCATGCATGGTGGATGTGTACAGGAATTCCGGCTCATCCTCTTCCATCCCGGGATTGTCCGATATCCTGGCCATGAGGAGTTCCCTGCCCTGCACCGACTGTCCGATACTGAAAACCTGGCACAGACCCGGATAATCTGCCGCAAACTGGTACATGAGGGAAACGTATGCCTCATAAGTCGGGTACGTATCCCAAGCCTTGCTTTCCTTCCACCCTGTGACATCTTTCATGGGTATATCGAATCCTTCACTCTGATGAGGCAACAGTCTGTAATCGATCCCGAGTGAGAGAAATCGCTCCATCTCAGATCGGCTTGCATTGGCAATGACCTCCTTTCCGTCAAATCTGTCAACAGACACGATCCTTGAGACCTCACCGATATCTGAAGGATCAGCCAGTGTAAAAGCGATCCATGTTTCACTGTGTTCCCTGAACAGGATGTCCGGATCGGGATTGATCTGGGACAGGCCCTGAATGCAGCCCAATGTGACCAGGCCTGCCAGCAATGCCGTTTTTTTCATGATGGTTTATTTTTCATTCGTGTCGGGATAAAGAAGATATTTCTTCCTGATCCGGCGGAACGTGTCGTGATCATTTTTCCAGCTGAGCCTGATCTCTTCTTCCGGAACACCTGCGGATATCTGTTTTTTCAGAAGGCTGTCCCCAGCCAGCAAATCGAAATAACCTGTGAAAAATTCCTTACGGCCGGCAAAATACCTGTTCAGGTCTATCAGCCAGGAGAGGATTATGGAGCTTTCTTTTAAAAGATTTTGCCTTGCGAAAAGGATCAGGGAATACCCCCTGCATTCCATTCCCTTGTATAGTGGATCTGTTGCCATACCCGGCATATCCCGGGGTGTAAACGAGGTGTCTCCGCCTTCGTATTCCGGGTGGCCGATCATCATGAAGGGTGCATCTGTACCCCTTCCGACGCTGATGATGGTGCCCTCGAAAAAGCATAGGGAAGGGTACAGTCTGACGGCCTCCATCCGGGGCAGATTGGGCGATGGCCTGACGGGCAGCGGAAAAACGGAATCCCGCCGGTAATGGTCCATGGGGATCACGGTCAGCTCACAGGTTAGCCCCTCCTCCAGCCATCCCTCGCCGTTCACCATACCTGCATACTCTCCGATGGTCATTCCGTAAACCACAGGAACCGGGTGCAATCCGACGAATGATTTGAATTCAGGACTCAATACCGGCCCGTCCATATAATCCCCGTTGGGGTTTGGTCGGTCCATGATGATCAGCGGAATGCCATTTTCTGCACACGCTTCCATGACATAGGTCATGCTGCTTATGTAGGTGAAGAACCTCACACCCACATCCTGGATATCAAATATCATCACATCAATGCCCTTCATGTCCTCCGGCAGAGGTTTTACTTTATGGCCGTAAAGGGAAACTACCGGGATTCCCGAGGATGCATCCCTGCCATCGCGAATGGTCTCTCCGGCTTCGCCGGTTCCCTGGAACCCATGCTCGGGGGAGAAAATCCGGGTGATTTTGACTCCCAGGCTGCCCAGGCTGTCCACCAGATGTGCATCATCTATCCTTGATGAATGATTTGCCACGACACCTACAGACTTTCCGAGAATCATGGGCAGGTAAAACTCCGTTCTGGATGCGCCTGTGATCAGGGGCAGAGGCATAGCCGGCTCCCCGGTGGGTCCCGGGTCCGGATGATTCCGGAAACAGGAAAGCAATAAAGCCAGCACCAGCATGGCCGGGATCGTTCGGCGTCCGCTATTTTCCACTGGCATCACCCGCGAATCAAGTGTTTGGTTACTTTTGCAATATTAATCATTTCACAGGATTGAAGTTTGAACGTTTCGTTGCCCGCCGTCTCTTTTTCAGGGAAAGCAGGGGCTTTACAAGGCCCCTGGTGCGGATTGCGGTTACAGGTGTCGCACTGGGGCTGGGAGTGATGATCGTCACTGTGGCCGTTGTTACAGGTTTTCAGCAGCAGGTCAGGGAGAAGGTGTCGGGTTTCGCGTCTCATATCCGGATCGGCCTTTTTCAGGTAAGCAACTCATATGAACCTGAACCGCTACCGGTGGACAAGGATATCGTCGAATTGCTGTATGAGATGCCACAGGTCGTTCACGTTCAGCCTGTTGCTGAAAAGGCAGGGATCATCAAGACCGGTGATCAGATCGAAGGTGTGATATTCAAGGGTGTGGACAGCCTGTATGACTGGTCTGCCTTCAGGGAATATTTAATTGAGGGCCGTATCGCTGAACCCGGGGATTCCCTGGCCGGTGACCGGGTCATTGTCTCGCGCAGCCTCTCCTCCAGGCTGAAATTCCAAGTGGGAGACCCCCTGCGGATGTTTTTCATCGTCCCGGGTGAAATACAACCCCGGGGGAGGAGGTTCTTCATTTCAGGCATCTATGAGACAGGCCTCGGAGAAATGGATGACAAATACGTGATCGGCGATATACGTCACATCCGTCGCATCAATGGGTGGGAAGACCATGAGGCGGGAAGCCTGGAAGTACAGATCCGGGATTTCAGCGAACTGGACCGGACGGCTGATGCCATTTACATGCTCACCGGGCGTGAAATGGACGTAAAGACCGTCCGGCAGTTATATCCCCAGATTTTCGAATGGCTGAAACTTCATGATATGAACGTGGTCATCCTGATCACACTGATGCTGCTGGTCTCCATCATCACGATCATTTCGGTGCTCATGATCATCATCCTGGAGAAAACATCCATGATTGGAATATTGAAGGCTCTCGGAGCACCATCGGTATCCATACGAAGGATATTTCTGATCCATATGGCCGGCATCACGGGTCTCGGGCTGTTATGGGGAAATGTTACGGCCGTGGGTCTGTGCCTGCTGCAGATTTATACCGGTCTTTTCACCCTGAACCAGGAATCCTATTACGTTGCTGTGGTACCTGTAAACCTGGACCCTGTTCATATCCTCCTCATCAATGCAGGCACCTTCCTTATTAGCTTTGCCATGCTTTTCATATCCGCGCAGCTGATCAACCGGCTTACGCCTGTAAGGGCGATTCGTTTCAACTGACCAGTCAGCTTTTCCAGATTATCATGGCTTCCTGATGATATCCACCAATACCGGCAGATGGTCGCTGAAGCCACCCCGGTAAACGGGACCTGAATAGGTGCCGAAAGGTTTGTTCCCCAGGTGGCGCTCATCTTCTGACAGCAGGAATGGCGGACAGAAAATCCTTGCACCCCCGGGACTGACATGCAAGATACCTCCCTGATCTGTGAGATTTTTGCTTACCAGTATCTGATCGAGTATGCTCCATATTCCCTGATATTTATGAGTGCCCTCGCATCCGCAGGGTGATTCCATCAGGTTGACGAGCGGGGGAGCTGTTGCACCGGCAATGGGTGTTGTAAGGTATTGCACGCTTTCCTCCCCCGGTTCATCATTAAGATCCCCCATGATGACCAATGATGTTGATGGTTCCACCGTCATGACCGAATCGGAAAGGCTTCTGACCATCCGGGCCAGATGTTTTCTTCTTGCCTGGGTGGCCATCACTCCTCCGTATTTGGAGGGCCAGTGGCATACCATGATGTGCAGGGTATCCTGCCGGTCAAGAATGCCTTTCACGTAAAGCACATCCCTTGTGCGTACCGAGGGCTCTTCAGGGAATGAGATATGAACCGGCCGGGTGTGAAGCAGCCTGAAAAGCTCTTTCCTGAAAAGCAGTGCCACATCAATTCCTCTCGGATCCGGCGAATCGTAATGAACGATCCCGTAACCGTACAACTGGAGCGGGGAATCGTATGCAAGACGTTCCAGGACAAACCTGTTTTCAGCCTCACACATTCCGATCAGAACGGGAGGATTGCCATTACCGGCAGCAAGGATTACCTTGAAGAGATGATTTCGTTTGGTGTAAAAACGGTAGTTGTCCCAGGCTCTGGATCCCGAAGGTGTGAACTCCTCATCGCCGGTTAGACTATCATCCCTCGTATCAAAATAATTCTCCAGGTTGTAGAACATGATCCCGAACTTGCAGACATCAGATACGGCTGGAATTTCATTGTTTTCCTGGCCCGGCAGCTGAAGGCGGAAGGCCGTCAGGATCAGGATGCAACTCAAATGACGGAGTCTGAACATCCGCATGGGAGGCATATTGCAAACAGAAAGGTAAAATCAGTTGTTTTCCGGCTGGCTGAGCTTGTTCAATGCCTCACAGATTTCAATATATTCTGGCCCTTCAGCTGCATTGCAAAGGATTCTGAGATCGTTGGCAAATTCCCCGAATCCCAGTTCTCCTGCCCATACTGCTGCGCGGCATTGAATGTGGTATTCCGTGTCTTTGATTGACTTGCGGATGATTTTGGATTTCAGTTTGGCATCGGCATCAGTTGCACACAACAGGTTCAAAGAGTTGTAACGGACAAAATCATCCTTGTTGTTGAGGTAGAATTCATATTCGGATTTGAAGCTGTTTATGAACGGGTCGTTAAGCACACGGTAATTATGAATGAGGGAGGCGAGTGAGGCAATGATACCGAACCGGACATCGGCTCCGTTGGCATCATTGGTGAGGAGATTCTTCAGAATCTGGATACTGGCCATATCCTTATAGCTGATCAGTATGTTGCACAGATAAATGAATTTCATGCGTTCTTCGCGTGTTCCTGAGGCCCATCTGTCGTGTCTTTGCACCAGAAAACGGATTTTATTGGGTATTTCCTGATTGTTGATCCTTATAAGCGCGCGTGCCGCGGTGAACGTTTCGGTGGTATCTCCGTTGAGTATCCTTCCGATCAATGGATCAATCGCCTTGTCGTCACTCATTTTTTCAAGAACCTGGATAAGGAGCAGCCTTTCTCCGGTTTCCTGTGATGCCAGGAGATGGCTGATTACCTGATCGATCATGCTGTTGAGCCTGAGGTCCTTGATCGCGATGAATGCGGCTTCCCTGACACGGATATCCGGGTCTTTGATCCGGGAGGTCAGGAAATTGGTCAGCATCTGGGTGTTGAATTCGGAGAATTGCAGGTTGTTGATCGCGTCAATCTGAGTATTGGCATCCTGGCTGTTGATCATGGTCTGTATCTCAGCATCCGTGTAACGGGCCAGGTTCTGTGCATCAATGTCCTGACTCATCACCAGTTCGGAACCTGAAAAGAAAGTGTACCCGAAATGGAATTTCACGATTGCAGTCACATCGATCGCCCAGCTTTCACATGCAGGCCTGATATCGGGAAGTACGGCCAGCGAGAAGGTTATTGTCTTCTTCGGGGGAATTAAAATCACAGGATTGGTGCTGATGATCAGTGTGTCGTTACGGGCCGGAAGCCTGACGATGAAGTCGGCAATGGGATCAGGTATCCAGCGTGTGGCAGGGCAGTTGAAATCCCCGAAATTCAACTGGCATATGCCTCCGATCTTGTTGATATAGATCGGGTAATCGAAATCATTGTCGAATGTGAGGTGAAATGTGAAATTCCTTCTGTCAAATTCGCCCCTGACTAGATTCTGTCCGCCGGTATCAAATACAACACCTGCCAGAATGAGTAACATCAAGAACACCTTACACCTTCCCATATCGGATAACAGGTTTTATAGGCTGGTTATTCAAAAAACGTTCACTGTAACCTTATACTATTAAGAAAGGAAGTTTGTTACAGCCGCTTACGGGTTGTCTCTGTCCCGTCAGACCTGTACGCTTTTCTTTGCTTTACCTCAATGCAAACCCAAAATTAATATTTTTTTTTTGCGTGATGAAAAAAACAAGAAAATGATGAAAAGTTTTTAGATGTTTTTTACCCCTCCTGTATTCATGTGTTTCAGATTATCTACTTTTGGCGGCACAACATGAAATCGCTTCCGGCACAATACCAATGAATAAGGAATATCCGTTGAATCCAGGGAAGAATTACGAAAAGACCAGACAAGAGATCGGTTACGTTAACCGAAAGGCCGCAACCCAGGAGATTTATGACCGTATCGGTTTTAGATCGGGACTCGAAGTGCATCAGCAGCTCCGTACCAGGCACAAGCTGTTTTGCAAATGCCCTGCCGGGATTTATCAGGCTCCTGAAGAATATGATGCAGAATTGATCAGGCACATGCGACCCACATTGAGTGAACTGGGAGAGTATGACGGTACGGCGCTGATGGAGTTCAAGACGCGGAAGGAGATCATCTACCGGATATCCAATGAAACTGCATGCACCTATGATGTTGACGATACGCCTCCTTTCAGCATCGACCGGGAGGCCCTTGACATCGCCATCGAGATATCCCTGCTGTCCCGTCTGAATATTGTCGGAGAGGTACATATCACACGGAAGCAGTACCTTGATGGCAGCATCCCTACCGGGTTTCAGCGAACCGGCATCATTGGGGTGGAAGGTGAGATCGATCTGAAAAACAAGAAGATCCGTTTGATCCAGCTGAGCCTTGAGGAGGATTCATGCCGGGAGGTGTCGGATATCCGTCATACACGTATTTACAGAACGGACAGGCTGGGTATGCCTTTAATTGAGACGGTGACTTACCCCGACTGCACGAATCCTGAGGAGGTCAGGGAAGCCTGTGACTATATCCGTTTCCTGAACAGGAGTACAGGTAAGGTAAGAACGGGTATCGGAACCGGCAGACAGGATGTGAATGTCAGCTGCCGTGGCGGGAGTCGTGTGGAGATCAAAGGTGTATCCCATACCAGCTGGATACCCGAACTGACACATAATGAATGTTTCAGGCAGTGGGCCCTGCTATCCATCAGGGATAAGCTGAAAGATATTACCGACGTACCTGAGGAATGGAAGTTGAAAAGTCAGGAGTTACACCGCCACATTCACCTGTTTCCTTTTCAGGAGCTCAAAGAAGCCCATGATTCGGGGCAGAAAATCATCGGGGTGAACCTGCCCGGATTCAGGGGAATCCTGTCGCATTTCACCCAGCCCGGTCAGTGCTTTGCCGATGAAATCCTCGGCAGGCTGAAAGTGATCGCATGCCTTGAGCTGCCGTTCATGATCCATTCGGAGTCGCAGACGGCCACGATGCCTCAGGAAGGCTGGATTGCTCTCAGAAACCTGCTTGACGCCGGTGATGAGGATGCCCAGCTCATTGTATGGGGGCCTGAAGAAGATATGGCCACGGCAGTGGAATCGGTTGAGGAGAGATGCAGGATGGCTTTTACCGGCGTACCCAATGAAACACGCAAGTCTTTTGAAAACGGAACGACCATCTTTGAGAGGGTTTTACCCGGTGCCGACAGGATGTACCCGGATACCGACTCGGTGCCCATTCCCCTCACCGACAATTATATCGACAAGCTGAAACCCAATGTTCCGGAAGATGTGATTACCCGGTACCACCGGATGAAGGAATGGGGCATTCCGGAAGATACCTATACCTTCATCCACCGCCGAAATCTGTATCCCCTGATCCGCAGGATCATTGAGGAACTGGGTCTGGATGCCGTATTTACAGGTGCCTTCATGGGGCATCACCTGAAATTCGTGGAGGGGCATTACATCCGGTCGGATGAATTCCATGAGGAGATGATCTTCGATCTCCTAAAATTCCTTAGGGATCAGGATATACATGAGGAACTTGCCCAAACCATGCTCCCCGTTCTGTTCGAGCATCCCAAAATGGACTTCGACAGCATCCTGACGAGTATCGGATTCAAAAAGATCTCCAGAGAGAAAATCATTTCAGGGATTCCGTTTCTGAAAAGGAAGTTTGCCGTTTCCCGGAGATCTGATGATGCCGGAAAGGAGATCAACTGGATCATGGGTGAACTCAGGAAGCAGGCCCTGGGGAATATCGGTCTCGCGGAACTTTCTTTAATTGTGAGGGATCACCAGGAACCGAAATAAAATTATTCAGGAACAGGTAATTATTTCTTCTCTATTATGAGCAACGATCTTTTCCAGGGGTACAAGGGTGATTCGCTGATAACGCTTCAGAAATACAATGTCAGGGTTTGGGGGCAGGCGGTCATTCAGACAACCCGTGGCGATTTCAACGGAACGGTACTTCCCAGGTCGGAAAATGATGATGACCAGCATATTGTTCTGAAAATACCGACGGGTTACAACATTGGTATCGATATCAGCACGGTCACTGACATGAAGGAGGTGGGCTATAAAAAGGCCCATTACAAGATACCCGAAAAGGAGTTTCCCATCACTCCGGGATTGCCCAGTGTGAAGCTTTTCGGGACGGGAGGCACCATTGCATCGCGTCTTGACTACCGTACAGGCGCGGTTATTCCGGCCTTTACTCCGGGGGAATTGTATGGAGCTGTTCCGGAACTTGCAGATATCTGTAATCTCACCACGGAGAAGGTATTCGCCGTATTCAGTGAGAATATGGGGCCACGGCAGTACATCGCCCTGGCCAAGGCCATCGGCCAGGAAATTGAGAACGGGATCGATGGAATCGTCATCGGGCACGGAACAGATACCCTTCATCATACGGGAGCGGCCCTGACATTCATGGTGCAGAATACACCGGTACCCATCATCCTTGTCGGTTCTCAAAGGTCATCAGACAGACCGAGCTCCGATGCGGCACTGAACCTGATGCATGCCATGCATGCTGCCGGCCGTTCAGATATCGCTGAAGTAATGGTCTGTATGTTCGGCCCTACCAGCGATGAATATGGTTTGCTTCACAGGGGCACCCGCGTCAGGAAGATGCATTCCTCCTACCGTTCCACCTTCCGGACCATCGGGGATGTGCCCGTGGCACGTGTGACCCGGAAAGAGATCATTCCGATTAAAAAGGAGTACAATCACAGGCGTAAGGATAGAAATGTGAATATTTATCCCTATTTCAGCGACAGGGTTACCATGCTGTATTACTACCCGGGCATTCAGCCGGATACCATGAATATGCTGATAGATGCCGGGTACAAGGGTATCATTATCGTGGGAACAGGGCTCGGGCATGTCAACAAGGAGCTTTATCCTGCACTGGAACGTGCAAAGGAAAAGGGTGTCCATGTTTTTATGACGGTTCAGACCATCTGGGGATACGTTCATATGTTCGTCTATGATACCGGCCGGGATATGATGGCCAAGGGAGTGATCCCCGTCGGCAACATGCTTCCAGAGGTCGCATGGGTGAAGTTGAGCTGGATTCTCGGCCAGACAGATGATCCTGTGGAGGTCAGAAGAATGATGCTCACTCCCGTCAGCCACGAAATTACACCCCGTGAACCCTATAACGGCTACCTGGTGTATCAGGGGGGAGTGCCCGAAGTGGAGGAATTTATCAGGAGAGTTCACAAATAGCTTTTGAAATTTCTGAATTCACTTGAACAGGCTCCCGGGAAGTCATTCACTGCCTTCAAATGGTGACAGGTATTACCCTGACCATCCTGAAATAATTATTTCTTTTTTTTGCTACGAATTCTTATTCTGACCCTGATCCGCTCATCATCTGAGTTGAAGCTGAGTACCCTGATTCTATTTAGATTAATTCTAAATTAGTTGTGCGATGATGGGTCAAGCGGTGAGTGATGCAATAATTATAAATTTGGAACGGTTTTTACGGGAAATACCCTTAACCTCTTTCTGATCAGATAATCCATAGTGACATGATGAAAATCAGATATTTGACCCTGCTTACACCTCTGATGGCAGCGATAATCCTTGCCTCCTGCGGTTCATCCGGGGACAGTTCCGCCTGGGACGAAGCCAAGACAGAAAATACAATTGAAAGTTACAGGAAATACATCTCTGAGAATCCTGAAGGAAAATATATTGCGGATGCTCAGGGGCACATCGGGGAACTGTTGCTGGAGGAGACCCTAATCCATCCTGAAAGGCTGTTGCAGATATTCGATGACTATTCTGCTGAATTTCCGGAAGGCGAGCACCAGGAAGAGTTCGAGACCATGATTTACAACAGGGCTGTTGAGAACAGCTCCATTCAGGCCTTTGAGGAATACGCCGTGCGCTTTCCGCGCGGCCGATACCTGCAGGAATTTGAAACGGCCCTGTTCAACAGTATCGTGGAAGGAGGGTCTGCAATGTCCTTTGAAACCTACCTGGAACGTTTTCCTGCAGGCAAGCACAGAGATGAAATTGATGATATTTTTTTTGATTCCCTTATGCTGGTCAGGAGTATTCCTCAGGTTGAAAGGTATCTGACGTCGTTCCCGGAAGGCCGGCATGCCGAGGAGGTGCAGAAATTGGCCGAAGAGGTATACCATGAAAACGCAGTGGAAAGCAACCTTGTGGCTGATCTGAATGTTTTCCTTGAGAAATTCCCTGAATCTCCTTACGTGAAAAGGATCATCCTGGAATCAGACCCGGAAGGGGCCAATCTGATCGTTTCCGATCAGCGCAAACGTCGGATTGCAGCCCTGAAAACGCCTGCCGAGATGAGAGCCCCTGAAGGATTTACCATCCACCTGAAGTATATGATGACGAATTACAGGAGTGATTCAGCGGAATACACCATCGGTTCTGATTCCATTCAGACCGTGAGCCTGACACTCCGGTCAAGTGCCAGATACCTGTCCTTTGATGAATTCAACGGAAAGTCAGCCTGGGAAGGAACGGGCTCCGGCTACAATTTCTCGGTGACGGATGACCAGATGCTCAGATGTGAAAGCAGTGAAAGGCAATTCCAGAAGACCCGCACATTCGATATTGATTTCAGCAAGGATTTCTTTCTTGAGATGCGGCTCCGTTTCACAGGTGAGGGCAACAGCAACAAAAGTTATTGTGGATTTATCTGGGGTGATAACAATGGCAGCCGTTATTTCTTCCTGACCCGGGAGGGGAAATACAGCTTCGGTCAACAGGAGGACCGCCTGCGGTCTCCGGATAATCCCAACGGTTACAGTCAGTGGAATCCCAACTCAGGCGCATCGGATACCTGGATCATGGCCGGCAACTTCAGGAAAAACGATTTCAACGCCATTGCCCTGCAAAAGAAAGGCAACGTTCTGGTATACTCACTCAACGGACAGAGCCTTTACCAGGAAAACATATTCCGTAACATCTCAGGCAAAATGGTCGGTGTGGGTACCGGGAACGCACAGGTCTTGCTTGATTACATAAAGATAGCCCAATAATCCCCGTATCATTACTATTATACTGATGCTGTTTGATTTCGCCTGTCTGCCTGTCCAACGATTTATCTGCCTTCCTGGAGGAAGACAGGTCGAAGGCATGACAGGCAGGCGAAGCAAAATCTTACAG
>JAFGHD010000143.1 GCA_016939365.1 Bacteroidales bacterium | reverse complement strand
ATGATGGTGGATCTGGGTGCAAGCCATGCCGTCCTGGTCGAGACGGACCGGGCAGGATCACCGCCAATGCCTGCAAGAACCATTGAGGCAGTGATCGGTAGGGGATTGTCAGGAAATATAAGCGGAAATGTCGGAAGATTTGCCAGGCTTGATTGGTGCGGGTTCTCCTTTGAGGATGTTGTCACCTCATTTACCGGCGAATACGCGTCGGGAATGGATGACACGACGGTGCAGAGGAACGGAACCCTGGGGGGGGATATTCTTTCAAGATTTACCTTGATACTGGATTATAAGGGCGGCAAGATATTCCTGAAAAAGAACAGCCGTTACCGTCGTCCCTTCGAGTTTAATCTCAGTGGCCTTGATCTCATCGCGACCGAACCCGATTGGCGGACAGTGGTCGTTTCAGGGGTGATTGCCCATTCACCGGCTGACGAAGCAGGGGTCCTGGCCGGAGATTTCATCATTTCGGTCAATGGCGTCCCGGTTGGGTCGCTCTCCCTGGGCCGCATCAACAGCCTCATGCACTCCAAACCGGATCGGAAAATCACTTTGAAGATATCCCGTGAGCATCAGGTCATGAAAAAAACCTTCAGGCTCCGCAGGATGATATGACCTGAAGAAGTCAGAAGAAGCCAGGTGACAGAAGTCAGAATATTGCCAGTCTGGCTGTTTCAGCAGTGGTTGCGGAATGCCCCGAAATGATCATTTGGCAAAGGTATAACCCGCATCCAAGACCGGATTCGTTCAGCGTTACTAAGTGGGTTCCCTTCGTGCAATCCTTTTCCATCACTTTTCTGAGCAATTGACCTGTAATGTCAATGATCACAATGGTTACATGGCTCTGTTCCGTGAGTGAAAACCGGATCTGTGCCTGGCCGTTTGAAGGATTGGGTGTGATGGTAATTCCGGTTGAATTCTTTCGTGGTGATTGAATGCCGGTGGTACTGCAGGGATCGCAGCTTCCGTAGCATACCGCGGTGAGGGTAGTGTCCGTTTCAGGGATGACGATGAACCGGTTGTATCCGCCCTGACCGTCGTCGACGCCGCACTCCTGCGGAACAGTCTCCACACTGTCCCAGGTGATGCCGTTGATGAACTTGTATTCGTGGTATTCGCCCGACCACATGTTCAGGGTGATCCCATACACTCCTGATCCCAGATCGGTCAGCAGCGTGGAGGAGGGATCCCAGCCCTGGAAGCTGCCTGCCAGATGGACACCCTCCGGTGCAACAGTTACCTCCGACATATCCACCCGGAAAGTAACCTCAACCTCCACCGGTACATAACCGCAGGGATAGCAACTGCTGAAACAAACCACATTGAGTGTGGTATTGGCATTGGGCACGGTCAGAAACCTGTTGTATCCTCCCATGCCGTTGGAAACGCCGCATGCTGCAGGAACCTGCTCCTCTCCTGACCACTCTGTGCCGTTGATGTATTTGAACTCAATGTAATCGCCGGCTGATACGATGGCAGTATGTGCATACAGTCCGTTGCCCATATCTGTCATTTCAGTCGATCCGGGATTCCAGCCCTGGAAGCTTCCAGCGATATGCACTCCGTTCGGGGAGACCGTCTGCTCTGACATGTCGACCTGGAAGGTGATGCTCACCGGTGTGCTGCAGGGATTGCAACTGCCGAAACATACAGCCACCAGCAAGGTATCTTCTGCCGGAACGGTCAGATACCGGTTGTTGTTCTGCGCACATGCAGGAGGTACCGATTCATCTTCCCCCCATTCATCGCCGTTGATGAACTTGTATTCCAGCATCTCACCGGCCTGGAAATCCTGCGCGTATTCGTAAATATTATTGGCTGCCGGAGCCATCAGGGTTGCCCCAGGATCCCATCCCTGAAAACTCCCTGCAATATGGACTCCTTCGGGGGGTACGGTCTGCATACTCATATCCACACGGAAAGTGACGTTGACGCCCGATGAATGGGTTCCCCAGGTAATCATCACCAGGAGAATGACCGGAATCATTATTCTCATCTTCATCTTTTTATCTGGTTATTATATATTCAAATCGTCTTTCATTCCGGACATGCCTGGATCCTGCCGGCATAACCCGGTCTGATACGGAAGGGCAGGGTTCAGGATGACGTCAATTCCCTCCGTTTTCATTTTTTTTAAGGTCAGTTGGGAACCTGAGATCCGGCACCGCTGTTCGGTCCCCAGAGTTCCACCTTGTCCTGGTTATTGACCTGGCCGTCCAGGTTGAAATCTCCGGGTTCATAGCCCGAATTGCCTGCAGCCGGCACCCAGACCTCGACTTTGTCGGTATTGCTGATCTGTCCGTCCGCATTCCCGTCTCCACCGATCATACCCCATATTCCTGCGGCGATCTCTTTGTGTGCGATGCTGCCCATATAGACCTGGGTGGCTCCTGTGCTGAAATCGTAGGCGAAAACGTTCCCGATCCCCGGAATGGGGAATCCGGACATGATCCCCAGGTGATTGCGGTGCCAGATGACTGCATACAGGTTGTCGTCGATGGACCCTGTGAAATTCAGCTGGCTGCTCCCGTCGGTTTCAACCACTTTGCCATTTTTAAGTAAAAGACCGGCTTTTTGGGCGATGATCGAATCGGGTGTAGCCGTGGATGCATCACCGGTGGTCTCCCTGAGCTCGATCAGAACCCAGTCGACCACATCAGGGTTCGGAATGGGATTGGCTGTTTCGGTCCCGTTGTAATTCCAAGGATTCTGGTTGTAAGGCTGGTTCACGGGAATATACCCGGAAGAGTTCAGCTGAGTGTTCATATCCGTACCGTTGAACGGGCCCTCGAGATTGACCTTCAGGTCAACGTTGTAGGAGGGTGCCGGACAGGGTCCGCAATTGCCGAAACAGACGGTCTGCAATCCGGTATTCACTTCCGGAACCCAGATATAGCGGTTGCCGTTCATGTTGCATTCAGGTGGTACATTCTCTGCGCCCGGCCAGTCATTGCCGTTGATGAACTTGTATTCATGGTAGTCGTTGGCGCCCAGTGTGAGGGTAACTTCATAAATATCACTGCCGATATCCGTCATGGGCGTTGCCGACGGATCCCAGCCCTGGAAACTCCCGGCAAGATGCACCCCGTCGGGTGAAACGGTTTCATTGCTCATATCCACTGTGAAAGTCACGTCGACAGGGGGCGGATTGCATATATTGCAGCTTCCGAAACATACGGCCAGCAGGGTGGAGTCAACGTCCGGCACGACCAAATAACGGTTGCCGTTCATGTTGCATTGCGGAGGTACCAATTCATCCTCACCCCACTGATCTCCGTTGATGAACTTATACTCATGGTAGGCACCCGACTGAAGGATGGCCGTCACCGCATAGATGTTGTTACCGATATCGTTCATCAATGTGCCGCCCGGGTTCCATCCCTGGAAAGAGCCGGCCACATGCACCCCGTTGGGGGATACAGTCTCATTGGACATGTCCACCTGAAAGGTGATTTCGATGTCGGTGATTGTAGTGCAGGGATCGCAACTTCCAAAACAGACCAGCGGCAGAGTAGTGTTTTGTGAGGGTACGGTCAGGAAACGGTTGTTGTTGTTTGCACATGCAGGGGGGACGCTTTCATCGAACCCCCAGGCATTGCCGTTGATGTACTTGAACTCATGGTATTCGCCGATCCCCAGGGGGACCATTACCGAATAAACGTTGTTCCCGATGTGCGCCATTGGTGTGGCACCCGGATCCCAACCCTGGAAAGAGCCTGCAATGTGGACTCCGTTGGGGGATACTACCTCGTTCGACATATCCACCTGGAAGGTGATATCGACGGTCGGATTGGCGCAGGGGAAACATGATCCGAAACATACCGCAGTCAGTATGGTGTCGTTTGCCGGCACATCAAAGTAACGGTTGTATCCACCGAATCCGTCAGGCTCTCCGCACTGAGAGGGTACCTGCTCTACATACGGCCAGTCATTCCCGTTGATGAATTTATAGAGGAGGTGATCCCCCTGGTTCACAAGGATGATTAACTCATAGATGTCGTTGGTCGTGTTGATCATCAATGTGCTTGAAGGATTCCATCCCTGGAAACTTCCTGCGACATGCACCCCGTCGGGTGATACGGTCTGCTCGGCCATGTCCACCCTCAGGGTGACCTCCACTCCAAAGGCTGTTGAAGTGGCTGCCATAGCTGCCAGAACAAAAACTGACAAGATGAGTCTGATCTTTTTCATATGTATTGTTTTTGTTGTGATGAGTTCAGATGGTAAAGGATTACAAAGTTAAGGTTTTTGTGAATTCTTCGGAATGCACTGAAAGTGCTAATTTTATCGGCTTAATCATGAAAATGCTACAATGATGAAAGTTATCGCACTCATCATGCTGTTGTCCCTTTCTGCTGTTCAGAATGTTTACTGCGGTTGGTTCGACGGCGATGTCAGATCGTGGAAATTGGTCGATTTCCTGGGATTTGATCCCATAGGCGACCATGACGGGCCCACCGGTGACATTGCATCTGCTTTTGCAAGGCAGGAACCTGGCATTCTGCATCTTCGCCTGACCTTTGACAATATGGTGGAACGAAATTCAAACCAGGTCATTGCCGATCGTTTCAGGGATATACCTGTTCATCTGGAATTGACGGTCAGGGAAAACGGTGGTGTAGAGTCATTAAGAACAATCATGGTCGGTGTTTCGGCTCTGAGCTTCTCTTCGGATGATGTTTTTATGGTACGGACCCCTGGAAGCAATATGCTTGAGATCGGGATGCCCTGGCAGCAGAATATGCCGGAACTGAAGGAGCTGGCCCTTGAATTCAGGGTGATGATCGGAGGGCGACCGGCGGATGAGATGAAGGTTGCCGGAAAGGGCTCAAAGGATACAGGGAACTGTGCCTTTGTACATCACGGCAACCAGGGGTTCACTTTTACTGAAGTCTTCTACGGTAGTCCGTGGGGTATCAGCGGGATGGAAGGAAGCGGCTATGATGAGGTGCTCCAGGTGCACGAGACCACACAGGTTCCGGGTAACTTTCACATGTCAGGCACGCTGATGCCGGCTGCTGCATGGCACAATCCCGAGTTTAACACATGGCTGATGAACCTGGCTTCGCAGGGCATTGTCTCCATGATGTCCTCCGCGCTGGGGCAGCATATCATGCCCTTTTTCCATGACAGCATGAACAACTGGTCGGTGTACATCGAAAGTCAGATGGTCGACTTCCATTACAATTATTCTCCTCATGTGGCATGGATCCCTGAACGGGTATGGCTGGCACAAGGCTATTATCCTGATGCAGGTGTGCTCGACTGGCTGGGAGATAACTGGACACAGCATGGTATATGGGGCGTGGTTCTGGATGACTGGCCCCACCTGAACGGTTATGACAACCGCAAGATTCACTGGATGAACAACGGATCGGGCGTGACCCTGCGCGTGATCCCGATCAACAACTCCTTTGTCGGCAATATGCAGTATGATGCCACGGCAGCCAAAAACCAGATCGCCTCCATGGGACAGTTTCATCTCTGTGTATATGGCACTGACTGGGAAGTGGCGGCTGAAATGAACGAGCACGACGGCACCTTTTTCCTGGACAATTATGAAAACGTCATCTGGTACTGCCATGACAACTACCCCGGAGTCAATGTCTGGAAGCTGGAGGATGCGATCATGAATCCCGATTTCAACGGCACGGGAGCCAATATCACCAAGGGCACCTACAGTCTCCTGGGCGGCACCGGCGGCTACGGGGGAAGCAATAACAGCTGGTACATCAACTGGGCGTCCACCCCTTCCCGTTCCGATTTCCATTACCCCCAATGGGATTACGGGACGGTATGGAACGATGCATGGTCCTTCCTGATGGGAGTGACCGATAATTCACTTGCCCAGCTTGCCTGGTACACCATGATGATCAATCTGCATGAGACTGGTTGGCATTCGGGAGGTCAGATCGCCGACTGGGAACACCGGTATTCATCTCATGTCAAGAATGCGAATGTCTATACGGAGGCCTCCAGGTGGGCCGACGGCCAGTTTGCAGTCACCACTGCCTGCTACCTCGATGACATCGACCACGACGGTACTACCGAGCTGGTCATCCACAACGATAAGGTGTTCATGGTATTCGAAAGAACCGGAGGTAAAGCCAACTGGGTGTTCTACAAGACCGGATTCGGGCAGGCCTTTGCGGTTGTCGGCTCCGATATGGCCTACTGGTCGGAGACAGAGGGAGACTTCAATGAAAGTTCCAACAACCATGTCGCTGCCCTCTCGGATGTTTCTCCCAATCAGCAGCACAGCCCTTACAACATCATCATCCACCAGTCGTCAGGGGATACCGTTTCGGCTTCTCTGGACCAGTGGGGTGTGGTAAAGACCGTTTCGCTTACCACCGGAAAAGACTTCCTGGATGTCGTTTACCAGTTTTATGATCAGACCGGGTACGTGAAATCGGGATGGTCGCCCGATCTGCTCGACCTGATCCGGAGCGGTAAAAGCCACCTTGATCGTCTCTGGGGTGGCTGGGGTTCCTACTGCGGTTACCGGAATTCATCATCAGGTGCAACGGCGGCACTGGTGCTGGGTAACGGAGGCGCCCACCACCACCAGGAGTTCGAGGGTACACTCGTCAGGGGGGATGAAGTATCGGGTTACGGGCAGTTCATGATGAGGTTGTACGCCGGGTATACTTCCTCTCCCTCCGGAACACATGTGCCGGAGCTGGACGTGCTTGCTTCACAGAATATGGATGTGTTTCCGCCCGTACTCTTCTCACCGGCCTCAGTAGTGTCGTCTGATGCAGTGCTCCTGAGTTTCAGCGAGGCGCTCGACGAAACCTCAGCTGAGCTTCCGTCCAACTATTCGTTGCAGGGATTTTCAGGCTCCTACACAGTGACGCAGGCGGAACGGCAGGCCGACTGGTCGAAGGTCATGCTGACCGTTTCAGGCACTCTGATACCGGGTGATGCGGGTGAGGTGGTCGTCGTCAATGTGGAAGACCTCTACGGCAATGTCATCGGATCGCAGAATTCGGCTGCCGTCAGCGTCCCGGATGGGATGACTCCCCATACCATACAGATCGATGGCGTTAATGATTTCATTCCCGGTAGCGAGATGATGGCGGATCAGCCTGAGTCACTTTACATTACATGGGATGCGAACCACCTTTATGTCGGGTACTATTCCCTGAATCTGAACGGCGGAGGGGATTTTTTCGTGAATATCGACACCGATCAGCTTGCCGGGAGCGGGGCAACATCAGACTCCTGGGGCAGGGTGGATTTCGCAGGCCTGTACCTGCCGGAATATCATGTGGCCATCGAAGGCGGCGGCGGTTCGATGCAGGTCAACCACTGGACGGGTTCCGGCTGGAATTACCCGGGAAACGGGGCGATCGGCAACTCCTATGAAGGCTGGGAGAGCAACGGCCTGACGGAAATATCAGTACCGTGGGCGGATCTGGGAAATCCCGGTGGTGTCGCTATTTCGGTCTACACCACCGAGGAGGACAATCATACGGTCACGGCTGCATACCCCGGACTGAACCCGGTCGGGAACCATCCGGTGATCACTTATTGCTACGGTTATTTCCAGCCCTATATCTCAGGCATGATGCCACTGGTGGGAATGGTCCCCAACCAGGCGGTGATCGTTCCGAACTCACCCCCGGTGATCATTTCCTTTCAGCCGCCATCTTTCAATGTGATGATGGCTGCAGGCACCCAGCAGCTTTTCAGTGTCAATGCCACCGATCCCGAAAACGACCCCCTGGCATGGGAATGGGTGCTGGATGGCACTGTTGCCGGCGCGACAGGTCAGTATCTGTATCAGCCCCTGGCAGGCGATGTGGGGATGCATCTGCTGGAGGTGACGCTAACCGACATGATACCGGGTCATGTGCCTGACACCCTTCGCTGGAATATCGAGGTGACCCCTGAGAATTTCCAGGTTTCATTGAGGGTATGGATGGACGGCCCCTTCCTTTCCTCATCCATGTCGACCGGTCTGAATACCGCCGGTTATATTCCGCTGACACACCCCTTTGGCGGATATCCGTGGTACTATAACGGAACAGAGACTGTGACCGCCATCCCCTCGGCGGATGTCGTCGACTGGGTGCTGGTGGAACTGCGGGAAACATCAGGAGGGCCTTCTGCAGCCACAGGCGCAACCATGGTCGCCAGACAGGCGGGATTCATCCTGAACGACGGTCATATCACATCTCTCGATGGCATCAGCCCGCTCAACTTTACATGGAATGTCACTCAGGATATTTACGCAGTGATCCGGCACAGGAATCACCTCGGTGTGATGACCTCGGGAGCCATGACCAAAGCGGGAACCCTCTACTCGTGGGATTTCACGACATCAGCGACACAGTTTCACGGAGGTGTGAACGGATGCATGGAGGTGGTCCAGGGGCAATGGGGCATGCCCGGGGGGGACGGCTCCTCCGACGGGCAGGTGAACAACGCCGATAAAGTGGAAGTATGGGTGCCACAGGCCGGATTGTCGGGTTACCTGACGGGAGACTATAACCTGGATGTTCAGGTCAATAACTCGGACAAGATCGATGTCTGGAATCCCGCTACAGGCAAGGGCACTCAGGTGCCTGAATGACCATGGCCATAAGGAAAAGAAGAGAACGATGAGCGTCAGGAAGATGTTGAAACCTTTATGCCTGTTGCTTTTTGTCCTGGCGATCAGGCATGTGGCCGGAGGGGTTGTCGACCGGGTGGAGCCACCCTTCTGGTGGACGGGGATGAGGCATGACACCCTCCAGCTCCTCATGCACGGTGACAGCATCGGACGGTGCGATCCTGCCATCGGGGACGGATCTGTAAGGCTGATCAATGTGTACCGGACGCCAAACCCCAACTACATGTTTCTCGACATCCACATCCCGGAGCACACCCAACCGGGCGGATTCAATATCATCCTCCGCTCTGACGGAAAGGTGGTCGACGAGGTTTCTTACGAACTCAGGGAAAGAAGGCAGGGGTCGGACGGGCGTTCCGGATTCACCCCGGCCGACGTGATATACCTTCTCATGCCCGACCGGTTCGCCAACGGCGATACGGCGAACGACAACAGGCCGGGTATGCGGGAAGGGGTGGACCGCTGGAACCCAGACGGTCGTCATGGAGGCGATATCGCAGGGATCATCGGCCATCTCGATTACCT
>JAFGHD010000142.1 GCA_016939365.1 Bacteroidales bacterium | reverse complement strand
TTTTGCTATCTTTGTATAGATAGACCAGAGCACAATATATTGAGGGAAAACGGGGTAATCGGCCGCAGGTTCGCATGTATCCTGGCGTTGATATTTGCAATGACTGTTGATCAGCCATTTGCAGATTCCCAGTCGTTGCATGAAAATGACAGTCTTCGTGTGGATTCCATGATCCGGCAATCCGCCGCCATCATGTCCCACAATCCCGACCAGGCGCTCACACTTGCCAGACTGGCCTTCGAGTTATCCAGTAAGGTCAACGACTCCCTGGGTATGGCACAGGCCATCTTCCAGATTGGAGAAGGATACCGGATCAAGGGAGAAAATATGATGGCCTTCAACCAACTCATGAAGGCGCTGGAAATCTACCGAAAGCTAAGCCACAGGGAAGGAGAAGGACAGTGCCTCAATGGCATCGGCAGGATTTACCGTTTCTTGGGAAATTATGACAAAGCCCTCGAGTACCATCTGAATGCACTGGATGTTTTCGAGTCAACCGGAAACAAAAAAGGTATCTCCGCCGCCATGGTCAACGCCGGTGTCGTTTACCGCAACCTGCACCAGGAGGAAAAAGCAAAGGAGTTTTACAGGCAGGCATTGGACATCGCCAGCGAGATCGGAGATGATGACCTGATCGTCAATGCACTTGTCTCCATTGGAAACCTGAGCTGGTATTCAGGCAATAACCGGGATGCACTCGAGAATTACGAGAAGGCACTGGAGATCGCAACCCGTGATGGCTTTCAGGGCGACAACCCGGCCGGGATCATCAATAATATCGGTAACGTTTACCGTGAGATGGGAGAGTTTGAGAAAGCGATTTCATATTATTTCTGGTCCTTGGAGGTGAGCGAAAAGGTGGGAGATAAAAACCAGATCGCCGTCACATTCAAGAATATCGGTATTGCTTACGAGAAATCAGGGAGGCTTGACCAGGCGGCTTCCTACCTGGAAAGAAGCATGCGTATCGCGAAGGATATCAGATTGTTCCGTGTGCTTTCCGAGGTGTATCAGCATCTCTCTTCCCTATATGCCGCCCGGGATGATTACCGGAGGGCCCTGGACTATTACAGGTATTATACCTCCCTCAACGACTCCCTGATGGATGAAGAAACACGCAACAAGCTGGCACAGCTTCAGATGGATTATGAATTCGTTGAAAAAAACAGGGAAAACATCCTGCTTCAGCAAAGCCTGGAGATTGCCCAGATCAAATCGGCCAAAGAACGCAACCTGAGAAATTACCTGGTGGTCATCTCCCTGCTCGTGGTTCTGTTGACAGCGATCATACTGAACCGCTACTTCATCAAGAAAAAAGCCAACCAGGAACTCAGAAAGCTGAATTATGAGCTGGAAAAGCGGGTAGGAGAACGGACCAGGAAGTTGCGTGAGGAGAACCTCAAAAGGCAGAAGGCACAGGAGCAGGCAGAAATGGCCAATGAAACCAAAACACGCTTTTTTGCAACCGTAAGCCATGAGGTCAGGACTCCCATCAATGCGATCATCGGTTTCTGCGATCTGACCATGCAATCGGGACTCAACGAACAACAAAAGGATAACCTCAGAAAAGTCAAGGATGCATCCCAGCATCTCCTTTCCCTCTTCAAGGATATCCTCGATTATTCCCAGATCGAAAGCGGGCAGTTGGAACTGAAGAATGATTCGTTCGACCTGGAGGAGACGCTGCACACCGTGATCAATGCCTTTTACCTGGATGCACGGAGCAAGGGAATCCGGTTGCAGTTGGAGGTTGACAGCCATATTCCCCATTACCTCATTGGTGATGACGAGGTGCTCCGTCAGATACTGTTCAACCTCACGGCCAATGCCCTCAAGTTCACAGAGGAGGGACGCGTTTCCCTTCATGTATCGATCGACAATGAAGACCTTGCCAACGACCAGATACGCCTGCTCTTCCGTGTCGAGGACACCGGAGTCGGGCTTTCAGAGATGAAACGGAAGTTGCTGATGAAGGATTTTACGGGGGAACCATCGCTGACAAACCGGAAACACGGGGTAGGAGTTGGACTTGGATTGACCATCAGCCGCTACCTTGTGCACAGACTGGGCGGGGATATGTGGGTGGAGAGCGAAAAGGGCAAGGGCTCCATTTTCTTCTTCACCATCAACCTGAAGGTGGATACTGCAAAGGCTGTCAGAACAGGTCTGAAGAAACCGCCCGAAAGAAAACCGTTGCACATCCTGGTAGCGGAGGACAACCTTCTGAATGCCCAGGTCGTCATGGCCTTTCTTAAACGACTCGGCCACAGCTCACGGATGGCTGAAAACGGTAAGGTAGTGATCGACATGCTGTCCAGGGATTATTATGACGCTGTGCTCATGGATATTGAAATGCCGGAAATGGACGGGCTGGAGGCCACAGAGGCAATAAGACGGGGAGAAGGACAGGTTCTGAATCCTGAAATACCTGTGATCGCACTGACGGCCCATGCCCTGAAGGATTACGAGAGGCGCAGTATGAACGCCGGCATGAACCACTATCTCACCAAACCGGTGGACATCAGGAAACTTTCTGAGGTTCTGGAAACAGTGATCGGCTGGTCATAGCCCAAGCCACTCCATCAGCAATTCCGTCACCTCCTCACGCATATCCTGCGGGAGATTGCGGATACGTGTCAGATGACTCCCTCCCGGCTTCAGAAAGAGCCTGGAGTTGGTTTTATGCGTGAGACCGGCCGCCGTTGCCGACCATGGATCATATTCACCATAAATGAAAATCATATTTCCGGCATGGTGCCGGATGAAGTGATCTATCCGCTCCATGGGAAGCGGATCATACCGGACCTGCAGGCTGTCCGGAACAGTAAACCTAAAAACCGGGTTTTCAGTAAAGCTGACCCACTCCATGAAGGGGCCGATATCGTAGCCATAAAACCCGATCTCACCCATCGCCTGATAAAAGAAAGGGAAAAAGGAATCGATACCCTGGTCTGATATCCATTCCAGGCCGGCCACCTCATCCAGATGCCCGACCATGATCTCCGGAGATGCACCTGCCCCCGGAATGGAATCACAACTTACCTGCCCCCACTGCCAGAATGAGAACGAATACTCCAACACGGTCAGTTCATAACCTTTGGTGATACCCATCCTGTAGTTCAGGTTGCGTTCCTCAGCGAGTTTTTCAAAGGCCGGTAGGTATCTGCTTTTGTTCCTAAACATTTCTGTCTGGTAATTGAGGATCGTCTGCCGGCATTCCGGATCGCCGACCTCTTCCAGGAAAAGGTAAACCCTGGGATCCTCCACGGAGAAGTTGAGCGGGCAGACATACCCGACCGACGCCGTGACATCGTCCGGATAGAAATACCTGTGATACATCATCGTTTGTCCCCCCTTGCTGATTCCTGTGCTGACCCACGGCCCCGGATACAGGTTTCTGAGGATTTCAATGATCGTATGATGATCAGCGGCCGCCTGCCTGATGTTGAGGTGTTCCCACCTGGGAGGATCGGGAACCGACTCCCCGAAGAACCGGTGTTCCACACAAATCTGATTGGCATTCAGAATGACCGCCAGTTCATTGATGTATCTGGGATGGGCTGCATAATGCCCGGAATAGCCCTCCGTAATGAGAATCACAGGCCTTCCGAAGTCCAGATGCGACAGATAAACGGCCTGCTCAAAGCTTCCCTCCTGGGGCCGTTCATGGTCAACAGGCTGGTTGACAAACAGCTTGTACTTGTAGGTGAAAAATGTGTCGGTTCGCAGAATCTCATACCGGACAGGATATTTATCCGCAAGTTCCTTTAACCTGTCTTCGGGATCCTGGGCATGAGCACTCCATGAGCTGGCAATCAGCGCCATGGGGATCAGATAACGGAAGAAAGACGGAACCAGCATGACCGTAAGATATTTGTATCTCATGCAGACTGTTAGAACTTCATAAATGAAAACCGAAAAACACAAAGAGCAAAATTATTCCGTTTTCCCGGTTTCTTTTCTGAAGAGCTGGTCGACGGGTCTCTTTTTCGAGGCATCAGCCCGGGTCACGGCCATTACCGCCCCGGTCAGCACCATGATGGCAGCCAGGATCGATCCTGTGGAAAGCCGTTCCGGCTCTACCCATGAAATCTCCATCGTGGTAAGAACAGCCATGGTGATAAAAGTGATGACCGGATTCATGGTGATGATAATGCTTACTTTGCTGGCTTCAAGGTACTTGAAGGCCATCGCGAGACATCCGTATGCCACAAGGGTGTTAATCCCAAGATAAAAGAGCAATAACCAGTTGTGGAATGTCAGCCTGGAAAAATCACCCGGGTGGATGAAGGGGATGAAAAGCAAAACCGGAAGTCCGAAAAGGAACAGGTTCAGTTGTTGCGCGGGGTAGCGCCTGACCAGGATTTTCTGGAATGAGGCATAGACAACCCATGCCATGGCGGCGATGACGATCCAGAGAACCCCCATGGACTGTAATTCTTCACCGGTAGCCATGCCAGAGATATGGCTCCGGTAAAAAATGAGCAGACCCATTCCGGCCAGAAGGTATCCTGAGGCCTGACGCCGGTTGATCCTTTCCCTGAAAAAAGCGAATCCTACGAAACCGAGCATGATGGGTCCCATCTGGATCACTACCTGAGCGGTGGTTGGGCTGAGGAATTGCACTCCATAAAGAAATCCGATATAATTCATGGCCAGGCCGATGGATCCGATCACCAGAAACAACGGAGGACGTACAAGTATCTTCAGATAGTCTCTGCGTCTCAGCGAAAAATATAAGAGCAGGGCTGAAAAAGCGACCAGGAACCTGAACCAGACCACGTTCACGGGTTCCAGCAAGCCATGGGTCATTTTAAGCGCTATGGCGAGAAATCCCCAGAAGAATGCAGTGGTGGCAGCAAAAAGGACTCCCTTGACCGTGTTTTTTTCCATTGGCTCGAATGGTTATCATGTAATCCGGGGTACATCATCCTGCCTTAACTCTCTTTCACCGGGCGACAGTCTGCGGTCTGTGCCGGTCTGTGTCAGGACAATTGCGGTGAGCATCAGCAGGCACCCGGATATCTGTCTCATGTTCATCATTTCGTTCAGGATGGCCCACCCTCCTGCTGCCGCAAAAACCGATTCCAGGCTCAGCAATATAGCTGCATGGGAAGTCGGCGCTTTCCGCTGCCCATATATCTGCAGTGTATAACCAATTCCTACCGACATGATGCCACCGTAAAGGATCGGGATTAAAGCTTCCCTAACTCCCTGCCATGTGTTGACCTCGGAAAGGAATGCGACAGTCAGGCTCATCACCCCGCAGACCATATACTGCACCATTGCCAGGAGCACAAAGTCAACCCTGGAAGCCCATTTTCCCAAATACAGAAGGTGAAAGGCCCAGAAGAAGGCGCTACCCAGAACCCAGCCATCCCCAGTTGCCAGATACATATTTTTTGTTCCTGTCAGCATGTAAAGGCCGGTAACTGCCAGGATTGCCGATATCATGGCAGGTCTGCCGATCCCTTTTCCCGTGATGAGCAGTATGAAAGGTACGATAACCACATACAGGCCCGTTATAAAGCCTGCATTTCCGGCAGTTGTATACACAATCCCTACCTGCTGCAATGAGGCTCCGCCGAACAGCAGCAATCCGGCTACCAGCCCTGTTTTTAGGTTGAGATGTATTGAACCTGGTACTAAGGGTCTACTGGGTCCGGATGATGAAGTGCCTCTGAGCATCACCACAGGCAACAGGGTCAGTGCGCCGAGCAGGAACCGGATGCCGTTGAACATGAACGGCCCGGTATATTGCATTCCATAACGCTGTGCCACAAAGGCCAGACCCCAGATCAATGCAGTGACCAGGAGCACGCCATCCGCTATCCAGAAATCCCGCCGCATGGTTTGACTATTACCATGTCTGAAAAGGTTTTTTCATTGCCCATGAGGTCGCTGAGGAACGTGAATACTTCCGCAGGTATGTAGGGAAAGCATGCAATGATAACCATTTTTTCCATGAAATGATTGAAGAAGCCTCTTTGAAGCTCAGCAGGAATCGTTCCCGGACAGATTTGGTGAGAGAGAGAGAGTAAATAATTTATGTGAATAGGCGCATATGACCTTTCAAAAAAAATCAAACGGCCCGGCGGAGAGTCTCCTCTTTCTCCGGCTGCATGCTGTGGTTGTGTATCATCTTCAGGGACATGCTTCCGGCAGGCAGTTTCTCGCGGTTCATGGCCAGGATTTTTTTTCTGAGAAGGCTCTTCGCCCTGGCCAGTTGAGATTTTGAGGTATTGTCCGAGATCTGAAGCATCTCCCCGATCTCCTTGTGTGTATAGCCCTCGATAACATTGAGATTGAAAACAGTCCTGTATCCTTGCGGCAGGGATCTGATCATGTCCAGCAGTTCTTCACGCGACAGCAGATCGAGAATTCCTTCATGGTGATCATCCCGGGGCTCGACCTCATCGACATCCGCCATACTGGCATATCTCAGGTTTCTGCGGTAAAAATTGATCGCCGTATTGATGATCGTGCGCCTGATCCATCCTTCAAGCGATCCCTCATTGCGAAAATCACGGAGCTTCGTGAACACCTTGATGAATCCTTCCTGCAGGATGTCGTTGGCCTCCATTTCATTTCCGGCAAAACGCAGGCATATGCCATACATCCTGGGAGCGAAGAAATCATAGAGGAGCTTGTGGGATGCCCGTGTATCCTGAAGATACTTACTGGTAGATAGATTTGCAGAGTCCATTCAGATTTGTTGGGTAACCGGATGGGTTTTGAGTGATGATTAAAAATGGGTAATGTCAGGCTTTGCTGCGCGCTGTCTTCTTTGCCTGTTCCAGAGCCCTGAGCAGTTTTTTCAGGGCAAGGCTTTCGTCTTTTTTCCTTTGGATGAATTCCTGGATATCAAGGTCGATATGGCCAGGTTGGGCTGTAATTGATTTGTGAGTCCTCATCATAATGATTGTCCAACTGATTTTGCGGCTCAAATATCCGGTCTTTCATCGGCATTGAAGGCAGGATCATCCCGAAGAAAGGCATAGCGAAGCCGTCAAATCACCCTGACATTACCAATACAATATATTGTAAATAATTGTTTAACAATATAATAATACATTAAACCGGAATAATTCTTTCCTAAAGTAAAGGGGTAGTATTTAGGTTTCTCCTGATGGCAACTGGTTGAGTAATTCCGCAAGGTCGGTATCTGTGCCTGAGATGTTCAGTTTTTTCCTCAGGCGGATGCGGGCCGCTTCAATGGCTGATGTGTTTTGCCGGGTGAGTGTGGCGATTTCCCTGGTGGTCATTCCGAGCTTCAGGAAGGCGCAAAGTCTTTTCTCACCCGGGGTGAGGCCGGGGAATCTCTCATCCAGGACATCATAGAATGTCTGATGTACCTCCCTGAAACGTATTTCAAAGTCTTTCCAGTACTGAAATTCAAGGGCGGTCTTAAGTTCCTGGACGACCTCCCTGATCCGCTGCTGGTTCTCCGTTATGAGATTGGGCAGGTATTCGTTCAGCTTCTCCATGAAGCGGGTCAGCAGCTCGTTTTTTTCAAGCTGGAAGCGAATGGTGGATTCCAGTTCATGCTGCCTGAAGTGCAGCTTTTCATCGAGGCGGTTCCTGATCCTGAGAAGTTTGTCGTTTTCCAGGCGCATGTTCCTGATCCCTTTTCTCTGTTTGAAATAAAAAAAGCCAATCAAGGCAAGGACGATCAGGAGAGCTGCAGAGATGGCGGAATAAACCAAACGGGTTTTTTTCATGCGCAATCCGGCCAGGGCATCTTCCTTCCGGGCCTGATAGACGATTTCCATGCGGGTGATCTCCCGTATCATGGACATGATATTCAGGCTGTCGTTCAGGCTGGTGAATTCCTTATGGTAAGCAAGTGCCATACGCGGATCGCCGGTCATTTCGAAGGCCAGGCTGAGTTCTTTGGCTACCTGACCCTCAAGGGAAAGGTTGTCGATATCCTTGGCCAGTTCATCGCTGAATATCAGGTAATGGATGGAACTGTCAGGCTTTCCGATGCTGTTGAAATACCTTCCGATGGAAAGACTTGCATCGCATTGTCCGGCAAGGTTCCCCGCCGTCCCGGCTATCGACATCCAAAGCCGGTAAAAGGTCAGACATTGCGAATCACCCGCTAAGTAGTATATGTTGCCGATCCGGCCGTAATTGACCCCGATCATATAAGGGTCATCCAACTCACGGCTAATCTCAAGAGATTTGAAGTAATTCGAGAGTGCCTGCTGGCTGTTGCCGAGATTCTCAAAGGCAATCCCCATATTATGATACAATTCCGGAAGCATGATCCGTTCCTGGTGCCGGGTGTAGAAGTCCAGGGCACGGTTCAGATAAGCCAGACTGCCCTGAAAGTCCCCTACGGCAGCCATCATGATACCGATCTGTTTGCAAACGGCCGCAATGCCGGGCCGGTACTCCTCCTCTTCCATGATCCTGAGGCTCTCAAAATACATCTTCCCGGCTTCGTCATGCATACCCCGTAACCGGTGAAGGATCCCCTGGTTCATATATGCATAGGCAACTCCCCGATTGAATTTCAGGTTTTTGCTTTCTTCAAGGGCGACATCGGAAAGGCGGTGGCTCAGGCCAGGATCCAATGGTGCCAGCTCCTCAGCCAGACGATTCATGAACATGATCCTTCCGGTGTCATGCACCGGTTGTTGCAGCAACCTCTGAAGAGAGTCAGGGATCACCTCTTCCCGGGCATAAACGGCGATAACACCCGTTTGCCAAAAGGCCCAGCATATTGTTATGAGGGTGATTCCGGCTCTCATCTTACCTGATGTTTGCAAGAAACTGTAACAGTGAAATATCACGGTTGGTGATACCCATTTTCTTTCTGAGGCGGGTGCGGGCCACCTCGATGCTGCTCACCTGCTGGTGGGTTATGGATGCGATCTCCTTGCTGGTCATACCCAGTCTGAGTAAGGCTGCGAGCTTGCGTTCGTTAACCGTAAGATTCGGGAACAGCTCCCCGATACGGTGGTAGAACTCACGGTGAACTTCTGAAAACCGCTCCTCAAACTGCTCCCAGATATTGGCATCCACGGCATTCTGCAAATCAAGAATCAGCTTTCTTATATATTCCCGGTTCGACGGCTTGAGCAGGGGGATGATCCGGCCCAGTTTTTCCGTAATCGCATTGATCAGCTCATTTTTATTGACCAGATACATGACATGTGTGGTCAGTTCCCGGTTCTTGTATCCGATTTCTTCCTCCACCATCCTGTTCTCCAGTGAGAGCTGCTTCTTCTGCAGCCGGATCTGCCTCATTTTCAAGCGTTGTCTTATGAATATCAGGAGCAGGATGCTGATAGTGAAAAACAGAACCGCACTTCCTGCAAAAAACTTCAGATCTCTTTTCTGGGTTTCCAGCCTGACAAGTTCCCGCTCCTGCTCATGGATCAGCCGTGCTTCCACTTCGTCCACCCTTTTCATGTTCTCAGTCCGGAAAATGCTGTCATGCACCTCCTGGAACAGTTTGTGAAACTTCAGTGCAGTGGCATAATCTTCGATTTGTTCCGTCATCAGGCTGACTCCGAATGCCGCTTTTTTGAGCTGGAAGGGGAATCCGTGGTTAATGCTCACTTCATAGGCCTGTCTGTAATGTTTATAGGCCTTCTCTGGGTCTCCGCGGGCGGCATGGAGGTCACCCAGGCTGTTGGCAAGGATGGCAAGATGTTGCAGGTTCGGAAGGCTCATACTCAGGGCGTAACCAATGGTCAGGAAACTGTCGGCCAGGTGATGTTGCCCCAAATGGGTGTAAAGCTGACCGATATTGTCGTAGTTGATCGCAAGGAATGTACCGTTGTGAAGCCTTTCATTGATGGCTACTGCCATGAAATAATAATCCAGTGCCTTGCCGGATTCTCCCCTTAAACGGTATATCTCACCGATATTGTTGTAGGAGGCTGCCAGGCCTATCGAGTCGCTGCCCTCTTGCCGGATGCGGAGGCTCTGGTAGTAATAGTTGAACGCCTGATCCAGGTCATTGCGGTCATAAAAGATGCCGCCGATATGGTTCAGTACCATCGCAAGTTCTTCCTGCAGTTTTTCCCACCTGAAAATCCTCCGGGCTTCATGAAATAATTCCAGAGCCCTGTCAAAACGGAGCTGAAGTTTCATTGAGTAACCCATTTCCGCGAGGCTGAGTCCGAGCCATTTCCTGTTACGGGTCTCCCTGAAAACGGCGGTAGCCATTTCCAGGTAACCGACGGCACTGTCGGTCTGGTTCAGCCGGTTGAGCGCATAACCCGAATAGAAAGCGGCCTGTCCGAAAACTTCATTGTTGCCTGATACACCCGTAGTAAGGGAGACTGACTTTGTGGCATAAGGAAGTGCTTTTTCCGGAGCCGTCCGGATCAGCAGGCGACAGATCTCATTGCTGGCTTCTGCCTTCGTCTGATTGTCCGGAGCAGCGGCCAGGAGGTACAGCAGGCTGTCGGGTATTGACTGGCCGGTAACTGCACGCTCCGGTAAAACTGCATAGCAGATGATAACGATCAGAACGAAGACACGTGCCCTGCCGAATGATAACCTGTTCATGTCAAGAGATAATAGTAGGTCGA
>JAFGHD010000141.1 GCA_016939365.1 Bacteroidales bacterium | reverse complement strand
GAGATGTACCGGATGACTGAAATCGTGTGCCATATACTTCCTGAAGACAAACCACGTTACCTGATGGGCGTGGGAACTCCGGCTAATATCCTGGAAAGCATCGCACTGGGTATTGACATGTTCGATTGCGTCATCCCAACCAGGAACGCAAGACATGGGCTGCTGTATACCTGGCAGGGCATGATCAATATCAAAAACGAGAAATGGAAAAACGACTTCTCCCCCCTGGACCCGGACGGCAAGATCAGGATCGACCATACCTGCAGCAGGGCTTATCTGAGGCACCTATTCGCTGCAGGCGAATCCCTCGCGGGAATGATCGCCTCACTGCACAACCTCGGTTTTTACAAAAATCTCCTGGATGAAGCCAGAACTCATATCATACAGGGGGATTTCAGATCATGGAAAGAAAAGGTCACCGGTAAACTGGACAATAAACTCTAGGCCACTCAGACAGCCGGCATGAAAATCAAAAAACTCGATATCTACATCGTTCGGAAGTTCCTGGGAACATTCTTCTATGCCATATCCCTGCTGATCGTCATCGTCATCGTCTTTGACATATCCGAAAAGATCGACGACTTCTTCAATAACGACGCACCCCTCAGGGAGATTCTCTTCGATTATTACCTGAATTTCATCCCCTACTTCGTCAACCTGTTCAGTTATCTGTTCACCTTTATTGCCGTAATATTTTTCACCTCCAAGCTGGCCGCCAACAGTGAGATCATCGCCTTCCTGAGCAGCGGCGTCAGCTTCAACCGCCTCCTGGTTCCCTATATCTTCTCGGCGGTGCTCCTTTCGGTGCTTTCACTTTATCTGAACAATTTCCTCATCCCCAGGACGAACAGGACACTGGTAAACTTCGACCTGAAATACCTGAAAAATCCCTTCAGCAAGAGCCAGATGAACATTCACATGCAGATCAAGCCGGGCACTTTCATCTATCTGGAGACCTTCAATCATATCTCCGGAACAGGTTACAAGTTTTCGCTGGAAGAGTTCCGGAACGACCGGCTGGTCACGAAGATCATGAGCGAACGGATCACGTGGGACAGTACGGCCAACCGCTGGAAGCTTTCGGATTATTACATCCGCGTGATGGACGGGTTGAATGAGTCGCTCAGCGCTGGTAAGGAGATGGACACCCTCCTCAATATGAATCCGAAGGATTTCCTGGTTACGGTGGACGATATAAAATCGATGAATTTCTGGGAACTGCGGTCCTTCATCGACCGGGAGAAGCTCAAGGGAAGCGAACTGATCCCGACGTATGAAGTGGAAAAGCACAAAAGGCTGGCCGATCCCTTCTCGACCATCGTCCTAACTATCATCGGGGTATCTCTCTCCAGCCGGAAGGTCCGGGGCGGCATCGGTATGCACCTGGGGTTCGGGATTGCACTGACTTTTTCCTTCATCCTGTTCATGCAGGTCTCCACGGTTTTTGCCACCCGGGGTTCTCTGGCCCCTTTAATAGCCGTATGGATACCCAATCTGATCTTCAGCGTCATCGCGCTGATACTGCTGAAGCTGGCACCCAAATGACCCCATTCGACGATCCCCCCTCCCCGGTGTGAACCGGGATATTTCTATTTTTACCGGGCACAAAACGGCATATGAACAGATTTCTGCGATATATCGGGAAAGAAAACTCCTTCTTCCATATTGTTGCCCTTGTGCTGTTCTTCCCTGCTTTTCTGATCAACCTGGGCCTGTTGCCGCTCAATTTCCCGACGGATGAACCCCGCCGTGCACTGGTTGCCCTTGAAATGATCCTGAGCGAAAACTACCTTACACCCACCCTCAACGGGGAGTTCTATTACAACAAACCGCCACTCTACAACTGGATCATTATCCTGAGCTACCGCCTGGCAGGTAATTATTCGGAATTTGCTGTAAGGATCCCTGTGATTGTTTCGACCCTTATCTTCGGTCTGATCGTTTTTCTTTACCACAAGAGGCATTTCGGCAGGGATATGGCCTTCCTGCACGCCCTCATGCTGGCCACCTGCGGACGGCTGCTTTTCTACGATTCCTTTCTCGGATTGATCGACATCACATACTCATGGCTGGTGTATCTCAACTTCATGCTGATATACCACGGCTTCCTGAAACAACGGTTCCTGAGCCTCTTCCTGCTTTCATACCTGATCACGGCAGCCGGGTTCCTTATGAAGGGATTGCCCTCGCTGGTATTCCAGGGATTCACTCTGCTTGCGGTATTCATCATGCACCGCCGCTTCAGGATGCTGTTCACATGGCAGCATGCTGCCGGAATAATGACCTTCCTGGTCATCACCGGATGCTATTATTTTTTTTACTTCAGGGCGAATCCGGATTCGTCGGAAACGGTTTTCAGCACCCTCTTCAATGAGACAACCAGAAGAACTGTGGTGCGTTTCGGAGTATGGGCGACCCTCCTGCACATATTCACCTTTCCTGTGGGACTCATTTATCACTTCGCCCCGTGGACATTGATGCTTGTCCCACTGTTCTTCAGGAAAACGCGCCGGAGGATCATGTCGGATCCCTTTATACGGTACAGCCTAATCATTCTCGTGCTGAATATACTGGTGTACTGGACATCGCCCGAAACCCGCCCGAGATACCTTTTCATGTTCGTTCCCCTGATGTTCACTATCATAACGGCGGCTTATTCAGGAAGCGACCATCCGCCGGTCATCCGCAGGATGACGGAATGGGTGTTCGGAATCATGCTGATAACAGGTATTGCTGCCTTACTGGTTATGCCGTTCATTCATCTGGAGATACCGGTCAATGGAGCCTTTTTGAAAAGCCTGCTGCTCGCCCTGCCCATGCTCTTACTGGTCTGGCTGTATTACAGGATTCCGGGCCGGAGACTGATCCTTTTCGGAATCGGACTGTTACTTGTCCGGGTAGGATTCAACTGGTTCATCATACCCCAACGGCTCACAGGCCTGGAACCCTACAAGACAGGAGCTGTGGAGGCCAGCCGCATCTCAAGGGGAGAGCCCCTGCATGTCTATCGTTATACACCGATCCAGGACGCCGCCACCTTCTATATTACCAGGGAAAGGCAGGAAATACTGAAAAGAAAACACGACGGATTCCAACCCGGTGAACTCTGTATCATTCATCCCAGCCGCAAGGATGTCGGGGAATACGAACTCCTGCATGAATTCCTGCTGGAATGGGAACATACAACCCTATATCTGGTTCGACTGAAGTAAATAATTCCCGGAAGATGCATTACCTCACCATTGTCATTTCCGATGTTCACCTGGGGACGGTCGATTCCAAAACCCGGGAACTGTCGAAGTTCCTGAAAAACAACACCTGTGACCGCCTGATCCTGAACGGTGATATCATCGACGGCTGGAATCTTCGCCGAAGAGGGATCTGGGAAAAGAAGGACACACGGGTACTCAGGCGCATTCTCAGGATGATCGAGCAACACAACACAGAAGTGATCTATGTAAGGGGCAACCATGACGACTTCCTGGAAAAAATCGCCCCGCTGGAGATCGGCAATTTCCGTATATTGGAAAATTACGAGCTTGTGTCAGGCGGACTGCGGTTATTTGTTACCCATGGGGATATTTTTGATCTGGTCACCAGCCGGTTCAAATGGATAGCGCGTCTGGGGGATTGGGGTTACAAGCTTCTTCTTTGGATAAACAGGCAGTATCATCAATACAGACGTGCCCGCGGGCTTCCTTACCATTCCTTGTCACAGCAGGTCAAAAACCGCGTAAAACTGGCGGTCAACTTCATAACCGGTTTCGAGGAGGTGATGACACAATTTGCTCATAAACGAGGTTACGACGGGGTGATCTGCGGGCACATACATCATCCTGCCATGCGCACTATCGGTGGAAT
>JAFGHD010000140.1 GCA_016939365.1 Bacteroidales bacterium | reverse complement strand
CTACCTCAGCTACCTGCGCGACCGGCTCCTCGTGGCCCGCGAACTGCTCACCGAAACCGGATCATGCTTCGTCCAGATTTCCGATGAAAACATACATCTTGTTAGATGTTTATTAGATGAAGTCTTTGAAAGTCAAAACTTTATAAGCCTAATATCCTTTACTACAACTAGCGGTTTCCCAAGCAAGACACTAAGTCGAGCTGGAGATTACATCATATGGTATTCTAAGTCAATTGAAAATATTAAATACCGTCAACTTTTTCGGGTGAAAAAAGTTGGGGATGAAGGTGCTACGAAATATAAAAGAATAGGAAGCTACAAATCGATTCCAAAATCCATATTTAGTGAAACTGATTTTGCAACAGTTGATTCCATAACATCTCAAGGAGAAACTTCAACAGATCAGCGTTTTCTTTTTAAGGGCAAAGAGTTCATGCCACCTAAAGGCATGCACTGGAAAACTACAGTTGAAGGATTAACACGTCTAGATAGATTTCATAGGCTTGTCTTGGAAGGTAATTCTATAAGATTCATAAGGCTTCTTAGCGATTATCCTGTCTTTCCAGTAAATAATTTATGGACTGATGTTGCTGGTGTTCAAAATCGTATTGAAGGAAAAGTTTTTGTTGTACAAACTTCAACAGAAATAATCAAAAGGTGTTTACTGATGTCCACCGATCCCGGCGATCTGGTGCTCGACCCCACCTGCGGCAGCGGCACCACGGCTTATGTGGCCGAGCAGTGGGGCCGCCGCTGGATCACCATCGACACCAGCCGCATCGCGCTCAACATCGCCAAAACGCGCCTCATGACCGCCACCTTTCCCTACTATTACCTGAACAGCGATGTGGAGGTGCACGTGGAGCATAAGGATGGGAAAATCAAAAAAACGATCACCGAAAGCGCCGACCTACACGGTAACGTTCGTCAGGGATTCGTGTATGAAGAGGTGCCACACATCACACTGAAATCTCTGGCCAACGACGAGCCACCGGAATCGGAAACACTGTTCGACCAGCCTTATGCGGACAAAAGGAAATTGCGGGTAACGGGGCCCTTCACCGTGGAGACCCTGCAGAACTACGAGCCGGTAAGCCCGGATGATCTCGCTGCCACCGCCGCAGAAGATACCGAAATGAGCGGCTTCGAGGAACGGGTGTTCGAACACCTGAAATCGGCCGGAGTGAAGAACGGCATCCGCAACGAACATGCCGTCTTTATCCGTGTGGACCGGCTGACGGGCGCATTTCTTCATGCGGAAGGCATATACCTGAGCGCAGCCGGCGAAAAGAAAGCCTACTTCCACATCGGGCCCAAATTCGGCACGGTCAGCCGCAAAGCCGTGAACGAAGCCATCAAGGAATGTCGTCAGAAAGGCGACGCCGACTGGCTCGTGATACTGGGCTTCAGCTTCGAGAGCGACATCATCAACACGGAACAATCACGAGACCTCGGAATATTCCAGGTGACCAAGGTACGCATGCACGACGACCTGATGCAGGACGGATTGCTGAAAAAGGACAGGAAAGCAGGTTCGTTCATCACCATCGGAGAACCGGATATCACACTTCATACCAGTAACGAAAAACTGACTGTAGAAATCCGTGGATTGGATATATATGATCCCGTAAAGGATGAGGTAAAGGCACGCAGCCTGGCCGAAATCGCCTATTGGATGGTGGATGACGACTACGACGGCAACAATTTTGTCGTGAAACAGGTATTCTTCTGTGGCGGTGACAGGGATGAATTCGAAAGATGGCGCAAGGGCCTTGAAAGCCTGGCACCGGCACGGTCAAGGAAAAACGCCGAAAAAACCCTGCGCATCGAGATCGATGAGGAGGCATTCGACCGTCTGTACGGTTACACATCACATCCCATCGAAATCAAATCCCCGGAACAGAAGATCGCCGTCAGGGTGGTCAGCCAGTTCGGCGAGGAGAGTATGAGGGTAATCAGAATAAACCAAAAGAAACACTAATTAGAGACTGTTTAAAATTGGAAATGCTTAGGTGAAGTAATCAATGACATTCTATGGAATAACACGTTTTCTATGTGGTCTTTCTATGTGTTCTATGCTTCTATGTGGTTCAAAGTCGGTAAAAATTACCACATAGGCACAATAGATCACAAAGATTTCACATAGAAAAAAAATATTTCATTCATCGTACCAGTTTCAAAAATATCAATTTTAAACAGTCTCTTAATGTTATAAAATTTGCACTAGTTAACCAATAGCTTAACTTTGTGCCCGGAAATTACACTGAAATAGACAGGAAAGGCAGAAGAATTCTCTACATCGATTATGGCATTGAATAAAGAGGAAATCATCAGCAGGTTCCGAAAGCTATCCGGGCACGGGACTCCGGAAGAGCATTACCGGCATGAAGGGGCGATGATCCATTTCAGGATCATGCAACTGGTGGAGCAGGCGATGGTGCAGAAAGGCTGGAATAAACGCACCCTGGCGGAGCAGCTCGGCACATCCAAAAGTTATGTGACACAACTGTTCACGGGCAGCAAGCTGGTCAATCTCACCTTAATTGCAAAACTTCAGGACGTATTGGATATAGAATTTGATATTGTAGCCATGACGGCAGGTCATAGGCCTGGTAATAAATGATTATCCCAAAAAGTTTTGCGGGATCAATCTGATCCACAGAATTCTTCATCAACTTCCCACATACCTGTTACACCGGCAGGCATACAATAATATGAGATGAAAAAGCGGTGAGCGGATCCCGCTTATAACCCTGACTTTTCCTTCCGGGCAACCATTGTAGACAGCATTCATTATCCCTCACTTTGTTACAAAGCTTTATTCAATTATCTCTCACTTTATGACAACTTCATGTGAATTTATCCCTCACTGTATTACAAAAAACATTAATTTTATCCCTCACTTTGCAACAAGATGTTTCACCGGACCATCATGGAGGAGTTTCGGAAATGGGCGGCCAACCGAGACCGGAGGCCATTGGTGATCCGTGGTGCCAGACAGGTGGGTAAAACCACTGCCGTTCACATCTTTGCCGGGGAATTCGACCAGTATATTCATTTGAACCTTGAAAAACCGGAACACCGGATCATCTTTGAAGGCGACTACCCTTTCAATGAGCTGTTGGGCAGGTTGTTCCTGCATGCAGGCAAATCACGGAACAGCGGGAGGATATTGATTTTCATCGACGAGATACAGTATTCCCCAAAAGCGGTTTCATTGCTCCGGTATTTTTATGAAGAAGCCCGCGACCTGTATGTCATAGCGGCGGGTTCGATGCTTGAAAACATCCTGAACAGGGGTATTTCCTTTCCGGTCGGCAGGGTGGAATACCTGATCATGCATCCGTGCACATTTCAGGAGTTCCTGGGTGCGATGGGAGAAGAACCGGCCCTGGAACTCTTTGGACAGGAGGAGATCCCCGATTTCGCCCATGACAAGCTCACTGCTTTATTTAAAAAATATGCTGCCATAGGTGGAATGCCCAGAGTAGTAGATTCCTTCAGCATGAATCAGGATTATTCAGCCCTTAATCCGATCTTCGGCAGCCTCCTCATTTCATATGCCGAGGATGTTGAAAAATATGCAAGATCAGAGGTCATGACGCGGTATATCAGACATGTGGTCTCATCTGCGTTCAGGGAAGCGGGCACGCGTATTACTTTTGAGAAATTCGCCAATTCCCCCTACAGGTCAAGGGATATGAAAGAAGCCTTCACTATGCTGGAAAAGGCCCTGCTGTTGAAACTGGTCTATCCGGTCACTTCCACCAGGCTGCCTTTTGCTCCTGATCTGAGAAAGAAGCCCCGTCTCCATATTTTCGACACAGGACTGGTGAACCATGCGCTTGGTATCCTGGATGAGCTGATTGCCGGGAAATACCTTGATGATGTGTACCGGGGCCGGATTGCCGAACATATGGTCGGCCAGGAACTGACCGGGGCCACATCGTCGGTATCGGATGCCCTGCATTTCTGGGTCAGGGATAAAAAGGAATCCTCCGCAGAGGTGGATTATGTGATCAGTTTTAAAGGTATTGTGATCCCTGTAGAGGTAAAGGCGGGGGCGGGTGGCAGGTTGCGCTCGCTGCATCAGTTTGTGGATGCATCGCCTCATGAATGGGCTGTTCGTTTTTATTCCGGTTCATTTTCGGTGGAGGATGCCGTCACCATTGCAGGTAAGAAATACCGCCTGATCAACCTGCCGTTTTACCTGGCCGGTAAACTTGAACGCGTTCTCGGAATCGTTATCCGGTGATGTCGGACGAGGTAAGTTTTCTGAGATATCCCAGGTCCACCGAATTCTCCAGGAACTCCCCCATCCACCGGATGCAGCGGTTGGCGTTGAGGGGTATGCCGGTCACGGGGATCCCCTTGTCATGAACCCTGCGCATGCCTGCGGCCAGTTCGGGGATGCAGGCCATGCCCAGCACCCCGATGGCGCCGTGCTGTGACGCCAGTAATCGCAGCAGCTTCTTCAGCCCGGCGGTCATCCATATGTAGGGGGTGATGCCCTGTTTTTTCAGGATGTGTGAGACATTCCCGATGTAGCACCCTTTCCGGCAATGGCGGCAGAGGTAATCAGTCCCATCACTTTCCGCTTTGCATGCCTCAATGTCCTCCCGGATACAATGCGGCAGCAAGGCGACACGAAAATTTGCCTTCCTGAAGCGGTCCCGGTTCAGCCTGTTCATCACGGCAATGCCGATCATATTCGCGTAATACCTGGGCTCCTGGTGGCGCAGGACGCTGGCCGGCGGGGTGAAAAGGGGAACCTGTTTCAGATGCTCCGCCAGGTCAGTGATGTACTGAGACAGCCGGGCGGACTCATTCATGACTCCATGGTTTAACGCAAACCTTCGGTAAGCCCTCACGGACCTTCCGGCCCGCCACAATTCCTGTAGCAACCGGTCCGGATCGGATGCACTGCTGAGCAAACGCTCCGCCAGTGTGTCCACCAGGGTGTAATAACCCGATGTGTCCTCCCCGCTGCCGAAGAGGGAATAGGTCCTGCCCCGGACGGGAACCGGTTTGAAAGGATCGCTGGCCGGCATGGGTCAAAGATACGACAGGGCGGTTTGATCATCACTGGAGGATTAGGAAATATCTCCAGTCAATACCCAGCGTCCGATGTCAAAAAGGGGAAGACAAAAAACCGGTTAACCCAGGAATCCAATACATCCTGTGAAATCATCCGTGGATTCCTTTATGTATATCTCCATTCTCCCTATTATACAGAAATGCTTTGAGTTTTGATAAGATCCCGGAGTATGGCGTTTTCAGCAAGGAGGATCTGGACCTTAAAAAGTTCCATATTGACAAGTACCTGTGTGGGAATATCATAAAGTGAGAAAACACCTTCAATTTGGCTTCCATTTATGCTGTTTTGACCGGTAATTATCAATTCAATGAACGAGCTCGGTTCTTTTCCTGACAAGTCAGCAAGATATTTCAGATAGTTACCCAATTTGTTACCGAACAAATCCCTAACCTCCTGTCGTTCAATAAACTTTCCTGCCTCAGCAAAGGACCATGTGGAGGACAGGTACGGCTTAAATATCCGGGCATCAAGCGACTGAAAGTGTTTCATGTAATTCATACTGAAATCATCCAATGAAGACAATGCGGAGTGGGTGGAATCCCGCAACTGTTGTGCTACAGTGTCATTTTGTATTCGGTTATGGAGCATCTCATTCTGCCGTTCGAGATATTTGCTGGTCATTTCCAGATGACGCTGCATTTTCATATTATGTCTGTATCCCGGATATCCGGCGTCATAGAACATTACAATATGCAGCAATGACAGTAGTCCCGTAAAGACTATCAGCGATGTCCTTGTCAGGAATGATAGTTCCTTTCTGATATATCCGCAATAGATCAATATGGCTGCCAGGAAAATCAAACCAAGCAACCAGGCGATCCTGAACCAGAATATTCCATTGATGAAGTAATAGTTAAAATTATTAAGGATGGCCAGGATCATAAGTATGGCAACAGGTATTCCGGCAAGATAGAGTAAATTCCTGGTGTTCCGGAAGATGTAAGTAAAAAGTAGGATGGATAGTGCCAGTCCACTGATCCCAAGTCCAAGCAAAATGGCATATTCACCGCCTAGCAGGCGATCGAATCTGAGTATGGCTCCAAGGATCAGGAATGAAGCGAAGAGGATTGCGAAAATAGTGATTGGCTTTTTCATAAACTGTATCAATGGTGTTTACTTAACACTTAAAATGGATAAGGAAGTCCATTCCCATTATTAAATAGTTCTTGCACTTCATCATCTGTCAACGGCCGGCTCCAAAGTCCCACTTCGTCTATCAGGCCAATGTAGTTCCCCTGACTACCAATGCCGATGGAAAATCCCATCTGATCACCTGTATTAAGTAAGTAAGAGCTATCCTCAATAACAAAATTACCATCCAGGTATGTTCGGATTTTATGGCCTTCAGAGTTGTAAGTAACCACAATATGATGCCAATTTCCATCATCCAGCTTGTTTCCATAAGGTCCGATCTGGACCGGGCCATACCATGAATCGAACATCCAGTGCGCCCCTGGTAAAGAACCATAGAACGTAATACCAAATTGTTTCTGGTTCGCTTTTGTTCCAAGGTTAATGATCCCATTACTATTTGGGCCATAAATTAAGCTGCTGGGTTTTATCCAGATACTTACACTTTTTGATGCGCCACCACCAATTCCTAATTGTGAGGCAGTTTTTCCTGTCGTTAATCCGCCACTGGTTTCAATAAAGGAGGCTGCTTTCCCCATGAGACCATTTTGATTAATTGTAACTCCGGTTTGTACAGCGCAATGATTGGTGCTGTGGGAATCGAATGATGTGCTACCGGATGTTTCATCAATTTTCCAATAACTTATCAAGTTCGAAAGCAGAGGATTGCTCATGGTTGAAAAAGTCCAAACCATGCCTTCAGTCATGTTTCCGTGATCATCATGTGCAACAATTTTCCAGTAATAGGTGGTGCTGTATGACAAAGTACCCGGATCGTATGTGGCAACTGTAAGTCCTGAAGATACCTGAGATGGAGGATTTATAGTACCAAAGTAAACATCGAAGCTCAAAGGATCATTTTCCGGATCCGTACAGCTCCATGAGAGCTGTACATTTATGGATTGGTCTGAAGCTCCGTCTGACGGATTGGGATTCTCCGGAGGGTATGGAGGCTGGTTCAGACTCATCATGCATCGAACTGTAAATCCGTTATGTATCAGGCTGGTAATTTTATCGAGGTCATCATCATTATGGTCAGTTCTGAAATTCCAGGCAGTTGTCCCATTGGTTATAGATGACCAAATATTATTACTGTTTTTTAGATGATAGAAGTTTCCATCAATGTCTCTGGTGCCTGCCCCCAGTGATGTAAATCCACTTATATTGGTTGCACCGGTATTGGGAGAATTCCAATGGTTGTATCCAACTTCTTTCATTTTTCCACCTGCAACGCTTATTCCGCCAAGGAAATCGGATAAAACAGTCCAGTCTGCAACTGTCGGAACATGCCAACCAACGATGGGTGGGCATATACCCTGAGTCCCGGGGGTGGTGATATATTGCATCATCTCGTTCCACTGATATAATCCTCCATATTCATCACAATTGGCAGAATTATCATTATAACAATACTTCTCAATTGTGCCGTTATCTGACTGATCATCTGCTCCGGGTATCTGGGTGCCGATATTAAGACTTTCAGTCATCCAGCACTGGGATCCTATCTGCACAGTATTATACGCCTTATTGTCTCTTGTATCCAGGATTGGATCGCCGCAACTCCAGACGGAAGGTACATCTTTCAGACAGCGCACGCTGAATCCGGAGGTTTTATAATAGCTGTTGCGGTAGATTTGTGTACTATACCAGGCAATATGATAACTCCATACCCCATTGGTGCCTCCCTCAGTAGAAGTATGAAAGAGCGTTTCGGTCGTTAACGCGGAGAAATTACCGCTACTGCTGCCGCCCGCCGGCAAAACAGTAAATCCTGATGAATTGCTGCCGTTGCCTCCGCCATACCAGCCTGTAGTTGATTTCATCCTGTAACCTGCATCCGTTCCGTTCCATCCAATCAGGCCGCAGACAACGGACGTATCAATATACTGGGCCAGGACGCAGTATTCATCATCTGTGGGCAGATGCCAGCCGTCAGGGCATATTCCCTGTGTGCCAGGTGTTGCAACATATTGCATCATTTCATTCCATTGATAGAGACCGCCATAAACTTCACAATTGGCCGGATCGTTGTCGTAACAGAATTTTTCGATGACACCGTTGTTCGTCTGGTTATTTATCACGGGAATCATTGTGCCAATGTTCAGATTTTCCTTCAGCCAGCATTGTGTTCCGATCTGAACGGTAGTGTAGGTCTGATTGTCACGAGTATCAATCAGGGTGTCTCCACAACTCCAATCTTTTATGCACCGCACACTGCGGCCGTCTATTTTAGGGTGGTCTCTCCGGTATATTTCATCGTAGGTATAGTGTAGGGTTCGGATCCATACATCAGTAGAACTATACTCCGTCGAGGAATGCCAGCCCGCGGAAGCGCCAAGGCCATCGAAATTAGCAAGGGTATTGCGGTAGCCACCAGGGAGCGCAGAAAAACCGTACAGATTAGTTCCATTTCCCCCGGAATTCCATCCTGTGATGGATTTAAGATTCAGGCCTGCATCATAGCCACGCCATCCCGTCTGGTTCCACTCAGGATCGGGATAACCATACTGACTATCTGCAAAACCTTCCAGTTCTTTCCAATCTTCATCTGTAGGCAGATGCCAGCCGTCAGGGCAGATTCCCTGTACTCCGGGTGTAGCAAGATATTGCATCATTTCGTCCCACTGGTACAATCCGCCATAGACATCACAATTGGCCGGATCGTTGTCGTAACAGAATTTTTCGATGACACCGTTATTCGTCTGGTTATTTGTCCCGGGAATCATGGCGCCGATGTTCAGGTTTTCCTTCAACCAGCATTGTGTACCAATCTGAACGGTATTGTAGATCTGACCGCCATAGGTAACGTTAGGAATTCCGGGGCATGGCACTCCATACGATTGCGTTACTATTATGTTAGTGATATCCGTTCCGGTAAGGCCGCCGATGTCAATTACTTCAAGTTTAACTGCATAATTTCCCGGCTGGACATATTGATGAACCGTTATTTTATCATAACTGTATGGAGTATCCCATGAACCATCATTCTCAAAGTCCCACCTGACAGCCAGAAGATCTTTGATGGTTTGACCGTCATGGCATCCGGTTGCGTCAAACGTGAATGCAGTTATTGTTGTCCCGGCTGAGGGGGTAAACTGTAGGACAGCTAAGGGTGGCGTATTGACAACTCCTCCAACCACCTGGGTACCTTTACCGCTATTAGGGTTCCAGTAATCATTCTTATCAATATTATCTACCTGTGAGTTCAGATTGTAATCACCTGCATAATAACCGGAACTTCCTGACTGGGGCACCCATACTTCAATTTTATCAACATTACTGATGTTACCATCAGCGTTGCCATCTCCGGCGATCATCACCCAGATACCTGGACCTATTTGTTTGTGTCCATTCGCTCCACCATATACCTTATCGACAGCATCACTGAAATCATAGGTATATACTCCCCCATTCAACTGAACGGGATATGCTGATAATATTGCCAGATGGTTCCGATGTTTGACAACGACATATAGGTTTGAATTAATGGTAACATTAAACTGCATTTTACTGCTTCCATCCACACCAACAACTTTTCCGTCCTTTAAAACAAATCCAGCCTGGCGTGCAATGGTTGAATCAAGTGTCGCTGTTGAGGCGTCACCGGTTGTTTGCCTTAATTCGACCAACACCCAGTCAATCACATTGCTGTTGGGTATGCTTGTTACCCTATCCTGCCCAAAGTAATACCACGGCGAGACGCTATAGGGCTGGTCAAGAGGCAGATTTCCTGACCAGTTAAGCCATGGAGTCATACTGCCGTTGAAGAAAGGGCCTTCAAGGAATACTTTCAGGTCGACTATAATCTGTGATTTGATGATAAGTGGCATTAATAACATATTAATGATCACTAAGAGAAAACAGATTTTTTTCATAACATGAAGCTTTGTAGTTTTTAAGATAAGGCGTATAGATTTACTAAATAAGCAATCAGGTCAATAAACAATAAGTCTCTTTGATTTTATGATGTATTCAGATTGACAGACTACAATATAAATGCCCTTTGGCAATGATTCTATGTTAATGGGAGTAATGTCCTTATTTATGACTATTTCATTTCCTATTAACAATCCCTGTGTGTCATAAATATTTACAACCGGACTTATGCTATTAATTTCAGCTTTATCAAATATCTCGAAATAGATAATATTGTTGATTGCCGGATTAGGATATATACTAAAAACATCCTGATTCTCAATAAAGGTGCTTTCAGCATATCCGGTACCTGGGTTATCACATGTCTCAAGGGAAAAATTATCATACCTTACGGTGCCATATGTATGCAATCCGACCTTCCCCTGACCATTCAGGAATGTGTCATTGTAATAACCTAATGCCGCATTATCAACGAACAGTGAATAGATATCTCCACGTTTCTCAATGCTTGCCGTATGCCACTGGTTGGGAT
>JAFGHD010000022.1 GCA_016939365.1 Bacteroidales bacterium | reverse complement strand
ATCCTGCCGATAAATTCGGGTAACTTGGATGTCTCCACGATCATTTTTATCAGGTCCTGCCCGGCTTTGTCTTTCGGATGTGCCTTCCCGGCAAATATGAACTGAACCGGCCGCTCCGGATGGTTAACGATCTTTGCCAGGCGGTCCAGGTCATGGAACAGGAGATTTGCCCGTTTGTAAGTGGCAAATCTTCTGGCAAAGCCGATGGTCAGGACATCATCGCTCAACTTTTCGCTGACGTCCAGGATGATCCGTGGATCTTCGAGTTTATTGACCGCCGCCCGTTTCAACCTGGACAGGATATAATTGATCATTCTCTTCCGCAAAGTATTCCGGAGGGTCCATATCTCTTTGTCATCCACCCCGTATATTTTCTCCCACCGCTTCAGGTCAGACTGATTCTCAATGAAATCGTCCCCCAGATATTTTTTGTAGAGATCGAGCCATTCCGGCGCCACCCATGTGGGAAAATGGACCCCGTTGGTAACATACCCGATGTGGAGTTCATCCGGGTTATAGCCCTTCCAGAGTTCACTGAACATCTGCTGGGTGACCTTACCGTGCAGACGGCTCACCCCGTTGACCTCCTGTGACAGATTGATGGCCAGGTAACTCATGGAGAATTTTTCATTGCTGTCCTGAGGACGCAGGCGCCCAAGACCGATAAACTGTTCCCAGGAAATATTCAGCCGGTCCGGATAATGAGACATGTACATGCGTACCAGTCCCTCATCAAAACTATCATGCCCGGCCGGAACCGGTGTATGCGTGGTATAGAGTGTAGAGGCCCTGACCAGTTCAAGGGCCTCGGGAAAAGACAGATTCAGTATGCTGATCAGATTACGCAGCCGTTCCAGTCCCAGAAACGCTGAATGTCCCTCATTACAATGATACAGGTCCGGTTCTATCCCCAGTGTTTGCAGCATCCGGATCCCCCCGACACCAAGCAATAATTCCTGCTTGAACCTGTTTTCCAGGTCCCCTCCGTACAAATAATGGGTGATACTTCTGTCCTGTTCAATATTATCTTCAAAATCAGTATCGAGGAGGTATAACTGTATCCGGCCCACATCCACGCGCCAGATCCTTGCGATCAGGGTCCGCCCGGGCAATTGGATGCTGATGGTTTTCCATCTGCCCGACTTATCCCGGACCTGCCTGGCCGGTATCCGGGAAAAATCCTGCGGGTTGTTGGCAACGATCTGCTCCCCGCTGGCAGAGATAATCTGGGTGAAGTAACCATACCGGTAGAGGAGTCCCACTCCAACCAGCCTGCGGTTATAATCACTCGCCTCCTTCAGATAATCACCGGCCAGGAGCCCTAAACCACCGGAATAGATCTTAAGGGAATCATGGATTCCGAACTCCATACTGAAGTAAGCGACTTGGGGTCCCACCGCATCCTTTTTCTTATCGATGTATGTCCGGCATTTCTTATGGATCCTGTCCATTTCGCGGATAAATCCTTCATCCTTCTCGAGTTCCTGAAAACGGCTCAGGGAAATATTCCGTGCCGCCAGTATGGGATTTTGGTTCGTTTCCTCCCATAACCTGGGATCGATGGAACGGAAAAACGCTATTGCTTCCTGGTCCCACGACCAGTAAAGATTCATGGTAATATCCTCGAGGGCATTCAGCTTTTCGGGGATGTTCTCCCGAACCTCAAACATTTTCCAATCGGGTTTGTCTGCCGTGATCTTCTCACTGATATACTCGGGAGGTTCTCTATCAAAAAACAGGTTTGTCCGCTTTCTTGATTTCTCCAGCGCCATGCCATACGCTTGCCAGTAATAATCGATAAGATTCTCCCACAGGGCGATCCTGGAAATGTCCCAGGCCTCTTTCCTGGCTTCCTCATAATCTTTCTGTGTCAATCCTGCTGCCGCCAGAATGGCCCCTGTAATCCCATTAACCGTTTCATTGTAATTATCATCATTCCTCTCAATGATCGATATCCCATTCTTTACATCTCCGTATTCATCTTTCACCCACCTTCCGAATCCGGCCAGGGTTGTGGTTATGCTGGGAATGCTGAAAGCAAGGCTTTCAAGGGTTGTATATCCCCAGGGTTCATAATAAGACGGAAAAACAGTCAGGTCAAATCCGATCAGCAGATCAAAATACGGCAGGTTAAAGATACCGTCGTTCCCATTGAGGTGTGAGGGTACAAATATGATGCTTACCTTGTTCGCTGTATTGTTTTCCAGGTTGTGCTCCCGCAGTTTATTGAGGATAGGGTCATATTCAGGATTATGAAGATGATGGGTCAGGCAACTGATGTGATCACCGGTTAATGATTTATTCCCTTTAAGGGCCTCTGCAAGGTCATTTCTCGGGCCGTAATGCTGGGTCGGTATAAGCATGAACGCGACAATATCCCTTTTTAACCGGTCTGATTGATTTACCTCTGCAAGGGCATCCAGGAATACATCCTGTCCCTTGTTCCGGAAATCATACCTTCCGCTGGTGGCAATCAGCATGGCATCCTTACCGATACCCTTTTGGGTAACCTGTGCAGCTACATCCATCAGCAGCTTCCTGGCCTTTTCCCGCTTCTGCCTGAATTCTCCTGCTGCAGGTACGAATGAATCCTCAAAACCGTTAGGGGTCACAACATCCACTTCCTTTTTAAGGAACTGGGCACATTCCCTTGAGGTCAGTTTGCTTACGGTGGTAAATGAATCTGCATTTGCAGCCGCGATTTTTTCCAGGGATTGCTTGGAAGCCACGTTAAAATCATCTGATTTATCATCCACGTCATATTCTTCAAGCCTGTTGTAAAGTGGCAGGTGATTTCTGGCAATGGACCTGCCGATCACCGTGGCATGTGTGGTAAAAACGGTAGCTATCTGGGGCCGGTGCCCATTCAGGTAAAGGATGCCAGCACCCGTCATCCATTCATGGAAATGGGCGACTACCCTGGTACGGGTACTCATGAAGTACTTCGTATAACTTTCTATGACTTTCCCGGCAGCATATCCGAAGAGACATGGTTCGATGTAATCCCACTGCCCTGAGAGAGAATCCAGCTGGTAGTCCTCCCAGAGTTTGCTGAATATCTCATCTTTTTGTGCCATCAAGGTGGTAAAATCAAGAATGATGGCAATGGGCATGCTGCTGATCTTCCACCTTCCGACCTTGACCCTCAGTCCCTCGCCCAGCGCATGCTGCTTCCAGGCATGAAAAAGTGATTTATCCTCCTCAAACTCAGGATTTTCTCCGGAATCTCTCCATACATCCGGGCCGATCAGTATGTGCCTTTCCCTTAACTCATCCTGTAATAATTGTGCTTTGGTCGATATTGCGGTATGTATGCCACCGATTCTATTACATACTTCCCAGCTGACTTCAAACAGGTATTCCGGATAGAGATATTTTGATGTCATATTTTTGTACGAAGAATTAATTGATGATCAATAAATGCCATCCTGTATCATTTGTCTTTGCCTGCAGAAGGGCTTTTTCTCCTGGATGTCGCCGGGGCCTTTTTTGATGCAGAACCTTTGGCAGTGCCGGCAGGTGTTGTCTTTTTCACAGGGGTCTTTTTAACAGGTGATGTTTTCGTAATTGTTTTTCCGGCAGATGCTTGCTTTGCCTTTGTTTTGCCGGCAGCTGGTTTCTTGGCAGGTGATTTTTTATTGCCCGGTGCACCCGCTGCCGCCTTGGGTTTTTTTGCTGTAACCTGTTTCTGGCCGGATAATAATAATTGTTTATTCAACTCATAAATCTCTTCTTCATACCTTTTTATCATTTTGTCCTTT
>JAFGHD010000139.1 GCA_016939365.1 Bacteroidales bacterium | reverse complement strand
CCGGATGTTCACGTCAAGCAGGTAGATGAAATAGTTCGTTCCGTCGGAGAAGGCACTCTCCACGCCAAATCCGTCCACCGCGCTGACCCGCCAGTAATAAAGCCGGTTGGCCAGTGAGAGGTATCCCGGGAGTTCATTGATCCGTATGGCGTATGCCGACGGATCCCCGTCAGAGGCAATACCGGTGGTATCGATCTCAGGCGAGCTGAAGTCGGCGTTGTCATCAATCTGCAAGTGGTAATGACTGACACGATCACCTTCATCCGGGTCGCTGGACAGGAGCCACACCAAGTAATCATTCTCCGTCACATGTGCACCGTTAAAGGGATCGATCGGAACGGGCACCGTCGGGGGCAGGCTCACGGCGAAACGCCATATCTGATTGCTGAAGTTCAACAGGTATCCGTCTGTTGCCTTGACCTTCCACCAATACCACTTCCCGCCTGTGAGGTTGGTGGATGGAGTGTAGCTGTGGGTGGTCAGTGCACTGCTGACATGTATATCGTTGCTCCAGGTGGAATCGGTGGTATAGAAGTGATAATAGGTAACAGGGTCTCCGTTGGGATCGATGGATACTGCCCACGTGAAGTCGGGTGTCTGGTCGGAAGTCACTGTGTAATCCGGGGGCGTCAGCAATGAGAAATTACCGGGTGCATCGTTCGCGAAAGCCGAGGAGGTGGCAAAAGGCATGAACTCTACGATACCCAGCGATCCCTGGTCATAGTGGTCGAAAATCCTTCCGGCAATCGCAGCGCTGTCTGTGCTGTTCCAGTAATTGTTGCGTGCATAGATGTGATTGCCGGTATTGTTGTATATATCGTAGTTGCCGTTGCCGTACAGATCGCATCCGAAGGCGGCCGTATCGCCAATCACCGGATGGCTGTTGCCTGTCAGGTATACCCCCAATGAGTCATTATCGATGATCTGGCACAGCCTGATATAGGGGCTTGCATCATGGCAGCGGATCCCGTTTTCGGATGAGCTGACCAGGGATACATGCTCAAAAGAGGGCTGGTTTGAAGTATGACAATAGACATTGTTCACCTCAGCTTCCCTGATGACGCAGTATTTCAGGCTGGAGACCGATCCGAAGCTGTCGCTGTAGTCGTGGAAAAAGATACCTTCCCAACCGCCCGGATAGTTGTTCCATGGCCGGAAGACGATCAGGCTGTCGTATGTTCCTTCTGCGTAAATTTCTCCCCCGTAATTCTGGTTAAAATAAATATACTGACCTATCTGGAGTACACAGGCTGTATCGAAATTCACTACCACCCCCGGTTCGATGGTCAGGCGGCAGTGCGAATTCTGCTTGGCGACGACCACATCGCCCACCACGACATATTCCCCTCCGAAGTTATGCCAGGTGATGTCGATGCCTTGTGTCCCGGCGCTTATATAAATCGTTGAATTGGTGGCGAACACTTCCGGCACGCTGTTCGGGTTGGCTGCATGAATATCATATCCATTACTACCGTTAATGGTACAATTGGTAATAGTCGGCTCCCTTGAGTCGGAACATCTGACATTGAAATCCTTACCCTTTTCAACGGTACAGTATTCGAGGAAGGATTCGGACGTAAATGAATCGCTGTTATAATGGAAATACAATCCGTCCCATCCCCCGGCCTGTCCGTTCCGGGAGGTGAAGGTGATGAGGCTGTCAGGTTTGCCGATGGCCCAGATCTCCCCGCCGTAATTCTGGTTGTAGTAAATATATTGTCCGATCTGGATCATGGCATTGGTATCTGCCTTCACCGTGTTACCGGGTTCAATGGTCAGGCGTACCTTGTCATTTTGTTTGGCTACCACCAGGTCGGTGAGCACTACATAGTCTCCTCCGAAATAGTACCATCTCCTGTTTATGGATTGGGTGCCCCCGTTGACGTAAACCGTTGAGACCGAACGTGTGATGTGGGGAACGCTGTTGGGGTCGTTGGCCAGGATATCGTACTGCCCTGCATTCAGGATGGTGCAATGGTCAATCCGGGGTTCTATGGTGGCGTCGGTCAGCACATTGGATGTTTCACCGTTGGTGATGGTGCAGTATTCCAGGTAGGATTGAGATCCGAAGCTGTCGCTGTTGTAATGGAAGAACAGGCCGTCCCAGGTTGCTTTCGTCCCGGTGAGGGAAGTGAAGGTGATCAGGCTGTCGGCATTGCCGATGGCATAAAGCTCACCGCCATAATTCTGGTTGTAATAAATATATTGACCGATCTGGATTCCGGTGCCGGTGGCGAACCTGACGGTTACACCCGGCTGGATTGTCAGTGTGACCTTGTTGTCCTGCTTGGCAATGATGATATCGCCCACCACATGGTACTCGCCGCCGAAATTGTACCATGTCCTGTTGATGCTTTGCGTGCCTGCACCGACAGTAACGGTGGAGTTCGTTTTGGTGACATGGGGAACACTGTTCGGGTTGGCGGCGAAGATCTGGTAAACCTGGCCGCCGGTTATATCACATTCGTCTATCCTGGGCTCCACAGAATCCTCACATTTGATATTATAATCCGCTCCGTTCTCTATTTTACAGTAAGTCAGCTCAGAATGGGCGCCGAAGATGTCGCTGTTGTAGTGGAAGAATATGCCGTCCCATCCGCCGGGCTGGCCGTTGGAAGATGTGAATGTGATGATGCTGTCCGCTGTTCCGACAGCATGAATGGCACCGCCGTATTGGTTATTGAAATAGACATAGTTCCCGATCTGAAGCTGCACCGTGCTGTCGAAACGGATCAGGTTCCCCGGCCTGATCGTCAGGGTCACGTAGGCGTTTTGCTTGACGACCGCAACATCTCCCAAAACGGTATAACCATCAGGGCTGAGGTACCAGGTCCTGTCAGAGGTGACCTCACCGCCGTCTATGGCTATCCCGCTGACCAGATTCGAATAGGTGGTGATCCCGCCGGGCCAGGAAAAGGAATAATCCGGTGTCGGGAAATGCAATCCGTATTTGTTTCCTGTCAGGGTGCAATTCAGGAAGGATGGATTGGCTGAGGTATTTACATAGCGGATGCCGGCTATGTCATTATTCTGGATGTAGCATCCGGTCAGGCTGGGGGAGGAGCTTTCCAGTGCCAGGCCGTTTTCATGGTTTTCCATGAAAGAGCTGTTTTCAATGGAGAGATTGGCGTTTTTCAGGTATGCTCCGTGGCCATCGGACCACCTGAGGGTGGAGTTGATCAGGTGGGGTTCATTGGTGTTTTCGCAGTAGAGGTTGGCATTTCGGGATCCGTTTCCGGCATATTCAATGATCAGGTGGTTCAGCTGGGAGGATACCCCGTTGTCGCTGTTTGCATTGAAGAACACTCCGTCCCATATCCCGGCCTCGCCTGTATATGACGTGAGAGTCACCGGCTGGGCCGCCGCACCGTTGCAGGTAAGGTTGGCCTGGCCTATCTCCAGTCCTGTGGAAGGGGAGAAAAGTATGGTCACACCTGCCTCGACGACATGGGTGCCTCCGGTAAATGATATGTTGGCTGTGGCCCAGTAGGGGCTTTGTGAAAGATGAAGGGTATCGATGGCGTTCAGGTTACCGGATAGCTGGGTATAGCCAGGGATGACCAGGGTCAGGCTTTGCAGTTCGATGGTCTCTCCCAGGCTGCCGTCGAAGGTGAACATATACTGGAGATACTGGGCTGTCTGGCTGATCAGGGCAGGGTTGTACTGTCCGGCGTCCGTCCATGGTCCCCACAGACCGTCGCTGCCGGCCAGGCGGTAATAGAGCCGGTAATGGTCGCCTCCTGCAAAGTTGGCCATGGTGTAGTCGAGCTTTTCGACCATCCGTTCCTCTCCGAGCTGGAAGAAGGGGTAGGAGAGGAAGCTGCCCAGGTATGTCCTGCCGGTACCCATCGTAAGCTGGGAATACCTGGTATTGGCGATGACGGCTCCGGCGAGGTTCTCCCCTCCGGCGAAAACGATCTGTCCGGAAATGGCAAAGGCCGTTCCTTCCTTTCGTCTTTCATATAGTGAGTCGGCGGCGGTGACCCATGTCAGGCCCGGAAGATCATCAGCTGTGGCATAATAGACCTTATTGCTGACGGAGGTGTTGTTCTCACCCCCGATGACGGTGATCAGACCGTTGATGCACGCTGTGGAATGGTGGCTGATGGCTTCGGGAAGTGAAGCGGGTGCAAGCTGCCACGGATCACAGGTTCCGTCCAGGTTCAGTTCCGCATAATAAACCTCTGCATGCCTGGTGCCGCTGTTGTCTACACCTCCCATGACGATCAGGCGGTCTCCATATGTGGCCAGGGAATGTCTGTTGCGCGGGGCCGGTAACGGCTGAGTAGCCGTGAAAGCGGAAAGTTGCCCGAAGGGGTCGGTCACCCTGGCATAATAGACTATGTTCACTGCGGTGTTTTCATCTGCCTGGTCGGTTCCTCCGATGATATAAATAAAGCCGTTTCGGTACACGGCCTGGTGCCCCCACAGGGGCACGGGGAGTGTTACGCTGCAGAGGCTCCAGGCTCCCAGGCTGCCGTCGGTGTTTATCGTGGCAACATAGATCCGGTCGGAAGGCGTCCCATCAGTCCGTCCGCCGATCACATACATATGTCGCAACGCCCGCACCATGGCATGGTCGCAGAGCCGTTCAGGCATGGTGTCCAGGGCGGTCCAGCCACTGATCCCGGCAGACTGGACTGCGGCCCGGTATACGCTGTTGGAGTAAGTTGTTCCGTTATACCCCCCGGAAAGATATACGAGGTTCTTCCACCGTGTTGTCTGGTGACCTTTCAGGGGTTGCGGCAAAGCGGTTGTGGACAGCCAGTTGTTGACCGCTGTCGCCTGGGTCTGTAAGCGGACACTGCCGCCCGTCACCAGCATCTGCTCTGTAATACCCAGGTTAAAGTCGTCATCCGACGTCTGTGTGAACTGTACCTGACCGTGCAGCGATATCGTTGCGATCAGTGCACAGATCAGGGTTGCATCGCGTAGAATGGTTCTTTTCGCCCCGGTGCGGATGGACGACGTAATAGTAAAGAGTTTTTTCATGACCTCCGGATTTGGATTAGTGGATGGATCAATTCGTTCGACTGGCATATCAGGTATATTTGAAAACCTTATGGATTTTCATAACCCATAGGGGCATGATTTCTTACATTAGGCTAATGTATAAAAAACCGTGTCATTGACCTGTGAAGCTGATTGCACTTTATTCCCTGACGCCCAGCATCACATGGGATGCCTTGATGATGGCATAGGCCTCCTGACCTTGGGTGATGGCCATTTCCCGGGCCGAAGCGGTGGTGATGATCGAAGTAATTTCGATCCCGGGTGCCAGCTCAATGATCACTTCCGTGCTCACTGGCCCGTGTGAGAGCTGCTTTACCTTGCCCTTAATCTGATTTCTTGCACTCAGTTTCATTTTTTCTGTTTTATGGCCCATGGTTGAAGCCAGTTAATAGGGATTATCTTCCTGATGAGAATGCCACCCTGAAAAGAAGATAAATTTACGATTATTTCCGGATTCCGGGTTGACCATATTGATTTTATACAGGATCATATGAAGGTGACTGCTCTCTTGTAAAAAAAGCCGCTGATAGTCCGGATTTTCCAATCCGGAAGATCTGTGGCACCTCACCGGGATCAGTACATAAAGAGCATGGCGACGCCAGCCACGGCGATGAAAGCACCGATGATCTCCTTTACACTGACCTTCTCCCTGTGCAGCAGAATTGCCGGGGGGATGATCAGGACGGGGACGATGGCCATGATGGTGGAGGCGATGCCGGTATGGGTGTGTTGAACAGCCAGTAATGAGAAGGAGACACCCAGGAAGGGTCCGAACAGCGAGCCGACGGAGAGGTTGATCATACCTTTTTGATTCCCGAAAGCCTTCCATACCTCTTTCCAACGCCTCAGCACGAAGAACAGGATGGTAAACCCGGCCATCCCGGCCAGCACCCTGATCTGCGAAGCAGCGAAGGCGTTGTAGTCCTTCATGCCGTACTTGCTCAGTACCAGCCCGACGGCCTGGCCGACGGCTCCGCCGAAAGCAAAGAGCACACCGGTGACGGGGTAGGAAAACTGCAGTTTCCTGCGCCGGTTGTTTAATGATGGGGATTGTCTTTTAATCACCACCAGTGACACACCGGTGATGGTCAACGCCATACCTGTGATATGGTAAAAACTGAGTGTTTCGCCCAGTATCGCCCAGCCGATGATGGCGGTGATGGGAGGTACCAGGGCCATGACCAGCATGGAAACCCGGGCACCCACCAGAACAAATGCCTGGAAAAGGAACTGGTCACCGATGACGAAGCCGACCAGACCTGACAGGGTGAGCCATATCCAGGCATCCCGGCTTGCATCCAGAGGGAAAGCCAGGCCTCTGGTGATCCAGGTGAACAGTGTGTAGATCAGAAATGCAAGGTAAAGCCTGAGAATATTCACCGTCAGGCTGCCTATTCTCCTGCTCGCCGCTTCGAAGACCAGGGAGGTCACCGTCCAGAATACGGCGGTCAGCAGTGCGGCCAGCTCTCCCAGGTGTGACTGGATCATACGTGTCCTGAATGACGTTAAGACATGGAATGATGATCGGTGTCGGCGGGAGCAGTTTTTCTCATCAGCGCCAGGATCTCCGATGCGATCTCCTCAATGGATTTGCTTGTGACATTGATGACCGCCCATCCGGGCTGCCGTTTAAAGATCTCCTGTGCGTAAGCCAGCTCCCTGCTGACATAGGCGTAACTGGCATAGTCTCCGGTGGCACCTCCCAGGTGGTCGTGCCGGTATTTCCGCAGCAGAGAGAGACGGCTGGGGTATGTAGTCAGCCCGAAAACCTTTTCAGGTGCTACTTCAAACAGCATATCCGGAGGTTCCATACCCAGGATGACAGGCACATTGGCGACCAGCCATCCCTTGATGGAGAGATAGATACTCAGGGGTGTCTTGAAGGTCCGGGAGACTCCCACCAGGATGATATCCGCCTTGTCGAGCTCATGCGATCTCAAACCGTCGTCATGACGGAAAGAAAACTCCATGGCCTCAATTCTCCTGAAATAATCACGGTTCAGTTCATGAAACAGACCGGGCTTCTCGGAGGGTGCATTGGCGAACTGGTTCGAGAGCCGCATCAGTAAAGGTCCCATCAGGTCTATGGTCTCAACGTTTTGTTCGCGGGCGGTCTGCACCATGATACTCCTCATCTCGTCCGAAACCAGCGTATG
>JAFGHD010000021.1 GCA_016939365.1 Bacteroidales bacterium | reverse complement strand
GGACCAGCTGAAGGTGCTGGCCGGATTTGTATCCGCTCTCGACCTTGCTAACCGGCCTTACCGTCCGCTTGAGGCGGCTGCCAACGGGACGGACCTTTATGTGATGGGCACCGCCACGGATGCATTCGGCTGGGGCCGGGTCTGCGGGAAAGAGGAGATCGGCGGAAAGGAATTCCGGATCCGAGGGCTTGATGACCGCCCGTACACCGTATCCTGGGTGGATCCATGGAGCGGGAAAACCCTGGAATCAACCCGCGTACCATCCCGCAACGGGGAACTGGCGATCACGGTGCCACGCATAAATGATGCGCATCCCGACGTGGCATTCAGGATCGCGGAGTAATCAGGCTACTTTCTCTTCAGAAATTTACCCAGGAATGACATGCCGAGTTCCGAGACATCGTCCATCACGTTCCCGTCATTGTCCCGGTCGAGGAGCTGGCTGATCACGCTGTGGGATTGTGTGGCCTGTTTCTTTTCGGTTTTCAGGTACGAATTCAGCAGGCCGCTGATCGCGCTGCCGCTTCCCGAACTTTTCTTGCCCAGCAAACCCATGACCATGGGGGCAGCGATTTCAAGGATCTTGCTGGCAGATTCCCCGCTGAGCCCTGCATCCTTGCTGATGTATTGTTCCACATTCTGGCGCTTTTCGCCCAGCACATGTCTCAGGATCCCGGCACCATTGGCCGATTCGGGGTTGTTGAGAAAATCTTCCAGGTGATCCAGCAGGCTGCCGTCGTGGTCTTTCTTAACCGCGTTTTGCAGTGCTGTTTTACCCTCCCGTGTACTGCTGTTCCTTGCCAGGGCATTCATCAGGATGGGGATGGCGCTTGCAAGGGCCGATTGTGCCTGTTGGGGCGAAGCATTCGTCTTCTGACTGATTTTTTGCAGTGAATTATCGTCAAGTTGCGATAACAGTTCACTTAATGGATTTTCTTTTTTCATAGAGATAAATTTAGTTAAATTATTGTTTGAAAGGAAGTATGCGGAATAAATAATTTGGAGAGCATTCATGCGGACATACCCTGAGGCCAAAATGTCAGCCATGCCCTCAGATCACTTAGAATGATGGACATTTTGACACAACGGGAGGGCAGTTCCCGATTGGCAGAAAATTTGCTGGTGTTTGTGTGGATTTACAATCCTGGCAGGGCTTTTTCCGGATCCTGTAATCGCTTCACCCCGTATTCCCGGGGGCTGATCAATGAAATGCATTAAAGTAGTAATCTCACGGAGGACAGGAGAAAGTCCGGTCAGGATCAAACAGTCGCGAAGGATTTATCAAAGATGCGCTATAAGGACTATTATAAAACACTCGGGGTATCAGAGAAGGCGAGCCAGGAGGAGATCAAGAAAGCTTACCGGCAGCTGGCTTTGAAATATCATCCGGACAAGAACAAGGGTGATAAGAAGGCAGAGGAGCGCTTTAAGGAAATCAGTGAAGCCTACGAAGTGCTGAAAGACCCCGAAAAAAGGAAAAAATACGACCGGCTGGGAGCTGACTGGGAACAGTACCAGGATGCAGGAGCCCCCGGGTCCGGGTTCTCGGGGGCATGGAGTGGGTCACCCGGCGGTCAAACGTTTCATTTTGAAGGTGATCTGGGTGACTTGTTCGGAAATACCGGAAGTGGATTCTCTGATTTCTTCAATACCTTCTTCGGTGATATGGGCCGTGGGCGTACAGGATTCGGGGGACGTCAGCGTCCGTCCAGGGGGGAGGATCTGCGTGCAGAAATGGAGATCAGCCTGTCCGAAGCCTATCACGGGACTTCCAGGATCCTGAATGTGGACGGAGAGAAACTGAGGGTGACAACCAAACCGGGTGCCTATGACGGCCAGGAACTGAGGATCAGGGGAAAAGGAGGCAGGGGTCGCGGAGGTGCGGCGGACGGGGATATCTATATCAGGATAAAGGTACGCCCGGAAGGAAACTATGAACTGCAGGGCAACGACCTGATCCTGAAGGTCGATGTGGATCTGTATACCGCCGTACTGGGTGGTAAGATCGAGATCAACACGTTGGCAGGCCGGCTCAATGTTTCTGTACCTGCCGGCACACAAAACGGAAGCAAACTCAGGCTTAAGGGGAAAGGAATGCCCTCCTACGGCAACCCCGGTAAGTCAGGAGACCTGTATGTCAGGCTGAATGTTGTCATCCCCGGGAACCTGAGCCGTGAGGAGATCCAGTTGTTCAAAAAACTGAAGGAGATGAGAAAGGATCGTGTTTATCACCAAAACTGACAGATGATATGATCATTGCAGAGTATCATGAATATAACCGGTCAAACCGTGTCATTGAACTGTTCCTTTCCAGTATGAACGAGCGGAACTATAAATATTATGCAAGCGATATTCTCCGCGGTGTGATCCATTCACCAGGTTTCGACCTGGATGCCTCCATTCGGAAAACCATTGCGATCCTGAGACTGACCGGCCTTCCCGTCCAGGATCATTTCTCCTGCATATACCGCTCTGGCTCGCTGGGTATTAGTCGCGACTGGCGGCTATCAGAGCTGGCATGCGGCCTGATGATCATCAGCCATGATTCACCTGACAGGGAACTGGCAGAGATCCGGTATGCGTTGTTGAATTACCTGGG
>JAFGHD010000138.1 GCA_016939365.1 Bacteroidales bacterium | reverse complement strand
TCTAATAGATTTTCCCAATAAAAAAACCAACGAAGGTTTAATTTGTTCATCAAATAATCATCGTGATCAACTTTGTCTTTACTGTTGAAGATGCCAGATTATAACTTCCTGACAAAAAATCCCTGCACAGGGTTGCTTCCGGGGTGCGCTGGAATGGATACCCTGGCTCGGGCCATGCTCATGCCCAAAGCGGTTGGCTCGTATTCCGATTATTTGAAGGATGTCAAATCAAAGTTGCGAAATACAAATAAAGATGCAACCTGTTCTGCATCCAAGGAGGAGATGGTAATTGCAATCAATTCTTATAGAGAAAATCAACATACCTGTCAATCAGGTATTGAATGCCATGGAGATTACTGACCCGGTTCATCGGTTCGACTTCCCGGTTCATGAAAATTTCATCCAGCCTTTTCCTCAGTTTTTCACTTACGGGAGAGAGGGTATTGAAAATGTATTCCTTTTTCTCATCAATAAAAGCCTCGACCGCTTCATTCTTTATGGGAATATCCATCAGCATTTCCCATGAAACCCACTTGTTCCTTTTCAACAGATCGGCAATCATACCTATGAGGTAGGCGGCATCCTGTTCGGTTTTCGATTCGACTTCGATAACCTGTTTGTCATTCGTGATCAGATCAAACGAGCAACTGAAACCATAGTCACCAAAATCACCGGTTTCCTTAAACAGGGAATTCAGTCTGTCCGACTTCACGCTTTTTATGATAATATCCTTACTTCTGGTTTTGACAAAATAGGTACACTTCTTCAACAGGCCCACAGCCTCAGATTTTTCAGTCGAATTCAGGCTGTACATTGCCGGATCACTGATAAGTGAAGGATAATAAAGCAATACATCCTTGACGTAATTGATCTGCACATATCCGTTTTTAGATAAAAAACCGGCAATAGTCATCAGATCGGTTTTAATGGATGAACTTTCCGTAATAACCGTACCGGGATCAAATTCAAACCCGGCTTTCCTGAGGGAGAATAATTCAAACTTCAATGCCATGTAATAGTCAGCCAGACCAAGATGTTTAATATACGTTTGGGTCACATTATCGTATTCGAAATCTGCATCTTCTGTCTTTTCACTTCGGTAAATCCCGCCCAGGATATCATGAATGGCCGAATCATCAGGATCATTGAAATCAATTCTACGAACAGGCACTTGTGACAGGGGCGTATAATAGTATTCACGCATATCTCCTTTCATCTTGGTATTTCTCCGGTAATATTCATCAAGAAAGCCGGAATTCAAAAGGGTGAACAAATACTTTAGATTTTCTTTCGTATCATCCCTGGGAGTAATAAGGGTGATATCCGATTGGGGATAGAACTTACCGTTATCGTATGCAAATGTGTTTTGTTTTGCCCGGCGGGAGGTGACCAGTTTTTCACTTTCAAAGATACTTTTATCTCTTGCTCGGTGTAAATTAAACCACCTGTAATCTTCTTCATATCTTAAAAGTCTGTATTTTAATAGTGAAGACAATCTGTTAAAATGCTTTTTTAAACCATTGCAATCATCAATTTCTTCTATATCGTTTGAAAAAATTATAAATTGAAGATTTTCCGTATCAATAAAACCACGATATATATTGGAATTTTTATAAAAAGGTTTAATAAACTTTTTCTCATCATTAGAAAGTTCTAATTTTTCAATTTGCTCGCTATCGAAAACAAAAACAGGATCACCAATTTGAATACTTAATTCTTTAATTTCACTGGCCGACAATTTTTTTATATTAGAATTGGTGACTTTATCGGCACCTGAAACGATACCCTGATTCACATTAAATGCCTCGATAAGAAGGCTATAATTTCCATTGAGGGAAACATGTTTCTCCCTGGAATAGAGGTGCCACGCATTTTCGTCCAGCTCACCCTGTATGGTGCCGCTGTAATAGACTTCAGCAATACTGTCTCTTTCATCCTTACCCAAAAAAAAGTTCAACCTATCAGGATCAGCAAACAGACCGAACTGCTTCGGATTGGTCAACAGGTCCATCCACCGGTCGTAGTTTGTAATGACTTTATTTTGTGAATCGATATATTTCTGATCTGAATTCACCCAATCACTTTTAAATTCAATGATCTTTATCCTGTTGTTCATGCGGTCCGCTTCGAGGCTGCATTTTTCCAGTACAAAAACGATATTCTCCTGTCCCTGGGCTTCCGGGAACAGTTTGATACCTTTAAAATCAATGATCTCAATGATCTTTGAATTATCGAGGATATATTTTCTAAGATTGGCAGCGCCATCCGCGGTAAGCCAGTATTGTGTGGTGATGAATCCCAGTCTGCCTCCTTCTGCCAGTTTGCTTATTCCCAGAATGATGAAATAGTAGAGGTAGTCGCTTTTGCCCAGGTAATGAATTTTCCAGTAAGGATGTTCCCTGAGTGGGCGAAACAATTCCTTGTGGCCCTTTTCGCCGACATACGGAGGGTTTCCCACCACGAAATCGAAATCATTTTTATTGGCCATGAGGTTCACAAACACATCCTTGTAAGTGGATGTGAATGAGGAAGTATCGTAAGATACCTGCCCTGCCCCTTCAAATTCTTCATGGTTATAGATTTTCATCAGCGAATCGGTCGTGCAAACCCTGAAGGATTGTGTTTGCCTTTCCTCTTCATTCTCGATCCGCTTAACCAGGGGTAATATCTGGATGATCAGGTTAAGTTCCGCCAGCCGGCTTGCAAATGCCGTCAACTCGGATCCGTGAAGATTATCGACGATACTCCTTTTGGCATCGGTTTCACGGTTCAACCCAGCATTTCGAATGCGTATGGCTGCTTCAACCAGAAAACTCCCTGATCCGCAGGCAGGATCGAGCAGCGACCTGTTATTGACTTCGCCGTTTATTTTACCGAAATATCCGACTCTGTCCAGAATAAACTCAACAATGTAATGAGCCGTGTAATACTGCCCTTTGTCCTTTCGCTCATCTTCGTTCAGATAGTGCTCATACAGGTCGCCGATAAGGTCGAAATTGATTTCGGCGAAGTTGATCTTGGATAATTCGAACAAAATATTTATCAGGAGATTTTCGTCTTTGGCAATCTGAAAGTTATAAGGAAATTTGTCTTCAAAATATACGAAAAGCTCACTTGCTTCGACCCTTGCATCCCTGAGTATTTCCTTTAATGTAAGGCTGAACGGGTATTCCAGTTTTTTCCTGAATCCACCGTTATATAGATTTTTCCCGATCAGGTCATTGTCTTCAAATATCCTGATCAGGATAAACCTGAGCAAGATTACGTAGCTGATCTGCTTGACCAGCTCATCGATTGCCAGGCTGTATTTATCCTCCTCATCAGAAATGCTTATTTCATGAATGATCTTATCCAACTCAAACTTCAATTGAATATGGTGATCCAGATCTTCAGACATCGGCCTTATCTGCCTGCCTATATTGTCCTGGATCCTGTGAACCAATCCATAAACCAATTGCTTCAGGAATTTCTTATCGGGGGTGATCAGATCTTCCTTTTTCCGGTTTTTTATTAGCTCGATGTACTCTTCCGGTTTTATTTCTCTGTAACGGAAGGTTTCAAAAAACCACTTGAAATTCCTGAAGTCGGAAGATTCATTAAGGCTCCGGTCATCATCGGGGATTTCAAGCAACCGGTCCAGCCTGACCGATCTGTCTTCGAGGTGCTTTATCCTGATATTGTCCTGATCATTATATCTTTCGAAAAACTCGAACCGCTGAAGATTGAACAAAATGCCGTATTCATATCCTTTGAAGGTTTTCAGGTATCTCTCGATCTGCTTTACAGCGGATTTATCATCCCGCCTGCTGGTTACATCCACACCCGTGGATTTTGCATCAAGAATGAATTTGTTGGTTTCCAGTGTTCTGAAATCCGGTTTATCACCTTCTTTAATATCCTGTTGCAATATATTGATGCCCGAACGAAAACCCAGCAATTTCAGAATTTCCAGTAAAACAGGTGTAACCACAATATCTTCATCACCCTTATGCTTTCTTTCGTAATCATGTAAACCGCAGTATTCAATAAACATAACCTTATTACCCTCTCGATTGCGAAAACGGTCTTCACTGAGAATACTTCTTATTTTTCTAAGAAATGAAATTGTCTGATCCATTTACAGTAAAAATAATGGTTTTGTGCAATTATAAGGAATATTTCTTCGAGTCAGGAATGAATCCATATAAGTTTTTAACTTAGTTTGTATTGAAGTTTCCTTTGTAATCCTTTAGCCGGTATCTTATTCATTTTTCAATGAAATAATCAATTCCGGTTGCCCATGATGTGAAATTCCGGGAATTAATCAAACTCTTCACCCTCCCCAGTTCTCCCTGTCCAGGCTCCGGTACTGGATGGCTTCGGCCAGATGTCCGGTGTGGATGTGGTCACTTCCATCGAGATCGGCGATGGTGCGGGCGACCTTCAGGATGCGGTCATAGGCACGTGCGGAGAGGCTCAGTTTTTCCATGGCGTTCTTGAGCAGCGTCTGGCTGGTGTCATCGATCCTGCAGATCTGTCTGAGTTGTCTGCTCGTCATCTGTGCATTGCAGTATATGCCATGGGATGCACTGTACCGTTCCTCCTGGATCTTTCTGGCGGCGATCACCCGTTGCCTTATGATCCCGCTGGGTTCGCACTGCCGTTCGGCCGACAGTTCGCGGAACGGCACCGGTACCACCTCCACATGGATATCGATCCGGTCGAACATCGGTCCGGAGATCCTGTTCAGGTAACGCTTTACCATTCCCGGTGCGCAGGTACATTCCTTTTCAGGATGGTTGTAGTACCCGCATGGGCAGGGGTTCATGGCAGCCACGAGCATGAAGCTGGCGGGGTACTCGACGGTGTATTTTGCGCGCGAGATGGTCACGACCCTTTCCTCCATGGGTTGCCGCATGACCTCCAGGACGGTGCGTTTGAATTCCGGCAGCTCATCCAGGAACAGCACCCCGTTGTGGGCCAGGGATATCTCCCCGGGTAACGGAAAGGTACCGCCACCCACCAGGCCGGCATCGCTGATGGTATGGTGTGGCGAGCGGAACGGTCTGACGGAGACCAGAGCGTACTCCTTCCCCAGCTTACCGGCTACGGAATGGATCTTGGTGGTCTCCAGGGCTTCCTGCAGGTTCAGCGGAGGAAGTATTGACGGCAGCCTTTTGGCCAGCATGGTCTTCCCCGAACCCGGCGGACCGATCAGGATCACATTGTGCCCTCCCGCGGCAGCGACCTCAAGAGCCCTTTTGATGTTTTCCTGACCCTTCACATCTGCAAAATCGAACTCATACTCACTCAGCCCTGTTCTGAATTCCTCCTGGACATCGAACTTCACGGGCTCCAGGCGCTCCTCCCCCTTCAGGAAACGGATCACCTCCTGCAGATGTTCTACACCGTATACTTCGAGGCCTTCGACAAGAGCTGCCTCCCTGGCATTGGCACGCGGCAGGATGAACCCCCTGAAGCCCTGCTGAAATGCTTCCACGGCGATGGGCAGGGCTCCCTTGATAGGCTGAACGCCCCCGTCGAGAGACAACTCCCCCATGATCACGAAACGATCCAGATGCTCATCCCCGATCTGTTCCGAAGCAGCCAGGATACCCATCGCCAGCGGCAGATCATATGCCGATCCCTCCTTCCGGATATCCGCCGGCGCCATGTTGATCACGATCTTTTTCCCGGGAAACCGGTAGCCGTTGTTTCGCAAAGCCGCTTCGATGCGCTGGTGGCTTTCCTTGACCGCGTTGTCCGGAAGCCCGACCATGAAAAAGTTGATCCCCTGGTCAATGTTGACCTCAACGGTGATGGTAGTGGCCTTGATGCCATAGATGGCACTGCCGAATGTCTTGACTAGCATATCGAAAATGTTCCCTTTATATCCGGGATGATCTGGCCGGCTTATACCCGGACTTCATGAGGATGGCTTGTGCGTCATAGGTACTCATCATGTCTTCCAGGCTGACTTCGGGATGGTTACGCATGTAGCTCCTGACGATCTGCCAGCCGATCCACCCGCCAAGCCGGGCGGGTGATTCATTGGAGAAAACAGCAGTGAAAGGCCCGTCGGTAAAAAACTTTCGGATCTTTTCCACATCGGTGGAATATAGAAACTCATTCTCCAAAAGAAATGCCCAGATGTCCTGTTCAGCATTCTTCACCCAGTTCATCTGGCGACGGGTATATTTCATCTTGAGTGAGTCCGGACAGCCCGGTAACAGGGCATCCATGAAATATAACAATTTTCCTTCAAATATTGCTAGGTCAAGGAAGGTGGAGCCTGTCCTGCTGTCATCCATCCTGAACCCTGCCATGGCCGCCACCGCATCCACGATCATGTATTCCGGCCTGAGCCACTGCAGCCGGTACAAGGGAATCCCTATGCTTCTGTAAGGTTCATAATCCGCCCCGAGATATACATCCAGGCCTATGGCCAAAACGGTATCGGTGAACAGCACCGGATGATCGCAATCCAGGCCTGAAATAAAGCTGTACACGACCGGCAGGGGGGCATTACTGAAATGGAAGCGGTAATACCTGAACGCCAGCGTAAGCTCCTGCTCCAGCTTCTTCAGGTCGGGAAAAGCTTCAAGACAATCTGCAGCGATCCCGCGTAACAGCGGATCGGTAATGAAGGCCTTGAGCCTGAGCCAGTCGCTGCTGTCGATGGGACCGGATCCCGTAAAAAATGAATACCCACTTGCAAGGTCGTCCAGGCTGCGGTACAGGCTGTCGGCGGGCACACTGAACAATGCCTCCTCATAACGCTTCACCTCCACAGGTGGTATCCCTACGCCACTGATATCCACATCCAGCCGGTTGCGCGGGTGCGTGCAGGCGGCTGACACCAGCAGAAAGAATATCACCACTGCATGAAGCGGGAGAATTCCCGGCCCGTAAAAACGAACCATCCGCTGCAATAGTCTGTCCGTCAATTTATATCAGGTTTTACGAAATGACCTCCCGGCATCTTCCATCTGCAACAGTTGCCCTGAGAATCCCATAAGGCGGTGGTTCAGGGATATGCTGGAAATATCCCGGAACAGAACATTCAGGAATGAACTACAGTATCTTCCAGCCGAGGCTGATCAGGAACACATTGGACTTGTACTCCGACAGGTCGTGTGAAGCATCTTCCGGCTTGTCGTAGAGATTGTTCAGTCCCAGCTCATAGCGAAAATCGAGGGTAAACATCAGCACATCGACACCGGCGCCCATCTGCACCCCCCAGATCATGTCCTTGAGCGTTTCATCAATACCTTCAGCATCCTGATCCACACCGGAAATGGAGAGTTTCAGATCCTTGTTCAGGATGAGTGATCCAACCGGACCGGCGAAAAGCCGCAGGTTCATCACGGGGGGATCGATGATCTTGACTCCGAGCAGCACCGGGATGTCCACTGTCTGCAACTTGATGGTCTGTTTGATGCTTTTACCCGGATCATTGGGATTCAGCACTTCCGAGTCGTAGGTCAGCTCACCCCCCTTCAGGGTATAGCACAATTCGGGCTGGATGTATAGTTTCTTGATGTTGATCCTCATGAATGCCCCGGCATGAAAACCGTTGTGAATATCATCCTTGATGTCGCTCATATTGGTTGTGATCCGGGAAGGGTTGTATCCGAACTTGATCCCCAGGTTGAGGGGGAGCTGTGCATGGGATGCCCCGGCGATGAGCAGGGCAATGACAAAAAGCAGGTTTTTTTTCATGGCCTGGTGTGTTTGATGATCAAATATCTGATTTTCCTGATTAATACAACTCATTCAGAAAAAATGCAGCGCTTGGAAAAGCCCCGGACGCTGACTGCTAAAATACAGAGTTTTTCAATAAAAATGAGTATTAAAAGTCTCTCCTTATTTTTGTTGTAATAAACGCATGAAAAAATGAAGAAAAGAGTCTTACTGGCCATCATGTTTTTGTCGTTGACGCCCATCCTGACTGCCCAGGTGAAACCGTTCCGTTTCGGTTTCCAGATCGCACCGAGTTTCTCATGGATCTCGCCGGACAGCGAAGGCTATGACTCGGACGGGGCCAACATGGGATTTGCATGGGGCTTTCTGAGCGACTTTGCCCTGACCGAAAACTATTTTGTATCGACCGGTTTCAATATGGAATACCTTTCGGGCAAGCTGAATTATCCGCATGCGATGGCCCTCGATCCCGACACCTCCCTTCTTACGCCGGGGGACCTGGCCAGGAAATACAGGCTGAGGTATCTTGAGGTTCCGCTGTGCCTGCGGATGCGCACCAACAAATTCGGCTCTGTGAGCTATTTCGGTCAGATCGGTTTCGGCACCGCTTTCAACCTCAGGGCCAAGTCGTCCGACACTTTCTCCTACGTGGAAAACAACATCAGCCTTACCAATGAAAAGGACAGGGACATCAAGGAAGAGGTCCGCTTTCTGAGGGAGACCCTCATCATCGGAGGTGGGATCGAATATTTCATCGATGAATCCACCTCTGTCATCGCCGGCATCACCTTCCAAAACGGACTGACCAATATACTGAAGGGTCAGAATGAAAGAGATCCGGATATCGACCAGAAGGCCATCCTTCATTATTTTACGCTGAAAATCGGTGTTCTGTTTTAATCAGCCCCAGTTAAGCCGTGAAAATCGCACTTGCCCAGCTCAATTATCATATCGGACATTTCGAGAGTAACGTCAGGAAGATCACCGATACAATCCGGGAAGCGAAACGCAGGGAGGCCGGTCTGGTTATCTTTGCTGAGCTGGCCGTGTGCGGATACCCTCCGCGTGACTTCCTTGAGTTCAGTGATTTCATAGACCGGTGCGACAAGGCGGTGCAGTCCATTGCCCGCGAATGCATGGGGATTTCCGCCATTGTCGGTTCTCCTGCAAGGAACCCGGATACCAAGGGGAAGGATCTTTACAATGCTGCCTTTGTTCTTTCCGAAGGACGGGTATTGTCAAGCCATTACAAAACCCTGCTTCCCAACTACGATGTATTCGACGAATACCGTTACTTCGAGCCAAACAGCCGGTATGAGCTGGCTCTCCTGAACGGCAGGCGGATCGCGGTAACGATCTGCGAGGACCTTTGGAATATCGGCGATGATCCCCTGTACCGGGGCAATCCCATGGATGAGCTTTCCAGGCTTCAACCCGACATGATCGTCAACATCGCAGCTTCTCCTTTCCACTATGATCAGGCGGTGGTCCGCAAGCGGGTGCTCCGGCAAAATGCCGAAAAATACCGGTTGCCCCTGTTCTATGTCAATCATGTCGGAGCCCAGACCGAGTTGCTCTTCGACGGAGGATCCATGGCCCTCAATGCCTCCGGCACGGTTGTGGACGAGCTGGGATATTTCAGGGAAAATCTTCATGTCGTTGACCTGGAAGGGATCAATGACATCCTTCCGGATCAGACCCCGGAACATGAAGAGCCCGGAAAGACAGAGCTCATCCATGATGCATTGGTGATGGGTATCAGGAATTATTTCCGGAAGCTGGGATTTGAAAAAGCCATCCTGGGTCTTTCCGGCGGTGTGGACTCTGCGGTCACCCTAGTTCTTGCCTGTGAAGCGCTGGGGCCTGAGAATGTCAGAGCGGTACTGATGCCGTCGGCATTCTCCAGCGACCACTCCGTGGAAGATGCCCGGCAGCTGGCAGAGAACCTGAATGTCAGATACGATCTCATCCCGGTGGAGGAGGCCTACCAGTCCTTTTTGAAAACACTGTATCCCCTGTTTTCAGGTCATCCCTTTGACATCGCAGAGGAGAACCTGCAGGCACGGGTCAGGGGAGTGATCCTGATGGCCATATGCAACAAATTCGGTTATATCCTCCTCAACACTTCCAACAAGAGTGAGGCCGCGGTGGGGTATGGTACCCTTTACGGCGATATGAACGGCGGGCTGGCGGTGCTGGGAGATGTTTACAAGACAGAGGTATACGAGCTTGCCCGTTTCATCAACCGGGAGCAGGAGGTGATCCCTGCAAGTACCATACTGAAGCCCCCGTCGGCCGAGCTGAGGCCTGGCCAGAAGGACAGCGACTCCCTGCCTGAATATGATATACTCGACCGTATCCTTTACCATTACATTGAACAACGCCTGGGGCCGAACGAGCTGATCGCCATGGGCTTCGATGAGGAGGTGGTGCGGCGGACCCTGTCGCTGGTGAACACGAATGAATACAAGCGTTACCAGACACCACCGATACTCCGCGTCTCTCCCAAAGCCTTCGGAATGGGAAGGAGGATGCCTATCGTGGCAAGGTACCTGACATAAACAAACGTCTGATAATCATTCATACCATGAAATCATCACTCCGTCTGTTCCAGGTGGATGCCTTCACTTCCGAGCCTTTCAGGGGAAATCCGGCCGGTGTATGTATTTCGGAAGAGCCCATCGGAGAGTCCATGATGCAGCAGATCGCCAACGAGATGAACCTCTCCGAGACGGCTTTCATACAACCCGGAAGCGGTATCATTCCCATCAGATATTTCACCCCGGTGACAGAAGTGCCCCTGTGCGGGCATGCCACCCTTTCCACGGCACATATCCTATATGAGTCAGGCATGATACCCGCCGGTCAGACGATTACCTTCAGTGCAAAAGGCGGGATGCTGAGAGCCGGAAGGGAGGGGGGGAAAATATGGATGGATTTCCCGTCCTATCCACTGGAACAGATGGACATTCCGAAGGAATTTGCCGGTGCGGTGGGGTTGTTGCCCCTTGAGACATGGCGTAGTTCCCATGACTGGATACTGGCGCTTGCGACCGATGCACAATCCGTCAGAAAACTGAACCCTGATTTTGCGGCAATGGTTCGGTATGGTCTGGGGCATGTGATGGTCACCGCTCCTTCAGATGATCCGGAAGCCGATTTTGTGGTGCGTTGCTTTGCTCCATCAGTGGGTATACCGGAAGACCCGGTGACCGGCTCGGCACATTGCGCACTGACTCCTTACTGGACAGGGAGGACAGGAAAAACAGAACTCCGGTCATTCCAGGTGTCCCGCAGACAAGGCAGACTGAGCGTAAGAATGAAAGGACATGACCGGGTGGAGATCCACGGAAAGGCCGTGACCGTTTTCAAAATTGAAATGATGGTTCCCTGACAGATGATAAAACAGGAACCTGGATCCTGCAATGCACCGGGTAACCAGATCGAGCCGTAGCGGTTTTCAAACAGTCGTTTCCGGGAAGCCAAAGCGATCTTCGACTGCGCGGATTTCTCAATTATTTATGGCTTCGACCGCCATAATCTCCGGTATGGCCCTCCTGACGGCAGATTCTACCCCGCTTTTCAGTGTCATGCGGCTGTATGGGCAGTTTCCGCAGGCTCCCATGAGCTCCACGCTCACTACATTGTCATCGCTGAGCTCCACGAATCTGATATCGCCGCCATCCTGCTGCAGGTAAGGTCTGATCTGATCGATCACATTGATCACCTTTCGTGTCAGCTCCTGTTTCTGTTCATCATTCATCTCCACTCCATATTTGATCATTTTTCCTTAATCTCCACGATCCGGGTCGGGTCCAGAGTGGCATTCCGGATGGACACCTGCTGTGCCACATTTTGTGCCAGTTCCTCAAAGGCTTTGGCAACCGGGCTGTCTTCATCCAGCGCCACCGGTTTTCCGGAATCACCGGATTCGCAGATTCCCTGTACAAGGGGTATCTGTCCCAGCAGCGGCACCCCTGAAGATTGTGCCAGCCGGAGACATCCCTCGCGCCCGAAAATATAGTATTTGTTTTCCGGAAGCTCTGCAGGTGTAAACCATGACATGTTTTCGATCAATCCCAGGACGGGCACATTGATCGCCTCCTGGGTGAACATGCTGATGGCTTTGCGGGCATCGGCCAGTGCCACTTCCTGGGGGGTGCTGACGATGGCGACACCTGTGACGGGTACCGATTGCACCAGTGTGAGGTGGATATCGCCCGTCCCGGGAGGCAGGTCCACCACGAGGTAGTCCAGTTCGCCCCAGTCTGAATCGCTGAAGAGCTGCCGGAGTGCGTTGGAAGCCATAGGTCCACGCCAGACCAGAGCCTGTGCGGGATCCACGAAGAATCCGATGGAAAGCAGCCGGATACCGTACTTCTCAACAGGAACGATCAGGGTTTTGCCTTCCTTTTCGATGGCGGCAGGGCGAGTACCCATCACACCAAACATCAGAGGCACCGAAGGACCGTAAATATCGGCATCCAGCAATCCGGTCCTGGCTCCAAGCCTGGCCAACGCCACAGCCAGATTGGCAGCCACGGTGGATTTCCCGACACCGCCCTTCCCCGATGCAACCGCAATGATGTTTTTCACGCCCCTGAGCACCTCCTCCGTCTGCTTCCGGCGGGTGGTGACCCGGGAGGTCATCTCCACAACCACATCCAGATCCGCTCCCAGATACCGGTGTATGGCATCAATACAATCCTGACGGATCTTGTTCTTCAACGGACATGCCGGTGTCGTAAGTACCAGCTTGAAGGTGATCTTCCTGTCAGCGATCCTGATGTCCTCGATCATCCCCAGTGTCACCAGGTCCTTTTTCAGATCCGGGTCCAACACATGGCGGAGTGCATCAAGAACTGATTCTTTGGTTATATTCATGATGAAGTATTTTTATTTAGAACCGGTAAAAGTAATCACTTCAACTGAAACGGGATCAACCGGATGATATTTTTTCGTATCCGAAGGAGACGATCCTTGCGAAAGAGATTATCATCACGGAGGTTAAAATTGTAAAATCCATGGTTTCTGCACTCCGGATGTGCACTCCGGTCCGCAGCAGACCAGGAATAATGTCCGGTTAAAAGAGGATCATTATCTCTCCTCCGGGATGATCAGGAACACATCCTCATGATCCCGTTTCATCAGGTATTCTTCCCGGGCGAAGCGCTCCAGCTCGGCGGAGTCGGCCTCCAGGCTGTGGAGCATGGTGCTGTCCTTGCGGATCTCATCCTCGTAGAACGTCTTTTCCCTTTCCAGGGCACGGTATGAACGGATAAGGTGGTACCGTCTGATGAGGTTGTTCTGATCGAAAACGGTGATCCAGATCCCGAAGGCAACAAGGGCGATGAAATAATGGTTTTTAAGGAATGAGGGGATCTTCGGCGCCATGACATGATTATTCATGGTAAAGATACAGGGTAATGGCCGAATGGATCAGGAAGCCGTCACTATTTTTCAAACGGTATGTGTTTATAACCCCAGCCGGTCTGAGAGGGTCTGCATGGCTCCCAATGAGAGGACGACGAATTCATCCAAAGGTATGCCGATCTTTTCACATTCCATGATGTTCTCCCGCCGGACGGAAGCCGCGAAGGCCTTCTCCTTCATCCGCTTGATGACTGATTTCGGTTTGACGGAAGAGATTTTTTTATCGGGGTAGACCAGGGTGGTGGCCACGATCAACCCGGTGATGGTCTCCCCGGCAGCCAGTGCGTGCTGAAACTCAAGGGTTCTTTCCTTACCGGAGGAATATTCATTGTGCATGGCGATGGCATCGATGATCTCCGGGTCGATCCCTTTTTCAGAGAGTATCCGGGCGGTTTCCCGGCCGTGCAAGGTCATATCGCCCCGGACCAACTCGACATCCAGGTCATGCAGCAGTCCCGCCAGCCCCCACTGCTCGACATTTCTTCCCAGATGCCCGGCCAGTGCGCGCATCACGGCTTCCGAAGCATAGCAATGGTTGAGCATGTTCGGATTGCTGATCATCGACTCAAGCAGATGTACAGCTCCTTCACGTGTGATTCCGGCATCATACATATTATTGCTCTTTCAGGTACTATCCATGCATGTCAATTCCATGAAGCATCATGATGGAATGTCTGATCGTCCTCTGTATCTCTCCGATGTATTCCGTCACCGCCCTGACGCTTCCCGGAAGGCAATAGACCAGGGAGGATCCCATCACCCCGGCGATGCTTCTGCTGAGCAGGGCATTGGGTTTTTCGCTTCCGTATTTGTAGCGGATGAGCTCCATGATCCCGGGAATCTCCCTGTCGATCATGTCCCTGGCCACATCCGGGGTGATATCCCTGGGTCCGATACCCGTACCGCCTGTGGTGAAGATCAGATCTGTACAGGCTTGTTTTTGGGTGTTAAGGCTTTCCCGCAGGAGGGAGGCATCATCCGGGATCACTTCACGGGTAAACAGGGCCATCATCCGGTGATGGTCAAAAAAGGTCCGCAGCAGTTCTTCGATCCTGGGACCGCTCCGGTCCTCATACTCCCCCCGGCTGGCCCGGTCGCTGAGGGTGATGATATGGATGCGATATACCCTGGGGATAAATTCGATGGGGTCGCCCGGACGGATCATGCCGGGGCGGATCACCCGGCAGAAGATCCCCTCTTTGGGCATGACGCAGGCTCCCACTTCCCGGAAAATGGCACAGCTGTCTCCGTGGCACTTTTTGCCGATCTGTGTGACTTCAAGCAGCACCTCACCCGACCGGAACCGGTCAAGCGGGCTGGTCTCATACAACACCATTCCTTCAGTGGTGATATTCTCGGCAAACTCACCATAGCCTATCTCCCTTCCGGCCAGGCAGGAGAACTTCCGGATGCTTTCGGCACCCAGGAGGCTGACCTGCCGGTGCCAGTCCCCGGCGTGGGCATCACCCTCGACGCCGGACGGGGTGATGCATATCTTCTCAACAGGCCGTTTTACCGTGCCCTTTTGAAGGGAGATATTCACTGACAGCACCCTGAAGGTCTGTTCCCTGCTTTCCGGATCATTCATTGCATCATCCTATGGGTTCTGAGGCACCGGGTGTACCGGTATCTGCCTTTATCTTTTCCAGCAGCCTGATACCGCCGATCTGCATGGTTTTATCCACTGCCTTGCACATATCGTAAACCGTGAGCAGTGCTACAGAGACCGCTGTAAGGGCTTCCATCTCCACTCCCGTTCTGCCCACGCAACGCACCTCGCTGGTGACGCCCACGCCGTCTTCCTCCACAGATGCTTCGACAAGGATTCGTGTCAGGGGAATGTTGTGGCAGAGGGGTATCAGCCGGCTGGTCTGCTTGGCGGCCTGGATACCTGCGATCTCGGCTGCTGAGAGGACATCTCCTTTCTTCATCCGGTTTTCATTGATGAGCTGGAGGGTTCCCGGCTGCAGGGTGATCTTCCCGGCGGCCCTTGCGATGCGGTGCTGATCGGGTTTGCTTCCGACATCCACCATCCGGGCCCGGCCCTGATCATCAGTATGTGAAAATTTTTGCATCGTTAATGATCTGATCTAACCTCCTATCCGGCTGAAGGCTCCGGTTCTGCTTGTGGTGCCGCATCGCGGCTTGTTCAGAACGGCCAGGCGTATGGCTTCCTCAGCTCCAAACTCCCTGACACTCCATTCCATGTCGTTGAAAAGGCAGGGTTTGATCTTTCCATCGGCAGTCAGTCTCAACCGGTTGCATGAGGGACAGTTGCCCCCCTCTCCGCCCACTACGCGGTAAAAGATGCCGGTTTTCAGGTCCATCTGCCGGATGAACCGCACCTGAAGTCCCTGCTCCCTTCCAAAGGCTTCTACCGCCCGGGCATCCGGTTCATTCAGGGATTCCCGGATGACACAGTTGATCTTGACCGGATTCAATCCTGCGTCCCGGGCCGCGTTGATCCCTTTCAGGGCATCTCCGAGGTTCCCGAGGCGCGTGATCTCCCTGTAACGCCCGGGATCCAGCGTATCCAGGCTTACATTGACCCTGTGAAGACCCGCACGGGCAAGTAACCCGGCAAATTTATCCAGGAGTATCCCGTTGGTGGTCATGGCCAGGTCTTCAATACCGGCAATGGATGAGATCATCGCCACCAGGTGCGTGATGCCCTTTCTCACCAATGGCTCCCCGCCGGTGATCCGCACCTTCCGGAAACCCATACGCACAGCCGTTTCCACAACTTCATGAATCTCTTCGTAGCTCAGGATGTCTTCATGCCGGATCAGTTGTATACCGTTCTCTGGCATGCAATACCGGCACCGAAGATTGCACCTGTCGGTCACTGAAACCCGGAGGTAATCGATCTTCCGGTTATATCTGTCGAACATGGACCCTTTCACCCTTCTCCAGTGTTTTTCTGCCAACGGGCAAGGAGATCAGACCGTCGGCTTCAGTCAGCGAATTGATATGTGCCGATCCGTGGTACTCAACCGTGACCACCCTTCCCTCCTCATCAATGCGCACCGGTATCCAGGCCATCCTGTCCGCAAATTTCCTGCGGTACTCCTCTGCCATGGGAAGCCATACTGAGGGCACATTGTACTCATGCCCCATCATGTTATAGATCAGTGGTTTAACCAACATTTCAAACTGAATAAACGAAGATACGGGATTCCCGGGAAGCCCGAAAACCAGGCAACCGGGCAGCCGTGCGAACAGGGTAGGTTTTCCGGGCTGTACGGCAATGCTGTTGAAAAGGATCTCAGCCTTCAGATCATTGAGGATGTCCGGCACATGGTCAAAATCGCCCATTGAAACGCCGCCGGTCATAAGGATGATCCGGTTGCCTTCCCGGGCCTTCAGGATGCTTTTACGGATGTCTTCCGCCGCATCAGCGGCAATACCGAGATATTGTGAAATGGCGCCACACCGTTGCACCTGTGCGATCAGTTGCCAGGCGTTGCTGTTCCGTATCTGGGATTGCCCGGGTTTCCTGTCGGGTTCAACCAGTTCGTCGCCGGTGGAGATAATAGCCACCCTGACCCTTTGGGCCACCATGGGGTGGGTCTCACCTAAAGTAGCCAGAACGGCGATATGCTGCGGATCAAGGAGTGTGCCCCTGAAAAGCACCACCGTTCCGTTCCTGATATCTTCAGCCTTCCGGCAGATATTGATTTTCCGCGGCACCCGGGGAACCTCTATTTTCTCATCACCGGCCGGGATGATATCCTCCACCTGAATGACCACATCTGCTCCTTCAGGCATGGGTGCACCGGTCATGATCCGGATGCATGTGGATGGTCCGGTTTTCTTTCCGGGCCATTGTCCGGCGGCAACGGTCTCAATGACATTCAGTACCCCGGGAAGGTCTTCCATTCTGCATGCGAAACCATCCACTGCAGATTTATCAAAGGGCGGCATATCCATATCTGCCCTGACATCCACGGCCAGAACCCTTCCGTCAGCTTCCGGCAGGGTCACCGCTTCCTGACCTGTAGGTAAAGAAGATTCACGGACGATACGAACCGCCTCCTCGAAAGGGATCATATCCATATGCCTTTGGCTGCCCATCATCCAAATAATGTATCTTTTTCAGGCCATCCGATCCGGTGAATTAATCCCCCGGCATCGTGCCGGCGTGCGCTATTTTCGTATTTATCCAGATCAGTACAGGTCAATCGATGACATTTTTCCCTCAGAAGGAGTTGATGGAATCCCTAATGATACCGATGGCCTCCATAAGCTGTTCTTCGGTGATGACCAAAGGGGGAGCGAAGCGGATGATGTGCTGGTGTGTAGGTTTTGCGAGCAATCCGTTTTCCGCCATCTTCACGCATACATCCCATGCTTCCTTTCCGTTATTGGGGCGGATCACGATGGCGTTAAGCAATCCCTTGCCCCTGACCAGCTCAATCATCGGGGAAGGAATAGACCTCATTTCCCTTCTGAATATCTCACCCAGGCGTTCGGCGTTTTCAGCCAGCTTTTCCTCCCTGATCACTTCGAGTGCTGCAATGGCCACGCGGGCAGCCACCGGATTGCCGCCGAAGGTGGAGCCGTGTTGTCCCGGCTGGATACAAAGCATGATGGGGTCATCCGCCAGCACGGCCGACACGGGATAAACACCGCCTGAGATGGCCTTGCCCAGGATCAGGATGTCCGGGCGCACCTTTTCGTGATCACAAGCCAGCATCCGTCCGGTCCGGGCAATGCCGGACTGCACCTCATCGGCAATGAAGAGGACATTATGCCGCCTGCAGAGCTCAAAGGAGCTGGCAAGGTATCCTTCATCCGGTACAAAGACGCCTGCTTCACCCTGGATCGGCTCAACGAGGAAACCCGACACGCCCGGCTCCCTGAGGGCGGCAGCCAATGCATCGGTGTCGTTGTAAGGGATGGTGATGAAACCCGGCGTATACGGGCCAAAATCCTTCCGGGCCTCAGGATCGGTCGACATGGAAACCACGGTGATCGTCCGGCCATGAAAATTTTGCTCACACACAATGATCTTCGCCTGATCCTCCGCCACACCCTTCCTCAGGTAGGCCCATTTCCGGCACAGTTTGAGCGCTGTTTCAACCGCCTCAGCCCCTGTGTTCATCGGAAGTACCTTGTCATAACCAAAATAGGATGTGACAAACTCCTCATAAACACCCAACGAATCATTGAAAAAGGCCCTGGAGGTCAACGTAAGCTTCTCAGCCTGTTCTGTCAAAGCCCTGACGATCTTTGGATGGCAATGCCCCTGATTGATCGCAGAATAGGCAGAAAGAAAATCGAAATATCTCTTTCCTTCCACATCCCATACAAACGGTCCTCTCCCTTTGGCCAGAACCACAGGCAAGGGGTGATAATTGTGCGCGCCATATCGCTCCTCGAGTTGCATCAATTCGCTGGATCCAAGTGTGTTGATCATATTCCGATTGTTTAATTCATTAATAAATAACCCATTTGAACCGGTAAAATTATAATTTCCGCCGATTAACGGCATTCAAAGAAGCATGAATTTAGGTTCCGGAGGTATTATAGGCTTAAATTTAGGGAAATTGCCGGGGTGGCAACCGAAACGGAGCATCGTTCCCGGAAGGTTTTCAAAAGCACAGGGCAAAAAAGTGCATATGCCCCAAATCCCCTCCCTGTCAATGGTCAGAAGAGGTATCTGACCACCTCCATAAGGATGGAAGCTGCCGCCTTGATCCATGCGCCCGAAGACTGCCTGCTGACTGAGACAGTATCTGATTCAGGAGTATACGAAGCCGGTCTCACATCCATCGCTTCGGGAACGACCGATCTGCCCGAATCACCCTTTTGCCTTAAATTAAGGGAATCGGGAGCAACGGATTGCCCTGATGTGCTTTCCGTATCATCAGAAAAGGATACCACCGCTCCTCCAACACCTTTGCAGCCTTCAGTCAAAAGGTCAGATGTACCCGGCAGTGCCGCCGAGAGAGCAAAGAGAAGCACCCATGTATATACCAGGTTCATTTGATCGTCCGTTCAGTTTTACAGGCAGCACCAATTTCATGCCGGGGTCATAATCCATTCAATGTCAATTCTTCCCGGGGTGGTTATCCGGATTCCTGGCTGTATGATGCTGCGGGATTGGACAGAGGTCGTACGACAGCGGACACCGGTTGAAGCAGGTCAACCACCGGGCGAAAAACAGGGAGTGTGAGAAAAAAAAACCGGTAGATTTGTCGGGAAAATAATATTTTTACATTTGCAAACAACATATCAATAAAACCTGAAGTTATGGCGTACGTTATCACTGATGACTGCACAGCTTGCGGCACATGCATCGATGAATGCCCCGTCGGGGCGATTTCTGAAGGCGAAATCTACAAGATCGACCCTGATATCTGTACTGATTGCGGTGCATGCGCCGATGTGTGCCCGGTAGAGGCCATTCATCCTGCATAATAAAGTCAGGAGCAAGAGGCAATCTTAAGGATCCGTGCAGGGGAAATCACACTGAAAATTTCAGGCGAAGGCATAAGTTTCGGGGTATTGAGCACCTGTGACAGCCTTCAAGTTAAGATGAACCTCCTGAGGCTATTCTTGAGATTGCCTCTTTTCAATTGAATTCCTTTACTATCTGACCCGCCCACTTCTTTATACGCTCATCCGTCATTTCCGGCTGAGTATCCTCATCCAGCACGAGCCCAACGAACTTTCCCTCCTTCTCCGACATGGAAAAGTAATACTCGTATCCTTCGACCGGCCATGAACCGACCACACCCGATTTCTCAGGTAACCGGCAGTAGAGTGTCCCCAGACCGTCGGCAAAGCTCTCCGGGTATTTCTTCTGGTCTCCCAGTCCGAACAGGGCGATCTTTTTTCCCGACAGGTCCAGCTCGCTGAGAGTGTCGATAAAATCCTCCCAGTCATCCTGCATGTCACCGATACCCCAGGCAGAAGTACCCAAAATGAGGTAGTCGTATTTTAGAATGTCCTCAGGGCCTGTATCTTTCACGTCGTGCAATACAGCCCGTGCACCCAGGGCCTTGCCGATCTTTTCCGCCACTTTTTTCGTTGTTCCTGATGAAGAACCGTAAAAGACACCTATTTTTTTCATGATGCGCTTCCTCTCTTGACTGTTTAATGATCCGATTCCTTTTCCCTACAAAATTAAGGAATCATGATCATAGACTGTTTGCCCGGCTATGGCCGCAACCTCGTATATGATCACCCGGAACCATGCTGTTACAAACAAAAATCATTTTCAGTTGTTTAGTATTCATTCACAATATGTACATCCGGTATGAAAAAATCGATCAGAATTCTTCTTGTTCTGGTTTTGGTTATTCTCATCTCTTCGTTGGGTGTTTACCGGTTCATATATAACAAGCCCCACCCGGACTATGCCTTGATGAAACCCGAATTTACCCTGACTGCAGGAGCCCTGTTTGAGAGATTCCGGTCAGACCAGGCCGCAGCGGAACAAATGTATAACGGAAAAATGCTGGAGATCAGCGGCAAACTTCATTCGATGGAGACAACCGATTCGCTTACCCTTGCCGTGTTTGTTTTCGCACAGGGATTGTTCGGTGATGAAGGTATCCGGTGTACGCTGCTGCCCGGACATGAGCCGGTAACCGCCGGTCCGGGGACGGAAATCCGTGTGAAGGGCTTATGTACCGGTTATAACGACACGGACGTCATCCTTGAAAAATGTTCGGTGCTTTAATTGAAGGCCACTCAATCCAAAACTGGATGCATATGAGAACTGGAATACTATATTTGGCCGCAATACTGACCGGGGGGTACCTCCTTCTGACAGCGGGTACGAATTACTCAGGCGGTTTACCCGGAGGCAAGACCGGCTCCCCGGGAGATAATTTCGCAACCTGCACTCAGTGTCACAACGGAACTGCCATTCCCCAGGCCGGTTGGATCACATCTAACATCCCGCCGGAAGGATACATGGCCGGGGAGACCTATAGCATTACTGCGACAGGTCTCCACAACGGAGCCGTGCTTTGCGGCTTTGAGTTTACGGCGGAGGATGGCTTAGGCGAAAAAACGGGTACTTTTATCATCACCGACCCGGTCCAGACCAAGATCAGCAATACCAATGCCTCGGTGACCCATACCTCCGACGGGATAAATTCAATCGGGAACGGTAAAAGCTGGTCTTTCGACTGGACTGCACCGGCAGCCGGCAGCGGGCCGGTGATATTTTACAGTGCCGTCAACGTGGCCAATGGAACCGGCAATCCCGGGGTTGACGTGATCTATACCTCCTCCCTGGAGGTGGAGGAGAACACCACACCACCCACGATAATTCATGAAACAACCGGATCAGAATTCATGACGATCGGACCCAATCCGTTCAAGGAACACGCAGAGGTGCGGTTCGATACGGGTACCGCCCAAAAGGCCGACGTATTCATCTTCGACACGTGTGGAAAACTGACCGGAAAAATGACATGGTCATCTTCAGCAGCCCATGACAACTCCCTGGAAATCGGTCAGACCATGGACAAGCCGGGAATGTATGCCGTATCCGTCATCATCAACAGAAAAATGAAATACAGTCACACTCTTGTCAAGGTCTGACAGTCAATCCGGTAGCAGACCACTGACAAGGCAGAAATGATATCGAATTTTAAACACAATAGAATACAATGAAAGTATCCTTTTATAAACAAATAATGACGGCGGTTCTGGGCCTGTTCCTGCTGGCAGCAGGCCCGGTCAAAGCCCAGAAGTACCTGACCAAGAACGGCACCATCAGGTTTTACTCTGAAACGCCTGTTGAGGCGATCGAAGCCCACAACCGACAGGTAAACAGCGCCCTGGATCTGGGGACCGGAGAATTCGTATTCAAGGTACTGATGAAATCCTTCGAGTTCGAAAAGGCCCTGATGCAGGAACATTTCAATGAAAACTATGTCGAATCTGATAAATACCCAAACGCTTCTTTCACCGGCAAGGTGGAAGGTATGGAAAACCTGGACCTTACAAAGGACGGTAACTACGATGTGGAGGTGACGGGCGATCTGACCATCCATGGCGTCACGAAACCGGTCACGGCCAAAGGAACCCTGGAGGTTACGGGAGGAACGATCCGGGGCAGATCACAGTTCCCGGTGAAACCGGCCGATCATGATATCAAAATACCTGCAGCCGTGGCGAACAACATTGCGGAAACGATTGATGTGACCGTGGAGGTCAACCTCGAAAAATTTGAACAATAAAATGTTTATGACATATAGAACGATCAGAGTCAATCCATAATCCAAAGAAAATTATGAAAGCAAACATGGGTTCTGCCGACAAGATCATCCGGCTGATCGCAGCGGTGATCATTGCGATACTCTTCTTCACCGGTGTGGTGGAGGGTACCCTGGGGATCATCCTGCTTATCGTGGCGGGTATCCTGGTGCTTACCAGCCTGGTGGGTTACTGCGGGGCTTATACCCTTCTGGGGATCAGCACCTGCAAGAAAAAGAAGTGATCCTGAACAGGATTGCTCCGGGCCATTGATGTTTTTCACCGATCAGCATGGAATGCACCGGTGAAATACATATGCATGATCTGCCTTTTGTTGGGTACACCTTGCAGAGCCCAACAAGGAATGCCTTATTGTCCTATTTTCTTTTTGGTGATTCAATGACCGGGTTGTATAAAAACACCTCTTCCAGCGGTGTATCAAATACCTGGGCAATACGGAAAGCCAGCTCGAGGGAAGGGGAATACTTACCGTTCTCGATGGCAACGATCGTCTGCCGGGATACGTTGACCCTGTCCGCCAGTTCCTGCTGGGTCATCTCATCGTGTTCGAAGCGCAGCCTCCTGATGTTGTTCTGAATGTGATGACCGGCCATTTTACACTCCTTTCCGGTAATAATAAATCTGCGAGAGGTTGTCGACAATATCCGCCGTCAGGCAACTGCCGAAAAATGCGATGAAGATGAGGAATATGACACCCCATTGGGTGTAATCCCGGACCAGGTCGATCCGTCCGGCCTGGTGCCGATGATAGATGACCAGGGCATAAATCCCCATGATGAGCACTGCGCTCACGATGTTCACAATGTTCTTCCTCTCCTGGTAGGTCATGGTTGTACCGATTGGCATGTATAATTTTCTTTACTGTTTGTATATTTTATACGACGCAAAGATAATTTATTTTAACTTTTTGTCAATTTTATTTTACTTTTTTTCGGTTTTCTCGAAAGAACAGTTCAGGGTTAGAGACTGCTATACATATTACGATTCGTTTTCTTACCACCAGGCCACTGAGAGATCCCCGGAACACCGAGCGATTTCCATGGTATTTCATACGATCTCTTTTTTCTCCTGTTGATCAGGGCAAGCAGGGATAAATGACGATTACACAAGACAACACTTTTTCACTCAACGCTTTGTGAGCTTTGCACCTTCGCCTCTCTTCGGCTGAATAAAATAAAAACGAGAAAAATCAGACAATTTCAACAGTCTCTTACGGCATTGAAAAATAAAATCCGCCCGGAATGATCCCTGCTTTGAAGTTCATTAAAAATGTTCCGGAAGTTGCGTCATACTTGTAAATTTCACCATTCTGGTTGTAATCGAGGACATCGGCGCCGTAGAGGGTATTATCCTTCGGGTCGTAACCCATGCTGTAAAAGGTTCCCATGTAATCCACCAGAGGCTGAACATCCGGTTGAAGGGCCTCAATTTCAAATTGATAAATATCCCCAAGGAAAAGAAAATAGAGTATATTTCCTTCTTTATTAACCGAAAGGCCGATGGCATCGTGTCCATCCTGCTGGATCATGAAGTCAGCACTCACCGTCATGGCATACCGGTCCATCCTGATCAGATGCGAAGGGGAATATCCGCCCGGATGATGATCACTCCGGCCGGAGCACATCACCCAGATACTGCCGTCACTGTCTTCCTGGATACCTGTGGGTCTCGGATACACTGCGAGAGTCTGTACAAATCCTGTATTCAGATCAGCAATCGTAATGCAACTGTCGATGGAAAGTCCGCCCTGGTTTAAAATCCAAAGATGATCACCGACGACCATCATTTTTTCAGGGCCGGTAGATGTTTCTATCTCGTTCACCTGCGATAATGATCGGGTTTCAAAAATTTTGACCGTATTGTCCCAGCATGACACGGCAAAACGACCGTCATTGGTATTCACCAGGTGCCGGGGCTGATAAATATCCTCAATAGCAGTGAGTTCGCGCATTGTAAATTTATTGCAGACCACGATCCGGTTCGAATTATTCACCACGATATATGCACTGTCCCCGATCACATGCATCGATTGCACCACATTCCCCAGTTTGGCCAGATCATTGGCATTTTGATACACCTTTTGTTCCAGGCCGGTTCCGTCACGTTTAATAAAAGTCAAAGTGCCGCTGCCGGAACCAAAATTCCCTTCGTTGGTCACAAAAACGCCATCGCTGTAATCGGTGCCTGTGGGCAGGGGAACATCAGGCTCATCTGTACATGACCACAAAAACACCATCAGAAGAATACCTGTAACTATAATACTATCAGTGATATCTGATCTCATATCCTGCTGATATTGCAAATGAACGGCCCGGGTTGGGATAATTTTCAACTACCTGGTATTCCTCGTCCCACACGTTTTTTACGGCTGCCTGCAACCGCAATTTTGATTTCCCGAAGAAAAATGATCTGGCGAGGTTAAACTCCCCGATCTGAAACCCCGGCAAGGATTCAAGGTTGTCGCCCGTAGTGAAAACCATTCCGTTGAACCGGTGATTGTAACTCAACAAAAATCCCCTGTATTGCAGGTTCATGTGGATAAAAAAAGTATGCAGCGGCACATAGATCAATTGTTTATGATCAGATGCGTCATTTTCAAGCGATTTTTCCTGCACTGTTGATCGGGTGAAGGAATACCCGCCGGAAATCCCTGCGGCAGTTTTATCCTTCTGCCATTGCGCACTCCATTCGGACTCAATTCCCCGGGCCCACACCGTCTGGATATTGCGCGGTTCCGTCCAGGATGAAACCGGAACCCAAAGGATCCAGTTCTTCACCCATGAACCGAAAAGGGTTCCTGTCGCCTGAAGATTGAAGGATTTGGACTTGAACAAAGGTGTTACAATCAGGGATGTTTCCCCGTTCCAGGAGTCTTCTGGTCTCAGGCCGGGATTGCCGCCGGGCACCCAAAACAGTTCATTGAAAGTGGGTATCCTGTAATTCCGTGAGATATTCACTTTTCCGGACAACCATCTGCAGATAGCTCCTTCAGCCCCGACGGATGGTGTGAAAGGGATTGCATAACCTTCAGCAAATTCCTGCCTGAGATTTACCGAGACCTTCCATTGAACAGCAGGTATCTCGTGGGTATAAAGCAGGTAAGCTCCGGCCCGGAGCCTCGACACATTTCCGTCCCAACTTTCGCTTTCGCCAAATTCACCGGTCCCGGTCAATCCGGTTTTGACAATTTGGTTTTTCCAGACCCAACGGAGCGATGCTTCTGTTTGCGATCTCTGGGTTTTGATCAGGGTTTCCATCACGGGTATTCCTTCCGTATTTTTTTCTTCATACCGGAAGTATTCATCAAAGTATCCCGACCTGATCTCTGCCTGATCCTGCGGTTTTTTTAGCTGACGCCGGTAGCTGATCACACCCCGGAAAGAACGGTCGTACTGTTCGGTGTCCTTTGGCGCTTCGATCACCGAGGGAGGTATTTCCCGGTCCATCGACGTGTACCACAGCGAAACGCCCCACACCGATCTTTGAAACATACGATAGAAATCCTGCATCGCCCCGTACCTTGAAAAGGCATTGTTTTCCATCTTCCCGGCCTGCCCCCGGAGGCCGGTGAACTCAAAATCATTCTGGGCCTGCATATAGTTCAACATCGTTTTGCTGTACCATTTTCCCGTGGACATCCGGTTGTAAACCGCTGCATCATATCCATTGAAACTCCCGATTCCCGCATTGATACCCGCTGTGCCCCCTTTGTCAAAAACGGGTTCCGGGATCAGATGAATACCACCGCCGATATTTCCGCTTCCGAAAAGAGAAGCGCCACCTCCCGGGATCACATCCACCCGGTCGAAGCCCGAACCCGGGATAAGCGAAAGATCGATCGTTCCGGTGTTCATCTGGTTCAGGTTGAAACCGTGCCAGAAAATGCCGGTGTGCTGTGCCGCGGTTCCCCGGAACGAGATGGAACTCAACCCCCCGCCATTGTATGATTTGATCTGAATTCCGCTCCCTTTGGCCAGGATCTCGGCCAGATTGGAGCTTTCATGATTCTTCAGAAACACGTTGTCGATGGGTATCACCTTTTGTCCGGTGGTGTTCTCCCTGATCTTCGCCGAACTTATTTCCACGCCTTCCAGGGTCAGCACGGTATCTACCCGCGTCTGGGAAACAACCGCTTTCACAAGCAATACGAAAAACAGCATGTAGAACAGCTTTGTCAAGGACGGATCACTTTAAAGGGATGGCTGTATCCTTCTGTAATTATGGTGCCCATATAAATCCCGGGCTTCAGGTCATCAAGGGGAATTCCGATCTTCATGCCGGAAAAGGTACCGGTTACTTTTTCAAGAACCCGTTTCCCTGAAAGATCACCGATCAGCACATGCATGATTCCCGGTGTTTCTCCGGATTGGATGTACAAGACCTCACTTGCCGGATTGGGATACACCCTGATCCGGGAGTGTGCATTCTGGTTGTTCACCGATTGCGGGCCTTCATGGATCACACCCACGGCATCAAGGTCAAAACCGCTGCTTTCGAATGCAGTCGGCCAGGGATCATTCACTTTGTTGCCCTGCGAATCGTATGTTGCATAATCATCATCGATGCTTCCCACCACATCCACGATCCGAATGATTGTGATGTGATTTTTGTCAAGATTGGGATCACCGGTCAGTTCTTCCAGATCGAAAGGCGTACCGTAATCCACACGGTATTTTCCGGCCAGGTTGTGGAGCCTGGTGGCATCGAGCAAACCAAAGGCGCCGACCTGCTCATCGGTTGGGGTGAGGGAAACCGCGTCAAACCTGAAGAAGTCAATGCCATTGGAGCTCACTTCCACAAAAGCCAGCTCGAGGAAATCATCAGAAAAACCGTTTTCAAAAACGGCAAAATCAGGCCCGGTTCCATTTGCCACTGGTTTTTCAAATGTCATAACAGCTGTTCCGCCGTCACCGAGAGAAACGATCTGGTTGTCGGCAATTCCCGTGGCGTTGTCCGGGGTACCGGCTGAGGCCAGGCCCAGCGAAGGTTCTGCTATGTTTACAGGTCCCCGCCCGACCATGCATACTGTCGCCCAGTTCACAAATACCGAACTATCCCTGTGTATGGCTGTACTGCCTTCCTGCCCAGCCGGAGGTGGATACTGTGAAAACACACTGGCAAATACACCCGATAATATCGGGAGAAGCATCGGTTTTGGTCTCAATGTACCACGATTTTTTTGCTGGTTGTCCTATCGTCAGTAACGATCGTAAGAACATAAAATCCCGGTGAGATGTCTGTCACATCGATCGTTTCAATTCTGCCCGAAGCGCTGTATACAGTCTGACCTGACAATTTCATCAGATACACTTTTGCTTCCCGCTCAGGGTCGATATAAAGTTTTTCATCAGCCGGATTGGGATAAACCTTTACATCATGGGTGTACAGCTTTTCAATGCCTGTTTCAAGCAGCGGAACATTGATCTCTGCCTCCCAGGTATCCGGATCCATCACGACGATGCCAAACCACTGTCCGGTGCCGACATGGTCACCGGTACCACTGTTCCATACCCAGGTTTCGCCATTGCCGGATTCCAGAATTGAAAACCAGCCTGCATTCGGATTGGTGAAGGTTTGATTGTTGACGGTGTAGCTGATGTTGTCTAAAAAGGTGCCACCGCTGTAAGAGAAATTCGAATCCGATTGTGCGATCAAATCCATGATCCCAACACCGGAAATGGAATCGCTGTCGAAATGAATTCCCCAGGCAAAGGCGCTGTCTGCACCGATGGGATCAGAGTCGAAATCCACAACGAACATCACTTCATGTTCACCACTTCCCAGCCAGGCCTCAACATCCACCTGGTCGAAGCTGATTTGGGCTGAAGCCCACAAGACAAGAACCACATTGCTCAATAAAAGCGTAATGAATTTTTTCATTTCAAAAAGTTTTAAGGTGCATAATAAATTTCAATTACCTCAAAACTTACAGGAAGAATCTGTGGTTAATTTGACGGATCAATTAACTCGCAGCTTTTTACCCGAAAGCTTTGAATGATTTTGCATATATGGCAGGTCTTCTGACTTACACCCCTTTTGAAAGTCTTCCCATCAGCCGGTTGGCTAACAGTGACTATCCGGACTTCAAAAAGTTAAAGGTGATCACAGCAGCGGGTACTGTTGCCGAATTCTTACCTCCGCTTTGGTTTCGGAAGCAAGTCACGGCATTCCCTTTTCAGACTGTTCTTCACGAAAAAAGAACTCGTGCACCAAATATGCAGTCACAAAATTAATTAAAATGAATTGCAAAACTGATTTACGGTTTTTAATTATGAACAATGGACCCACTGAACTGGTCGGGGATTCCTGACCACCTCAGTGGACTGAGATCCCTGTCCGCCTCCTGCAGTACAGTCTTTACATTGCGAAGAGTCATGTTACACGGCAACACTATCGTTTGATCCCTACTTGTCGTGCTTGGTTAATTCTTGTATCAAACCTTTAAATATCAGTCGGTGAAATGGAAGTACCAAATACCAGTACATCCTTCCCAATAATCCTTTCGGCCGAAAGGTAGCTGTTTGAACGAGAATATCATCCTGAACCCGAAATTCCAGCCATGCCTCTCCTGGTAATTTCATTTCCGCAAATAAGAGTAATCGCCTTTCGGTTTTACTCGCATATATAACCCGCCAGAAATCCAAAGTATCACCAGCATAAATATCGTTAATATTTGTTCTACCCCTTCTTAAACCTACTCCCCCAAAAAGCTTATCAATTAAACCCCTGAGTTTCCATAGCCAGTTGGCGTAATACCAGCCTGTCGTGCCGCCAATCTGCCAAATCTTTCCAATACATGACATAGTATCTGCAACCTGTTTCTTGCGTATGTCTTTAAAGCATCCGAATTCAGGAACCTTGATATAATCAGATATTTTAAAATCTATTCTACCACTTATGGTCGAATCTTTCCAGCTCGAGACAATCTCATTTTGCTCTATTTTTCTGAACGCTTGTTTGATGCATTCTTTATATGGCAATGGCTGAAACTTCAGTATTTTATTGATCTCATTATCTTTGGCTATGACTTCAACTTTCATACTATCAACAAGTGAAACAGCTAGTTTATAAGATGTGGAAGTTACAAAAAATAACCAGTATGAAGATAGTTTCGGAGTCATAACCGGAACTGTCCAAATATATCTTTTCAACCCCCGAACTGATGCAAACGTCAACAGCATTTCTTTGTATGTAAGAATATCATTGCCTGCAATATCAAAACTCCTGTTGAATACTTTTTCGTTATCAAGTATGGCTTTTAAGATTTTAATCACATCAGAGATTCCAATTGGCTGACATTTGGTTTTTAACCATTTCGGTGCAATCATAATCGGCAATTTCTCAACCAGATCACGTATTATCTCAAATGAAGCACTCCCTGAACCAATTATTATTCCAGCCCGTACAGTGGTCAAGGCATATTTCCCTTTACTTAATTCAATTTCTACATTTTTTCTTGAATTAAGATGTTTTGATAAAGTCTGTGAGTTTACAATACCACTTAAATAGATTACTTGCTTGACATTCGTCTTATTCAGTGCCTCCCTGAAATTAACAGCAGATATTTTTTCCAGCTCACTGAAATTTTTTGAGGTTGACATGGAGTGAACCAGGTAATAGGCAAAATCAATGTCATATGGAATATTTTCGAGAGTTTCTTTCTTAGTTAAGTCTATTTCAATGATTTCAATTTTTTCTTTGTATGAGCTCTCTGTATGAAATTTGTTTTTATCCCTGACACAACAAATAACAGAATATCCCATATCAATCAAAACAGGCAACAATCTTTTTCCAATGTACCCTGTTGCTCCAGTTAACAGTACTCTCATGATGTCATACAATTAAACATAACGGTGCAGTATAAGTACAGTGCGTGTTTAAAAGCAATTCGCTTTCAATTGATTCTGAAACTCACCAAAGCTGATTTGCTCATGTTTTGCTCTTTAGCCTGCTTTACCATTAAACATTGTTGAACGAAACCTGCGGCAGCTTCCCGTATCGCTGTTTCTCGTAAAGATAGCATATTTCATTCCTTGGAAACAATACTTTTCAAAATGAACCACAGCAGCAAAAAAGTGCGCCATGGCAAGAGCCGGAAAGACCGGTGATGTATGATGTATTGCGGATGATCGCCAACTCTCATGTGTTCCGGGCACTTAGTCAGGATAGATTGCGGAGTCGTCGGTCTTCGAACACGATCAGGACATGAAAGATACCGTACCTATGGCATTTGACCCTTTGGCTGGAATTCATGTCTACCTACAGGCAGGGCCCAAGGGAATCATCTGAATAATGCTCAAAAAAAAGCATGGTTGCATTTCCTCCCCTGTCAGTCCGGCCAGCCCGACAACAGGGGAGAGTTCAGACGGGCTTGCAGGGAGGGTCAGTGCTCTCTCCTGACATGGATACAGTAATCCGGAAATACCTGTGCACCCTTCAACTACTTCCTGAAACACTTTCCTGTCCAGGCGGTTATCAGGAATATCAAGGCCATGACGGCGCTCACTGCCAATACGGAGATCAGCTGTGCCGTAGCGGCACCGAAAATGGCGATGATGGCCAATATGACTGCTCCGATGCCCGTACCTGCCATAACAGTCCGAAGCAACTGGCACATTGTTGGCCGGCATCTTTTTCTCCAAAAGTATATTGCTATGGCCAAGAGAACCACGACCGGGATTCCGCCGATCACCACCGTGCTTCCTGCCTGCGTGCCGGTTCCCACACACAGCACCGCGATGAGCAGGACGGTGATCCAGGAAAGGATCAGGCAGTTCCTGTATGCCTTTTGCCACTCACCTGAAGAGGAGGGTGCGACCTTGCGGGAGTTGCCTCCCAGAGCATCCACCCGGCCCGCCACGTGATCCACGTACTTTCCGAATACCGGGGCCCAGCGGTTCCCGGCCGGTATCGACCTTCCGATCCACCGCAGGACGGATAACAGCCTCTGTTGCCCGGGCAGCATCCCGGCTTTATCTGATACAGGGATGGTCAGCTGGAAAGATCCGACGATATGCCTTACCCCCGTCTTGGGTGTTTCGGCAACCACCGCCCCGCGCCGTTGTGTCTCGCCGGTCACCTGCCGCACCACAACCTTGTATACCTGCCCCTTTTTAACACCTTCGGGAAGATCGACGGTCAGCATACCGGGAAGCGTGGCATCCGTGAAAGGAATGGGCAAATAGGTGATCCCTCCCGTATCGCATTTGACGGTATGTCCGTTGATACGTACCAGCCGGTGGGTGCGGTACTTTTCCGCCGAAAGCATCATCATTTCGCCCGCATCGATGCCCGGGATGAAGAATGTCGCCACACTGCCCACCGGGATGTTGCCCCAGTCGATCATCAGCTCATCATGCTCCGTCTTCGACTCTGAGGGTTTTAGCTCGAATGTCTGGGAGATACGGCGTGAGAAGGCCGCTCCCGGGTTTGCGGACTCCACGATGGCCAGGTTGCGTTGTGCCAGCTTGTCCGAGACCGAAGGTGTGGAGCCGTTCTGCGGCGGTGCAGGATCAAAGGCGATCTCCGACACGATGCATTGGTGTTCGTTCCGGATCAGCTCCTGGATGGTCTTCCGGCCCGAGCTCCAGGGTCCGTCCACAGGAGAGGGCTGGATGGGAAACTGCTGCTGGGTCTGGTTGATGTCGAGCCAGCATCCGTAGTACCTGACGACCTCCGCCCCTCCTGCATTGGGCGGAATGGTCTGCACATTGGCCGCATCCGTCTGGACGGTCATGGCCGTTGTCGAAGAGTTGACACGCGGCGCCGCAAAGCACGGGATGGATGACACCTCGTTGTTCCTGATGCCGAGCAGCGGTATCGCCGTGCTCCCTGTGGTGTGACGCCGGTAGGCCGTGGAGAGATTATAGGCGAGCGAGGTCGTGGCCACGGGGAAAAGGCGGAAAAAGACCCGCACGTTCGTGGCCGATGTGGTCAGTGCACGGTAGCGTACCTTCGCCACCGCGAAGTTGTATACCGCCGTGCCGCCCACCGTCCCCGCCAGCTCCAGCTTCGAGGTCTGAATATCCGTCGGGATATCGTTATCAAAGGTCTGACCTCCTGTGTTACCGCTGTTGAGATTGGCGATGACCTGGGTGATGAAGAAGGACGGATCGGAACCCATGTTCACCCCGAACTTCGACTGGCCCGTCCGGATCTGGAATACGCGGAGGTCGGTGCTCAGCCATGATGTCTCACCATCGATCTCATAAGGGTTGGGCTGTTTGATGAGGTAGAGGTGACCCGTTCCGGATTCGGTGGACATCGAGGCCTGCATCGTCACTGTGATCATTTCGGCTGTGAATCCGTTCGTATTGGTAAACCGGACATCATACACCCAGGTGAGGCGCTGGCGCCGGTTCAGGTGTGACGGGTCTTCAAACTCCAGCCGGTCGGGGCTGATGGTCATACCCGTTACCGGCGGGGCGATGTTCAGGGCGGGAGTGTGCTGCATCGTGGCGGCGGTGAAGCCGAGCTCCTGGGGACTGAAACCATCCAGTACCACATAGAAGGCGTTTTGTATCACTGCAGGCGAAGCGACGGCCAGCATGGCTTCGACCTCGTCGTCGGAGAAAGTGCTCCGGTCGATGATGAAGAAGCAGCTCTTGTTGCAGCTGTATGGCGGCGGGCCGAAATTGAGGCACCTGTCCTTCAGTTCGTTACGGTAATACTGCATGTATGTATGAGCCTGGGCAAGGCTCACCGATTGGGTGTCCCCGACATAGTTATAGTCGGTCCATGCCGTATCGGTCAGGGTGGCGCCGGGATCACCCTGGCGGTTCTTCCAGTCGGTTTTGGATTCCGGTGCCGGGCTAAGCGAAGGGTCAATGACCCTCTTATCATCTCCTGCGGGCAACGAGACCATCAGTGTCGGTGCGACATGCCATCCCCAATTCACATAACAGTCCGGGTGATTTACCGTTGGTGCATGAAGCCAACCTTGTATCCATACCTTATCAGGGTCTTCGGGCGGATTCACCGTGGTGTCCGGTCCACCCGTCCGCATCAGGTGGCACATGATATGCGCCCGGATCCAGCAGCCGTCATCGGGGTACAGGAACGGGATGCAATCGGAGGAAGGGTTGCACGGATCGCACGATTCGGCATTCATGTTATTGAACACTTCCACCGCCCTCGCCTCCGACACGGGCGGATCAGGCGAAGGCGGGGGGTTAGGGCCCGAACCGCCGCCGGGATTGGAATCCGGCTTCCTGACGTCGATGATCTCGTGCCCGTCACGTGTCTCGGTGATCAGGAGCTCGCTGCCGTCGCTCAGCGCAACCTGAAGGCCCGTCAGCATGGAATCGTAATTGGGATCAGACTTCAGCAACAAATGAACGGCCGAAGAGGGCTTCAGCAACACCCTCATGTTCCCGTACGGATCCGGATCAAGCCGCGTGACCTTGCAAATCCGCGGTATCCTCAGGTTGGTGATCACACCCGTCTCATCGTCGATCTCGATATAGACGGGCCGCTGTTCCTGTGCCTGCTCATCGAGCATCTGCGCCCAGTGAACGGCACGGGGATCCTTCATGTCCAGGTAGCCCGTCTGACCCGCACTGAAATGCACGGTCACTTTTCCGGGCAGCCCGGCTTCCGGTCTGGACACCCAACGCTCCCTCCCCGGAGAGAAGCTCTGGATGCGGTCAATCAGTTTTCGTTGGTTGATCATGGTGGGTCCTCCTTGAACGGTTAGGTTTGGTTCGTTGCACTAAATACAATCATAAACAACATGTTCCGGTAATGAAACAGTGGCTGACTTTGTCTTGCGAACATCCGGGAATATAACACCTGCAGGCCCGGATATCGTTTTGAAAAGTGAAAAACTGATCAGGACGCCTGTCTTGAATTTTATGCTCTGGTACAGGTTCATTTGTAAATTATTGTAAATATACAAAATTTTTACAGACGATCCATTTCATTCCTGGAAATGAATCCCATCTGTTTTATCTTTGCATATATAACTGCATCGGACCAGATCATCCAAAAAAAGATCATCCATGAGCCGTATCAAGCTGACCGCGAACCTCTGTCTCGACGAATACATCCCTCCCGGGCTTTACGAGCGATACAAGGATATGCCAAACCGTTTGATCGCAATGCTTGACCGGCGGCTGATCCTGGCCGACCCGAAGCTGCGAGACCGGTTCGGTCCGGTATCCATCAACAACCGGATGCAGGGCGGCGAAAGTGAATGGAGCGGCATCCGCACACCGGATTCGCCGTACTATGGCTTTACCTCGCAACATTCCTGAAGCCGGGCCAGCGAAAAGATCTTCCGGAACGCCACTGCTGAGGAGGTCCGCCAGGACATACGTATCCACTGTCAGGAGTATGGCATCACCTGCATCGAGGATGATGTCACCTGGGTCCACTCCGACGTCCGTTACCTCCACGAGCAAACGGCGCTGCTGGTGGTGAAGCCGTGAATGAACCGGACAGGTTGGCACGGCCGGAACCTGCATATCCCCTAAAGCCATTTCCTCCTGTGCGAGGCCGGGGGAAAATGCAGGTTTTGAGATGTGTCAGTCCAGGCCGGAGCCCGTGGGTGTTATGGTGCCGGCACCCTTCACATATTGATCGAACCACCGGAGCTGTTCCCAGAGCACATGCTCCACGTTCTCCCGGGCCCGGTAACCGTGGTCCTCGAAGGGCAGCAGCACCAGCCGGGCGGTGCCGCCCGAACCGCGTACGGCCTCATAGAACACCTCGGACTGGAAGGTGAGGGTGCCGGGATTGGAGTCGGCATCACCGTGGATGATCAGCACCGGCTCGTTGACCTGGTCAGCGAAGAAGGAGGGTGACAACTGGATATAGACGTCCCTGGCCTCGAAGAGTGACCGGCGTTCGGACTGGAACCCGAAGGGCTGGTTGGTCTTGTTGTAGGAGCCGCTGCGTGCGATGCCGGCGCGGAACAGGTCGGTGTGTGCCAGGAGGTTGGCCACCATGAGCCCGCCGTGGCTGTGGCCGATGACGCCGATCCGTTCCGGGTCGGTCACGCCCATCCCGACGGCCTTGGCCACCGCAGCCTCAGCATCGGCCACGAGCTGGGGCACGAAGGTGTTGTAGGTGGTCTCCGGATCGCCGATCATGGGCATGGCGGTCTGGTCGAGCACGGCATAACCACGGAGCAGGAAGAACAGGTGCGAGGGGCCGTAGATGCGCATGAAGCGCCGGGCCGAACCCCTGACCTGGCCCGCGGTGGCGGCACCGGAATACTCGAGGGGGTAGGCATAGACCACCGTGGGCAGGGGCGTACCCTCCACGTACCCGGGCGGCAGGTGCAGCTGGAAGCTGAGAGGTACGCCGTCGTCGCGTTCGTAACGAACGATCCGTTTTTCGATCTGACGGAGCTGCGGCGTGGGATCTTCGAAGCGGGTGACCGGCACGCGTGTGACGGAACGGGTCGCCTCGCCCTCAGATGCTTCAGTCTCTGTGCCGAAGGTGGCCAGGTAGTAGTTGGGCACGTCGGTGGCGGACTCGGAATAAAGCACGAAGCGCTCCTCATCACCGGCGAAGGCCACGAAGTATTCGTATCGGTCCGGATCGCAGCGGAAGAGGCGCTCGGTCTCACCGGTGGCCATGTCCCGCAGGTCGAGGAAAGGCCGGTCGCCCTGCTCTGTGGCGCCTTGTCCGCGGAAATAGACCGCCTCTCCTTTCTGGTGCATCACCCAGCGGCCGTTGGGCAGCGGGCGGAACAGGGGATCACCCGGATCGCCGTAGGCGTCGTCCTCGTCAAGGTCGAACCACAGGCGCGCAGTACCTTCGTCCACATCCAGCAGCCAGAAGTATTGCCAGCGGCGTATCCGTTCGCGCTGGACGAGCATGAGGGTGCCTCCCTCCTCACCCCATCTGTTCATCGACTGGATGCGGTGCTCCGCACGGAAGACCTCCTGGGGTTCGCCTGTGAAAGGGGCTTCCAGGCGCATGAGCCGGTCGCGGTGGGGCACAGTGGCAATGGGATCACCGCCGTCGAGCGCCTCGACCCAGAAGAGGGTATGAGGTGCGGTGGGACGCCATGAGACCGAGCGGGGGCCCGGCGGCACGCCATGCACCGGCACGGCATCGGCCACGGGCAGGGAGGCGATGGATGCGACCATTCCGCCTGTATCGTCCCGCACCCCGATCTCGCTGGCAAAACGCCACCAGGCCACCTCGTGCGACCAGGGCGCGACCAGACGGTCGATAAGGAGATACGAGCCGTCCGGAGAGAACTCAGCCGTGGTGTAATGTCCGGGCGGAGCGATGACGTGCACCTCCTCCGTTTCCGGATCAAGGACCACCAGCTCGCTAGCTGTGTAATAGCCGAAAAGGGCGTCATCGTAGGCCGTCTCCAGCAGGTTGCGCGCTTCATATGTGGAGCGGGCGGAGGCGCCTGAACTTTCAAGTATCTGCGGTCCCGCAGGTATGACCGGCGGCTCCGGGGCCTTTCCACGCTGCGGGATGCGGCGTACCAGCAGACGCTTCTGATCGGGCAGCCACTCCACGGCGCTGCCCAGCAGCGGGTTGAGAGCCAGGCCCACGATCTCCTTCACTTCACCGTCCACCCTTCCGGCCCACAGGCCGATGTGATCCGGGAGCATGACGGTGAGGGCGAAGCGCCGGCCGTCGACGCTCCAGAGCACATCGAGGACTTCGGCGTCCGGCGGCAGGCCGAGCAGCGTGACGGCGCCGCCCTCCACCCTGACCAGACGCGGTATGGTACCCCCGTGCCGGCCATGGATGCCGTTGTTGGCGGGATTGACCCGGATGCCGGCCAGCTTGTGCATGGGCGCGGCCAGCTCCGCCAGAGGAGGATAGAGGACGGGATCGGCCAGCAACAGGTATGCGCCGGTGGGTGAAGTCCATACCCAGGGAATCTGCGGCGCGTGGAGCACCTCCAGGATGTCCTCCGGCGGGGTGCGCCATTTGTCCGCCGCCTGCAGGCTGTCGCCGGAAACGGCGGCATCAGCGGCAGGCAGGTATAACGCGGCCAGGAGAAAAAGAGAGACGGCAGTTGGAAGGATCATTCGTTTCATCATGAATCCATTGACCGGGTGAAATGTGTTGTGGTACAATGATACGGAAAATGTTTAGGAATATCGTTTCCAGGTTTACTTCATAACAAATTTTCCTGAATCCAATAGCAAATAAAAAATGTTTTATCCTTAAGCTGGAATGATAATGTTTTCATGAGTTTTTCCAAATCTAAATTCCTTTCAGCATACGATAATATTCAATATCTTTGAAATCATCAAATTGATTAGCATGGATTGCGTCGTAGCCTATATTGATTTATTAGCCTTTTCTGACTATATTCGAAAGGATTTAAATACAGCATTAAGAATGTATGGGACATATACCGACATTTTGGAAGATAAACTAGAAAAGAGACATTTAAGGGATCGTTATTCTATATCAAGTAACACTTTTTCTTCTCAATGTATGAGGGGAGTGCTAGTTGATGAATTTAGGTATTTTCTTCCCTTTAGTGATTCAATTTTTCTTGTGGGAGATAATGCAGATTTTTTTATTGAACAGCTAGCAAACTTCCTAATCGATTGTTATTTAAGCAATTCATACGTTTATCAAAATCCGCATAATCATCAAGATCCAATTGAATTTGAGGGGATTAAAGTAACGAAAGGCAAGGATTCAACATTACAACAAGAGCCATATAAGTATTTTGATCCTCCAATCTTATTTCGCGGTGGAGCAAGCTTTGGTGAAACCAAAATAATAAATTCCATTTCAGTAGAAAACTCTTCTAAGAAAGAAACTAGTAATATTGCAGGTAGGGCCATTCTTGAGGCTATTTCTCTAGAACAGAACATTAAAGGACCAAAACTGCATTTGACATTATCTCTTTTTAATGCTCTTAGTGTAGACTTTAAGAATAGATATTTAAAAAAACTTAATAGTGGAATTTGTGAAGTTCTTTGGCCATTATTTTACTTTATAGATGCCAATGGAGATTTCGACCAACGTTTTGCAGAGTTTTTCAATTCAGCAGTTATTTTTTGGAAAGCCTATAATCACGAGCCATATGGATTACATTATTATGAGTTCATGAAGATTATTGTACATAGTGCGTTGCGATACTTTGATATTGAGGATATAAGAGAAGGAAAAGAGTTTATTACAGAGAGACTTAATTCAGTTGGATTGCAGATGAAGGAGCGAAACTTTATTGATACTTATTATGATTCCATAAATTCTTGTTCATGAATAAGCCTATTAATACAATACATGTCTGGTTTGATGAATTCAGGTTGTTCGTCAGGTTGGAGGATGGCAGGGAAATCGCCGTTCCGCTGAACTGGTTCCCGAGGTTGAGGGATGCCGGCGGGCAACAAAGAAAGAACTGGCGGTTTGTGGGCGGTGGAGAAGGTATCCGCTGGGAGGAGATCGATGAGGATATCCTGGTGGAGGGATTGCTTAAATGAGCTGATGAGGATCAACCATCACTAAAGAAGAATCTGACTATCTGCCACATCATCGAGTCCAGCCATTTACCGGGCCAAGCCAAATGTAAGTTATGAAAACAAAAATTTTACTTACAG
>JAFGHD010000137.1 GCA_016939365.1 Bacteroidales bacterium | reverse complement strand
CCAACGGCGGACTTGGCTCTCAGGTCACCGACAGCTTCAAATCCCAGGTGCCGGAATAATCACACCTGCTGTGTGTCTTCATTGTAACACTAAAGAGGCTGCCCCCGAAAAGGCAGCCTCTTCTATTTATCCAGATTGCGACAGAAAATTACTCCTGATTCATCTCTAGGGCATATTGCAACTTTTTATTTGCACAGAATAATTATTTTTTATATTTGCCCTTACATAACGGAAATTCTACACCCGATTTCAGTATGGAAGATTTGGAGCATAAGGACAAAGAGCGGGAGGAAATCTTTTCGAAGGCGGTAAGGGCAGGAAAGAGAACCTATTTCTTCGATGTCAAGGCAACCCGGTCTGACGAGTATTACCTGACCATTACAGAAAGTAAAAGGCGCTTCAGCAATGATCAGGGCAAATTCTTTTACGAGAAGCACAAACTGTTTCTTTACAAGGAGGATTTTGATAAGTTCAGCAAGGGATTGCGCGACGTGATTGAGTTCATCAGGACCGGCAAGATCCCACCACCCGATGAGGCTGAGGAGGAAAACGGATCAGGTGTTGAATCCCATGCCGCCGACATCGACTTCGAGGACCTGGGCATTGAGCATCCATCAGCATCCGGGACGGATTCCAGGGATGAATCCTGATCGTGACGACTGACCAAGGATCCAGTCATTCCCCATCCTAAAACATTCCGGTTTTTATTAACACCATACCTCATCTGTGTTAATATTTATTTGCCGGATGTGGCAGCTTTCATATTATTTTTGTCTTGAACACCTGAAATCCGGGAAATACCTGATTCCAAATGGGGAAAATTATTGCTATTGCCAACCAGAAGGGAGGCGTCGGAAAGACGACTACCGCCATTAACCTGGCAGGCAGTTTTGCCATTCTGGAATACAAAACCCTGATCATCGACGCCGATCCCCAGGCCAATGCCACATCGGGTGTGGGTTTTGATCCGAGGAATATCAAGACCAGCATTTACGAATGTATTCTGGACGAGGTGGAACCTGCACACATCATCCTGAATACCAAAACGCCAAATCTTGATTTGGTTCCTGCCCATATCGACCTCGTCGGGGCAGAAATCGAACTGATCAATCTTCCCAACAGGGAAAAGATGATGCGAAAAGTGGTCAATAAGATTAAGAATGACTACCAGTTCATCATCATCGATTGTTCTCCCTCACTAGGTCTGATCACCGTGAATGCACTTACGGCCGCTGATTCGGTACTCATTCCCGTTCAATGCGAATATTTCGCACTGGAAGGCCTGGGCAAGCTGCTGAATACGATCAAGATCGTTCAATCCCGCCTGAATGAAAATCTTGACATTGAGGGAATTCTGCTGACCATGTTCGATACACGACTCCGCTTGTCAAAACAGGTGGTTGAGGAAGTGAAAACCCACTTCCAGACCATGGTGTTCGACACGATCATCCACCGGAATACACGGCTGGGAGAAGCTCCCAGCTTTGGAGAAACCATCATCATGTTCGACGCCGACAGCACAGGTGCCATCAACTATCTGAACCTCGCCCGCGAAATACTCCAGAAAAACGGAATGACCCAGATACCGGAATCGCAAAAACAAATCGATCTCATCAATGAAAACTAAGAAATCGGCACTGGGCAGGGGATTAAGCGCTATTTTGGAAAGTCCTGAGACTGACATCACATCCAAGGACATTTCAGGTCATTATGTGGTGGGCGCCATTGCAAGCATCTCACTGGATCAGATCGAAACCAACCCCTTCCAGCCGAGAAACAACTGCGAGGAGGATCAGCTGAGGGAACTGGCGGATTCTATCCGTGAACAGGGCATCATTCAGCCGGTTACCGTCAGAAAGCTGGGTTATGACAAATATCAGCTCATCTCGGGGGAACGGCGGTTCCGGGCCTCCAAAATGGCAGGATTAAGGGATATCCCGTGTTTCATCCGGGTTGCCAATGACCAGCAAATGCTGGAGATGGCACTGATTGAGAATATCCACCGTGAAGACCTGAATGCCCTTGACATTGCCATCAGTTACCAGCGGCTCATTGAGGAGTGTCAGCTAACGCACGATAAACTGAGCAAACGAATCGGAAAGGACAGGTCAACCATCACCAATTATATCCGTCTGCTGAAGCTGCCCCCTGAGATCCAGGTAGCCGTGAGGGACCATAAGATATCAATGGGACATGCCCGTGCACTGATCAACCTGCCCGACGACAAGTCCCAGCTCCTAATGCTGGAACAGATCCTCAGTAAAAACCTGAACGTCAGAATAGTGGAAAAAAAGGTGCAGGAATGGGATCAGAAACCCACCTCCCATAAAGCGATAGAAGAATCCTCCAGGATACTCCTCGAGGCAAAAAGGCTGCTTGTCAGCAGGTTTGGAAAAGGCACCCGCATCCGGAAAAATAATAATGAAGGAGGACAAATCGTTATTCCCTTCCGTTCAGAAGAAGAGCTCGAACGTATCATTTCCGGGCTTTCCTGACAAACTCCCGAAATGGAATTAACGCTGAAGCCAGTAGCATTGCGTCAGATCATTCTGTCCGGCATTCTGATGATTACCACCCTCTCTGCCCAGGTGACCCTGGGACAGGGGAACACCGGCAACAGCCTGCCGGAACAGGAGCCTGCCGATACACTGCAACGCACGAAGCATTCACCCCACAAAGCCACCTTGTATTCCCTGGTCGTGCCCGGACTCGGCCAGGCCTACAACAGAAAATACTGGAAGATTCCGGTCATCTATGCCGGATTCGGAACACTGTATTATTTCATTCATAAAAACGACAGGGAATATCAGAAATACAGGGAGGCATATTACCATTCCCTGATCTCCGGCGACACAATGCCACCCGTGAACGAATATGAATCCCGTTACGACCCGGAAACACTCCGAACGGCGAAGGATTATTACCGCCGGAACAGGGACTTCTCCATCATACTCGCCTCGCTCTGGTACCTGCTCAATGTGATCGACGCCACTGTAGATGCACATCTTTTCAACTGGGATGTCTCGGAAGACCTGACATTCACGTGGGAACCGGCGCTCTGGGGCATCTCCTGCAACGGACGCAATATTACAGGTGTAAGGCTTTCATTAAAATTCTAGCCGTGGCGGCATGTAATATTCGGTCCGGACAGACAGTTTCAACCCCTGTGGGGAAGGTCCTGACCTGAGATATAATTTCTCCAGCGTACAATAACAGTCAAAATATCCTCAGGGATATCCGACTGAAAAAGGAGCCTTTCACCTGTAACCGGGTGCTGAAAACCCAGTGTGGCGGCATGGAGGGCCTGCCGGGGCAATATCTTGAAGCAGTTCTGGATGAACTGACGGTATTTTGCAAAAGAGGTACCCTTGAGGATCTCATCTCCTCCATATACATCATCATTGAATACGGGATGCCCGATGAACTTCATGTGGGTCCTGATCTGATGGGTTCTGCCCGTTTCCAGCCGACATTCAACCAGTGTGACATAACCAAAACGTTCCATAACCCTGTAATGGGTCACGGCCGGTTTGCCGTGCTCCCCTCCCGGGTAAACGGCCATCGACTTCCTGTTTCTGAGATCGCGTCCGATATGACCTGTCACCGTACCTTCATCCTTCGACAAATCGCCCCATACCAGAGCTATATATTTCCGTTCGATGCGATGATAGTAGAACTGCCGGGCCAGCCTGGAGTGTGCCGTGTCATTCTTGGCTGCAACGATCAAACCGGATGTGTTTTTATCGATACGGTGCACCAGACGGGGAGCCACCTTTTCCCCATCCTCCAATGCAGTATCATCAGCCATCAAATGGTGAACCAAGGCATTGACCAGGGTGCCCGTATAATTCCCGTGAGCAGGATGGACCACCATTCCCGGCTTCTTATTGATCACGATCAGGTCATCATCCTCAAACAGGATATCGAGAGGGATATCTTCCGGAAGAAGCTCCGGATTAAGGGGAGGCCACGTAAGCTCCACGGTGATCACATCGCCGGGCCTCACACGGTAATTGGGCTTGACAGGTAAACCGTTGGCCAGGACAAAGCCGGCCTTTGCCGCCTGTTGGATCTTGTTCCTGGAGACATTTTCCATTTTCGCTTCCAGGAACTTATCGATACGGATCGCACCCTGCCCCTTATCGACCAGCAGCCTGTAATGCTCGTAACGCTGATCGGTTGTGCCGGAAATCCCCGAAACATTTTTCATCAGGAGGCTATCTGCTGATCAGTAGTTTTTCCGAATATGGGGCACCGGCTCCCGGGTGAAACACGCTGATGATATAGATCCCCGGGCGCAGGATACTCACATTCAACTCATCACGGAAGGGATGGGAATACATTTCCTGACCCGTCAGGGAGAAAATCCTGATCTCGAGGTCAGGCCTGATATCAGGGCGGTTCAACTCATCAGGAAGCAGAAGGTGGATCAGCCGGCTCGCATCCGGCGGATTGGGATAGATCTCCAGTGTCTTCAAGGAAAGTACTGGGGCAGGCTGGCCAGGGATCAGCCTCCTGCCCAGTACCGGCCTGATCATGAGGGCCCCGGTGAAGCTTGTCTTGAGCCAGGAACCTTCAACATTATAGAAAATATGATCACTGGCGTCCGTATTCCTGTCATACCCAATATTCAGGTTGTGGTTGGAAGTTTGTATCCATCCGATATAGAAGGTACCGTTCAGCACCAGACTGTCATGCTCAAGATGATGGATATAGAAAGTGTTGAGGCTATCGGTAAATACCGGGAGGATGTTCTCTTCCAGGTATCTGAGCGCTCCCGGACGGCCGTTGTTGTCGCCCCAGACTGCCAGATGGAACACCTTCTCGTTGATATCGCCCTGAACCCTGTTGAAGTAAAACCAAACCGCCCGCAGGGTATCCGGTCTGACCAGATTGAACCTGTATGCAAGCTGTGCACCCGCCGGCGAAAGTCCATAACCTGCCTCAGCCGTACCATCGTCGTAGGCAAAATAATTGGAAAATACCTGCAGCTGATCAATCGTGTCGCCCAGGATACCGCCTTCCCCTCCGCGAATCACATGCACGACACGGAAAGCGGCACTATCTTCAGCCGCGGAACCCGCATAAGGAAAATAGGCTTTGACCGGAGGTTTCGAGAAAGGCAGGTAATCGCAATATCCCTGGCTGAAAAACGGAGACAGCGTTCCCGAACCACCGTTATATTCGAAAATGGTATCCCCTTCATCCATGAAATAATAGGAATAGTCGGCCTGGTATGAAACGGAATCGAGATTGGTGATCAGCAATTCAACTGAATCGGTGACGTTGGATGAAGCGTTGAAGCTGTATTGGTAATAAGGCATCGAACGGTACCTGTTCAGAAAGGAGGGTGCCGGACCGGCGAAGGATATCTTGTTCAGGGTCGTGTCGTTCGCCGAACGGTTCGCATTCAGGTATACCAGGTCGATATGCCACTGGTCGGTATTGCTTTTCCAGCTGCTGATCATGGAGAGGCTGGCATAATTCAGAAACCTGAACTGAAAATCCTTCCTGAACCATGCCGAATCAACCAGGGGGATCATCACCCTTTCGAACCATCTGTTCCTTTCCTCGGCGAAAACCTCAAGGGTGTCTCCCTGGGCGCTCCATTTCCTGATCCACTTTGTTTCCTGCCTGAAAATACTGTCACAGGGAACCAGGAGCTGATCCTCATGATAAAGGGTGTCCGGGGCGAGTACCCATGGCACCTGGCAGTTCAGCAGGAGGGTGTCACCGGGAAAGATGGTATCTGTAACCGTGATATAATCGCTCATAAAGACGAGCACCGAGTCGAAATGGTCAAAAACATCATAGTAATATCCGAAATCAAGGGCCAGCGAATCCGAGGAAGAGGGCGGCACACCCCTGCCCTGCGGCTGGTAGTAGAAGCTGAGGTAGACTGAATCAGCGGGTGATAAAGGCTTCCACTGCATCGTTCCGGTATCGTATATGGAATCCAGCCTGACCGGCCTGGAGGTCATCCTGTCGGCCAAACCAGAAAATGTCGTAAGATTCTTATATACCTTCCCGTATTGATCAATGGCATCAAGCGTAGCAACACCAAAGCTGACCGGAAACACGGGATAATCCGCATTGATATAGGCAGCACTGTCTCTCCACAGTGATGAAACGGGATATATCCCCTCTCCGGCAAAATCATCAAAAAATGGAAGCATCAGGTATTGCTCCCGGGTTCCTCCAGTTTTCAAATCTCCCTGATGGTTTCCGGCAAGAAACTGACGGATCATTGCATTTTCCCCTGTTCCGGTAAGGTATTCCTGCCCTTTTCCGGAAAGGGAAAACAAAAGAATCAGACATGCTGCATTGAACCTAAAACTCATGATCTCCCGGTTCTTTTAAGGTATCGCCCGCCACAGGCTGTTGACCGGCTGTATCGGGCTGAAACTGTCTGAGATAATCATCAAAGTTAAAATACCGGTCATTCCGGTACCAGAGGTAAATGGAATCCCCAGGGTAATAGAGATAACCATCATCCCACCTCGGATCTTGCATATATACCCTCATCTCTCCTTCTTCCTCCAGGCTGTCCAGATAAAATTGCCTTCCGATATTGAAAGAGGAGGAAGTGGTGACCATCAGAGCTTCCAGGTGGGTTTTCCCCAGGAGAAAGGGTATCTTCAGGTTCCGGACCAGGGTGCCGGTACCCACTACCATGTCCACCACCGATCCGATTTCGATTTTGTCTCCCGGGTTTACCGTATCACTGCCCACCAGCTGCTGCAGGACGGCATCCTTGTCAAAACTCGGTTTGTAGATTAACCTTCCGGGCTTCAGCCGGTAAGAGTGCAACAAGCTGACCGCCTGTCGCACGGTGAGGTCAACCAGGTCGGGCATCTCAACCTTCTCGGACAGTACCGCAACAGTAGTGACATAGATGTTACGGCCACGCTTCACAAAGGAACCGGGCTGGGGGTCCTGCATCACGACCGTGGCTTTCGGGACCGCATTACTGTAAATGGAATCGATCACAAAAAAATCAAACTTCTTGCCGAAGCCGGATGAGTCGATCTGTGCCAGTGTCAAACCGGTAAAATCCGGCAGTACCATTTCCTTGCCATGCCTGGAATAGATATTCATGAACCTGAGCATGAAAAAAATCAATAGTGCCGTGATTATGACGGCCAGGCCCAAATTCAGGAGGAAAAGCCTGCTCGTGAGAAACCTGTAAATCATTCTGTCCCGAAATCCTGATCCTGCCATAGTCAAATCACAGCCCCGGGTATCAATAACCTGTACCGGATCAAATTATTGCCTTGCGGGCGTCAAAGATATGAAATTCTTACCTTTCCCGGGGATGGGAGCCATGCGTTTAAACCGTAAACCTATGCCTTGGTTTTCTGATTATTTTTGCATTTTCGGACCGAATGATGAAGATAAAAAACATCGCCATACTATGCGGAGGGTTTTCGGGAGAATGGGATATATCCCTCCAGAGCGGCAATATCGTTGAAAAGCACCTGGACCGGAAACATTATAATCCCTACCGCATCATAATCAGCAGGGAGGGGTGGTATCATGAAGATCTTCACGGGGGCAGATCAGCCATCGATAAGGAGGATTTCTCCCTGGTCCTGGAGGGGAAGCGAATATATTTCGATGCAGTATTCAATGCCATCCATGGCACTCCGGGTGAAGACGGCAAAATCCAGGGGTACCTTGACATGCTGGGGGTGCCTTATACAGGCTGCGATCATGCCGTGTCAGCACTCACTTTCAACAAGAAGCTCTGCAAGGATTTTGTCGGTTTCCATGGAGTCAGTACTGCCCGTGGTATTCTATTCAGGAAGGGGGATGACCTTGACTATGAAGCCATCCCCGATGAGCTGGGATTGCCAGTATTTGTCAAACCCAATAATGGCGGTTCCAGTGTCGGCACCTCAAGGGTAAATGAAAGACAACATATCCGGCGTGCCATCAGCGAAGCCCACGCCGAGGACAGCGAAGTACTGATTGAATCATTTATCCGTGGCCGGGAGATCACATGCGGTGTTTTGAGACATGGAAAGCAAATGATCATTCTGCCTGTTACCGAAATCATCAGCCGCAAGGAGTTCTTCGATTTCGAAGCCAAGTACGACCCTTCCCTTGCCCAGGAAATCGTGCCGGCCGATATACCTCCTGACACCAGGGATCACTGCATGGAGACTTCCGGTATGCTTTTCAGGGAGCTCGGATGCAGAGGAGTGGTGCGTTTTGACTACATCTTCAATGATGACGGACTCTTCTTCCTCGAAGTAAACACTATTCCGGGGCTTACCGAGGCCAGTATTGTGCCAAAAATGGCAGCCTGTCACGGGATCAATCTGAAAAAACTGTTCAGCATGATCCTTGATGATGCATCTCTCTCCTCTCGGATGAAATGAGTTCCGCCATTCAACCCTGAATATTGCTGTAAGGCGGAGATTTTCATATCAGTCAGAAAAAGCTCCGGGCATCGGTACGCTGCCTTCCCGTTCCGGATCAATCCATCCCATGTTGGCATCCGGCTTCATGTCCACATCGGCGACATACGGTTTGATATCCAGCAGGGGTGTGCTGTCCAGGATATCAAGTCCTGAAGTATAGATCCGGTTGTTTTCAATCCGGAATATACGTGCCGTGGTAAGGCCGATAGGATTGATCCTGTTAGGCGAGCGCGTGGCAAAAAGCCCCACCTCCATCCCATGCCCACGGTGGGGGTGAACCCTGAGGTGCCAGGGCTTTTTCAGCCGGTCCATGTAAAAAAGAATATAAATGTATCTGAACCGATCAAGAAGATACAGGCCCTGCTTATATTCCTTGAACAGTTCGATAAAAAAAAGCCCTTCAGCCTCCTCATAGTGCTGGAAGGGAGCATCCTCAATATACGGGGTATGTATGACACCAATTGGACTGAAATGGATCATCATCTCGCAATGCTGTTTGGGATCTTGCCGGAGAACATGTTCACACAGCCGGTCGGATCCGGTTTTTGGGATTGAGGTTCAGGAGAAGTGTTTTGTGGTTGATCTGACAGAAACCTTTATGGACTTCGCGGGCATCTGGTGAATAACGACCCAAGCTTGCAGGAATGGTTTAACGTAACTTCTTCACCGCCGACCTGAGCCAGTCATACCATGCCTCCAGCCCCTCTCCGGCACGCACCGACATTTCGAAAAACTGCATGTGGTGGTTGGCCCTCATCGCATAATCCCTGGCCAGTTTTATATCGAAATCGACATGGGGAAGCAGATCGGTTTTGTTGATGATGCATATCCCGGAAGACTGAAACATATTGGGGTATTTGGCGGGTTTATCATCTCCTTCTGTAACGCTCATGATTACAACGCGTGCGGCTTCACCCAGGTCAAAAAGTGCAGGACAAACCAGGTTCCCGACATTTTCGATGAACAATACTGAATTATCCGAGGGTTCCAGCTTCCGGACGGCCCTATGGACCATCTCCGCATCCAGATGACAACCGTTGCCGGTGTTGATCTGGACTACCGGTGCACCGGTTTTGTGTATCCTCTGTGCATCATTCATGGTCTGCTGATCCCCTTCGATCACAAAAAAAGAGATTTCCTTTCCCAGGTCACGGATGGTTCGTTCCAGAAGTGCTGTTTTGCCGGCACCGGGTGAGCTGACCAGGTTCATGACGAAAATATTACGTGCCATGAAATATCCCCTGTTACGCTCGGCGATCAGTCTGTTCTTTCCAAGAATATCCTGTTCCAACCGGATCTCCCTGGCGTGGGCATGGAAATGCTCCGCTTCATGAAGGTGATGGGCGTGGTCTGTGTCATGGCTGTGATGGTGGTCATCCATACTACTCCCGTGTCCGTGATCGTTTGGGTGCTCATGAGGATGGCTATGCTCATGAATATGGTCATGACTGTGACTGTACTCCCCATGGGAATGATCATGCGAATGGGTATGGACATGGGAGTGGGAATGCTCCCGGGCCATTTCTTCACCGGGTTTACGGATCGTCACGTCCTCGCCGGGTTGGCCGCAGCCGCAGGTATCACACATAGCTCTTGGGTTAAGAGCTGCAAAGATATGAAAATCATGTGACCTTCATGCTGGACACCCTGAGTTCCCTTCCCCTTATCAGTTTCGGGAAAGGATCGCCGCAGTAAGGACATGGAGCCAAAGGCTCAGCCGGCCTGAACTCGCTTTTACATTCCGTGCATTTTGCCCATGCCCCAATGCTGCGGATATGGATCTCCGCCTTTTCGAGGAGCGTCTCCCTCACCGCCTCCTGCAGAGCGAACTCAAGCGCTTCCAACACCACACCCGAAAATTCACCCACCTCCAGTTCCACTTCATGGATACTGCCCGCTCCATGCTTACGGGCTTCTTCTTCAGCGATCTCAACAATGTTCACAGCGATTGAAAGTTCATGCATGTGACAAGTATTGAGTCAACAGATTCTGGGAAGTTGTTCTCCTGCAGGCATATCAACAATCCGTTTTCCGCCCGGCCCGGTGTTCATCCAGGTCTGGCCCGGGTGATGATCGACGATCCTTCCGATGACTGAAGCTTCTTTTCCGAGGGCATCGGATCTCATCGTCGAAAGAATACGATCTGCATTTGTCTGATCCGCTACCATGACCACTTTCCCTTCGTTCGCCACATAGAGCGGGTCAAAACCCAGCAGTTCACAGAGACCCCTGACGGGATCATGGACGGGAATGGCGGGCTCATCAATTTCGATTCCAAAGCCGGTCATCTCTGCCAGCTCGCACAGGACTGCAGCCAGACCGCCACGGGTAGGATCACGCATGAATCTGATGCCGGGGTGCCGATCCAGACATTTACCGATCAGATGATTCAAACTTGCACAGTCTGACTTGACCTCTGAAGAGAACCCGAGCAGTTCCCTGGCCATCATAACCGCCATGCCATGGTCACCCACGGACCCACTGATCATGATACGGTCTCCCGGTCTGATCCCAGTGCCCGTTCCGATGTCCGTGAAACGCTCTTCCAGTGTCCCCACTCCTGCCGTGGTGATGAACATCTTGTCGGCATTACCGCGGTCGACGACCTTTGTATCTCCGCAAACGATCCGGACGCCCGCTTTCCGGGCCTCCTGTGCCATAGACCTTACCACCGTCTCCAGGTCTTCAACAGGCAGCCCTTCCTCGATCACAAATGCAGCACTCAGATAGAGGGGTGTCGCCCCGGATACCGCCAGGTCATTGACGGTACCTGCAACTGCAAGCTTGCCGATATCTCCGCCCGGAAAGAATATCGGTTTCACCACAAAAGCATCCGTGGTAAAGGCCAGCCGGTGGGAATTCATGCTGATGACCGCCGAATCCGTTAGCTTTTGCAGGGTATCATCCCCGAAATGTCGGAGAAAAATATCAACGATGAGCTGACGTGTCATCAGCCCGCCACTGCCGTGTCCGAGAAGAATATATTTTTCCATCAACTCCTGTTATACCTGTAGTAGGCGTGGCATGCTCCCTCGTTTGAAACCATGCAAGCTCCGACCGGATTGACCGGGGTGCACACACTTCCAAAAAGGCGACAATCCCTGGGTTCTTTAATTCCGCGTAAGATCTCGCCGCAGATGCAACCGTGATCCTCCCTGACCGGTCCGGGATCGGCAACGAGCATCACTTCAGCGTTAAGGTACCTGTATTTTTCACGCGGAGCAAGCCCGGAGTCCGGTAATACTCCCAACCCCCTCCACCAATCGTCACGGGTCTCGAATACCTCTTCCATCAGGGCTTTCGCTTTCATGTTTCCTTCCTCGGTGACCGCTCTCCGGTACTGGATTTCGACCCGGGGTTTGCCACTTTCCATCTGTTTGACAAGCATCAGCAGTGACTGCATGATATCCAACGGTTCAAAGCCTGAAACCACGCAACCCAATCCATAACGGCCGGGAAGGTGGCGGTATATTGAGGTACCTGTTATGGTGCTGACATGACCCGGAGCGATGTATCCGTCTATCCTGACGCCCTCCTCCACCAGGGCTGCCATGGCAGGCGGCATGATCTTATGAGAGCTGTAAACCATGAAGTTGGTCAGTCCTTCATGATATGCGTTGAGAATCCCTGCTGCAGTACCAGGTGCAGTGGTCTCGAATCCGATGGCCAGGAAGACAACTTGCTTATCCCTGTGTTCCCGGGCGATTTTAAGGGCATCGAGAATGGAATAGACAATATGGATATCTGCACCTGCGGCCTTCTCCTTTTCAAGAGTCGTAAAGGAGCCCGGCACACGGATCAGGTCTCCGAAAGTGGCGATGATCACCCCGTTGATCCGGCTGTATGCAACGGCCTGGTCGATGTACCGCCGGCTTGAGACACAAACCGGGCATCCCGGACCGGAAAGCAGCCGTATGCTTTCAGGAAGCAGGGAAGGAATGCCGAATTTCTGTATCGCCATGGTATGACCGCCGCACACCTCCATGAAAGCCCACTTCCTGGCTGAAATCTTCCCGATCTCCCCGGCAATCCGCAATACCCGTTCATGGTCGCGGTATTCATCCATGTATTTCATCAGGTGATCCTCTTTCCTGAGGACAATTCCTCGTCATCCAACTGGCGGTTCAACTCGGAGAATTCGTCAAAAAGCTTCAGCGTTTCCTCTGCCTCCTGGGGGTCCAGTTTCTGTATGGCAAACCCGGTATGAAGCAGAATATAATCCCCGACGCTCACCCCGTCAAGTAGCTGGAGGCTGGCCCGGTACCGGGCTCCTCCCACCGAGACAAGGGCCATATCGCCCTCAATTTGATCCACCCTTGCAGGTATACTCAGACACATCCCAAAGACCTCCTTTTAGCAGCAATGACCAGTTGCCCCAAGGCAATCCCACCGTCGTTGGAGGGGATCCTTCTGTGGGCAAACACCCGGAATCCGTCTCTTCTGAGAAAATCCAGCGACCTCTCCAGTACGATACGGTTCTGGAATGAGCCGCCGGAAAGAACCACATTGCCTATACCTGTCTCTTCTCGGATCATCCGGGAAACGGCAAAAATACAATGAATGATCGTATTATGAAAACGGCCGGCGATGACTGAAGGATGAATGCCGTTACGGATATCGTTCACGATCTGTCTGATGGCCGGATCGAAAGAGATGACCGGGCCGGGGATAAACTCATAATGTTCCTTCACACGCCTGTCGCACAGCGACTCTATCCGCATGGGGGCTTCAGCGTGAAAACGGGAGACCTCACATATCCTGAGGATGGCGGAAACCGCATCGAAAAGACGTCCCGCACTGGAACTCTCCGGGCAGTTCAGCCTGCGTGATATGGCCTGGATGATCAATGCGGCCTGCTCATGGTTCAGCTGGTCAGTGAAAGGAATGCCCAACCGGAGGCAATCCGGGCCGAAAACCCTGACAAGGTATGAAAGGCCTGTTTTCCATGGCTCCTTCACAGCTGCATCTCCGCCTGGCAAGGGGATATATTCAAAATGGGCCTTTCTTTCAAAATCATCCAGCCTGCAGAGCAGAAACTCCCCGCCCCAGATCCTGCCGTCAGTTCCAAGGCCTGTACCGTCCAGGGCCACACCGATCACCGGTTCATCAAGCAGATGCTCTGTCATGCAGGATGCGATATGGGCATGATGATGCTGCACGGCCATTGTATTGATACCCAGGCTTTGGGCGTACCTTGTCGACAGGTAGTCGGGATGCATGTCATGCACCACAAGTGAGGGATCGACCCTGAAAAGCCTTTTGAAGCGTTGCAGTGACTCGGCAAAGAACTCCCAGGTTTCTGCATTTTTCAGATCACCGATGTGCTGGCTCAAAATGGCCTGTTTTCCCTTTCCCACACAGAAGCAGTTGGCCAGCTCCGCTCCGGTGGCGATGATCCCTTCGGCATTTATTTTCAGGCCAACGGGTTCCGGCGCATAGCCCCTGGATCGCCTGACCAGGCGTTCTTGTCGCTTTACCACCATGGCCACCGAATCATCGATCCGATTGTGGATTTCCCTGTTATATGACAATACAGCTGCCGAGAGCGGTGCCAGACGCTCCATGGCCAGTTCATCACTGATGACGATCGGCTCATCCGAGATATTGCCACTGGTGAAAACGATAGCTGGGGTTTTTAGCCGTTCAAACAGCAGGTAATGAAAGGGCATATAGGGCAACATGGCCCCGATCGTATTGAATAGGTTCGACACTGAAGGTGCCAGTTTTTTCCTCTCCCTAAGGATCACGACGGGTCTGCGCCAGGATGTGATCAACTCCTCCTCTGCCCGGTTCATTAACGCATAATCCTGAAGCGCCCTGACTGAACGGAACATCACGGCAAAGGGCTTGCCCTCACGGTTTTTCGCGAGCCGGAGCCTGGCAACCGCATCTTCCTGCAGAGCGTCGCAGATCAGCTGATAACCGCCCACCCCTTTTATGGCCAGAATAGCTCCATGCCCGACCATCTGTGCAACGGTATCAACGATATCAAAAATGCCCTCAGTGATGGTATTTCCCCTCACCAACCGGTATTGAGGCCCGCACAGATGACATGCAATGGGTTGGGCATGGAATCTGCGATCGCCAACATCATCATATTCCTTATGGCAATCATTGCACATGATGAATGGAGCCATAGTGGTCAGAGGGCGGTCATACGGAAGCTCCCTGATGATGCTGAAGCGCGGACCGCAATGGGTACAGTTGATCAAAGGATACCCGACCCGACGGGGCTGGTGATGCATGTCATCCAGGCATTCCTCACACACGGCAATATCGGGGCTTACTTCAGTGATTTCGACGGATTGATCTTCACTCCTGATGATGCGGAAATCCCCGAAGAATTGGTATTCCACCTTCTCAACCCGGACAGAGCGGATCACGGAAGCTGCAGGTGCTTCTCTCCGGATGTTGCGGAGAAAAGCACCGATGGCCTCCTCCTCTCCGGAAACCGCTACACTGACCCCGTCATTGCGGTTCAAAACCCACCCCCTGAGTTCATGACGATGTGCGAGCCTGTAAATGAACGGCCTGAAACCTACTCCCTGTACCAATCCCGCTATCCTGATCCGCCGGGTAACTTCCATTGCATTGCCCTCCGGGAAATGACCTTGTGTAAAAGAATTCACAAACAAAAATATGAATTCATTCCCACCTTGTTATCCCCCGGTTTCACCGGCGCAATCCCGCGCTGCACGAACCCGGAATCCGGAAATCAAATGGAACTCATAAACAGCCACCCGGAATAACAGTTTCATACCCCACCGGCCCCGGCAACACGGAAATAAAAAAACAAAAATCCATTGATCTGGATCGCTGTTTTCATTATTTTATATAATTTAGTGTTATTATTGCAGTGTCATATGAATAACTTTGTCCGGTTGCCCTGAAGAAATAATCATTCAACGATATTCACATTAAAGAATAATCAGATGAGCAAAACGATCTCACTCAATGTCAAGTGTCCGAATTGCAACAAATCGCTGATGGACAACGAGGTACAGGTTAACGAAAGACCCAGCATCAAACTGAATGTCGAAACGGCAAAGGACAGAGGAACTATCCGTCTGTGTTCAACCTATGGATGTTACGATCACCAGTGCGATATTGATCTGCCTGACGGCGAGATCGCACGGTTTTTCTGCCCCAACTGCAACAAAGAGCTGGTCAGCAAGGACAAATGCGAGTCGTGTGATGCTCCCATGGTGACCTTCACTCTTCAACTGGGCGGCAAGGTTTATATCTGCAGCCGCAGGGGATGCGAACAACATTTCGTAGCCTTTGAAGACCTAGCGCTTGAACTGAGGAAGTTTTATCACGAATATGGCTTTTAAGCCCCTGGGATAAACTCCCTGAATACTTGCAACGCCTGGAAGAGTCCCGCTGGAAGCCGGCTTTCAGTTGCAGGTTTTTTGAATTGGGTGTCAGGAATACGTTCAGGCATTTGTCAAATCATTATAAATGATAAAAAACCAGGACTGTACCAATTGCCTGATACGCCCTTATTCGTGTTTTAAGGAGCTGACTGACAACGATCTTCAGGACATAAACGGATTCGTTTCCAGCAATTTTTACAAGAAAGGTCAAATCATTTTCCACGAGGGACAGATACCCACCGGTATCTATTGCCTTAAAAGCGGCAAGATCAAGGTCTGCAAGATCGGTATTGACGGGAAGGAGCAAATCGTCCGCTTTGTTTTGCCGGGGGCATTACTTGGGCTCAGGGCATTCGTCTCGGGGAGAAACTATGCAGCCACTGCCGCTACACTGGAAGATTCGGTGGTCTGTTTCATCGAGAAAAAGGTGTTCTTCAACCTGATAGCAAAATTCACTTCCATCTCGCAATGCATACTCTACACGCTGGGCAAGCTGCTTGAGGAAGCGGAAAATAAAATGATCTCCCTGGCACAGAAACCCGTCAGGGAAAGGCTGGCCGAATCTCTGCTGATACTGAACAAGGTCTTCAAAGCCGAGCACTGTCAGACAGAATCGGCGACCATTGCCCTTTCAAGGGAGGATCTGGCCAACATTGTCGGCACAGCTACCGAGACCGTCATCCGCATACTTTCGGAATTCAAGGAAGAAAAACTGATCGCCATCATCGACCGGAAGATCATTCTCCGGGATATCAAAGGATTGTACAAAGCCGCAAATCTACCCCTCTGACCTCCTGCTATCCTTTTCCTGCAATCCATCCGGTTCAATTCATGACAAAAGTCATGACGGAATACCTGTGATTATCATTTGATCCTCTGACCTGAATCATTGACAATCAGTGATTGAGCCATTAATATTGCGGTTGCTGTTTCCGGAACCGTTTTAACGCATCCTTTATGAATGACTTGGTAACAACAGGCCTGTATTTCGATCATTCGATGAACGGGCACCCTGAAAGCATTGATCTCCTTGAATTATCAAGATTTGCGGGGAATCTCGGCGGGGTGGAATGGACTGAACATTCCACTGTGATCCCTCCCGCAGATCCGAAGTACTTCAGGGACATTTTCATTCGGAATCGGGTGGAACACCTGATCGTAGTCGGTCACACTCCGGGAAACCTCGAACCATTTTTCAAGAAAGCCTCAGAAGGAACCCGTCTGGAGTCCGGCCACATCAGTTATATCAGCCTTCCGGAATGGGGGCTCGCCGGAAAAAGAGACACTTTGCTGGCTAAAATATTGATCTATGAATCGGTTACGGGGCAACTGCCAAAAGGGTTCAGGGATGCAGATGCCCCACTGATGCACGAGGCTACTCTGGTTATCGGCGGAGGTATCGCCGGGATACAGGCCGCCCTGGAAATTGCCAACAGCGGTCACAAGGTGTATCTGCTGGAACGCACCGGCACGATCGGTGGGCATATGGCCATGTTCGACAAGACATTCCCGACCCTGGACTGTGCCGCCTGTATCCTGACGCCTAAAATGGTGGAAGCCGGCCAGCATCCGAATATTGAGCTGCTCACCTACAGCGAGCTGGCATGCCTGGAGGGCTCCTCCGGAAACTTCAGAGCCAGGATACTGAAAAAAGCCCGCCGTGTGGACATCACACGGTGTATCGGATGCGGTGTATGTGCGGAAAAATGTCCTTCCAAAACCTACAGTGAGTTCGATGCCGGAACCACGCTGCGAAAGGCCATTTACATTCCCTTTCCCCAGGCGGTGCCGAACAAATACCTCATCGATGCGGAGCATTGTATATATGTTCAGGAAGGCAAATGCGGCGTTTGCGCCAAGGTGTGTCCCGCCGAATGTGTGATCCTGGACGACAAGGACCAGGAAGTTGTGCTTGAAGTGGGACAGATCGTGGTAGCAACCGGTTTTAATGTGTTTGATGCCACCCGAATGGAAGCATTGGGCTATGGGAAGTATCCCAATGTCATCACTTCTCTGGAGTTTGAGCGGCTGGTCAATGCCTCCGGCCCCACGGGTGGCGCCATCACATTCCGGCATCAAGACAAAAAGGGCAACTGGATATTCCAAAAGGACGGCCCGGGCCCAGCCAGCATTGCCATCATCCACTGCGTAGGAAGCAGGGACATCCACCACAGAAAATACTGTTCCAGGGTATGCTGCATGTATTCGCTGAAAATGGCTCATCTGATAAGGGAAAAGCTCCCTTCTGCGCAGGTGTTCGAATATTACATCGACATGAGGGCATTCGGCAAGGGATATGAAGAGTTTTACGAACGTATACGGGAAGAAGGAGTCCATATGATCCGGGGCAAGACTGCAACCATTGAAGAAAAGGACGGCAAGCTTCTGCTGAAAACGGAAGATATGCTCAATGACCGGATGATTGTGCAGGAGGTGGATATGGTGGTATTGTCCGTCGGACTGGAACCGGTAACAGATGCACTACAACTCGCCGGTATGCTCGGTATCACAGCAGATGATGAAGGATGGTTCATGCAACGTTCGGGTAACATTTCCCCGGAGGGTACCCTCCGCGGAGGTATCTTCCTGGCAGGTGCATGCCAGGGACCCAAAGACATTCCCGACACGGTGGCGCAGGCTTCTGCTGCCGCTTCGGGAGTGATCCGCCAGATCGCCACCGGACGCATCAGTCTGTCGATGCAGGATTTCGCTCATGAAGAAATAGAACAATTCCTATCGTCAAAATCACCTATAGCGGAGGAACAACCATGAGTTACAGGATTGACCCGGAGTTCAGGAAGGAGCTGGGCAAGTTCGGTGTCGGCAGTGAATGGTCTGAATGCTACCACTGCGGCAACTGCACCGCAACATGCCCCCTGACCGAAGAAAAAATCCTCTTCCCCCGGAAAGGGATCAGGATGATCCAAATGGGTCTCAAAGAAAAAATCTCGGCCTACGTTGAACCCTGGCTGTGTTACTACTGCGGTGACTGCACCAAAACATGCCCCAGGGATGCCAATCCCGGCGAACTGATGATGGCACTCAGGAGGTACCTGACCTCTGTATACGACTGGACAGGCCTCTCCAGGAAATTCTATACATCGAAATCCTGGGAATTCGGTTTCATCCTTTTCTTCGCAGCACTTGTAGTGGCACTCTTTTCGGTTTTCCTTCCGTTACGGCCCGATGCCGAACAAATGGTCAACGCCTCCGGAGGCGTGATGATCAACAGTCTCATAGCAGGCATGTCACCCTCGACATTTGTTTCTGTGATCGAGTGGGGCGACTGGATCATGGCCATGATTGTCGCCGGGCTGTTGATCTCCAATATCCTCAACATGTTCCATAAGATCGTTCTCTCTGACCATTCGGTCAGGGTACCTTTGCGTGCCTATTTCATCGGATTCTGGAAATTAACCTTTAATTTCCTGACCCAAGCCCGGTTTTCAAAGTGCGACAACCGCAATTACTGGGCAGGACATCTGCTCCTGATGACAGGCTACAGCATCATGTTTGCAGTCATTGTGGTACTCCTCCCGGAATTTCAGACGGAGGAGGTGAATCCGTGGTATCACTGGCAAAGACTACTGGGTTATTATGCTACGTTCGGCATTCTGTACTTCCTGATCATTACGGCGATAGGCAGGATCAGGCGCAGCGACATCAACCTCCGGTTTTCGCACTCCACCGACTGGTTATTCATCATCATGCTGGGGCTTACCACCATCACAGGCATCCTGGTGCATATATTCCGTATCAGTGGATTGCCTGCAGCGACCTATTACACCTATGTAATCCATCTGGCGGTTCTGGTGCCGATGATCCTGGTGGAGGTTCCCTTTTCTAAATGGTCACATCTTGCATACCGACCTTTTGCTATTTATTTCTCTGAACTGAAAAAGGCAGGAAAGCCCAGGACCGCCGACATCGGACTGGCACCCGCCATCTCATAACATTAAAAGCCATGGAAGAACCAAGAATCGGTGTATATGTTTGCTGGTGCGGTACCAATATCTCCAAGACGGTCGATGTGGAACAGGTGACGGCCGCTGTTTCAAAGTTGCCGCATGTGATCATCGCCAGGAATTACAAGTACATGTGCTCTGATCCGGGCCAGGATCTGATCCTGAAGGACATCAGGGAGCACCAGCTCAATCGTGTCGTGGTCTCAGCATGCTCTCCCAGAATCCATGAGCTGACCTTCAGGAAAGTGCTGGTCAACGCCGGGCTGAATCCGTATCTTTTCGAAATGGCCAATATCAGGGAGCAGGTCTCCTGGGTCCATGACGACCGTGATATTGCCACAGGCAAGGCCACTTCGCTGGTCAAGGCAGCCATACAGCGGGTGGCACATCATGAACCCCTCGAAAAAAGAAGGGTTGATATCCACCCTGCGACCCTGATCATCGGTGGAGGGATCACCGGACTGACGGCAGCCATGGAGATTGCGGACTCCGGGAACCAGGTACATCTTATCGAGAAGTCCGGCCGCCTGGGCGGTATGGTTTCCTTACTCCACCAGACCCATCCTCACCTGACTGCAGGAAACGAACTGATCCAGCCACTGATCGATAAAGCCCAACCGCATCCGAAGGTAAGGGTATGGCTGAACTCTCAAATTGAAGAAGTTACAGGGTATGTCGGCAATTTCAGGGCGCGCATCCGCTCCGGGGAAGAGGTGGAAGAGCTGGATTGCGGAAACATCATCGTTGCCACAGGGACCAAACCCTTTGACCCCTCTCAGATACCGGAATACGGTTACGGCATGCTGCCGGGGGTGATCACCTCTTTGGAATTTGAAGAGATGCTCCGGAAGGGAAAGATCGTCACCAAAGACGGCGAATCCCCGTGTGATATTGCCATCATCCACTGTGTTGGGAGCAGGAATATGGAATACCATCCCTATTGCTCCCGTGTTTGCTGCACCACCGCATTGAAGTTTGCCAACCAGATAAGGGCTGCACTGCCGGATGCCGGTATATACCAGCTCTATGCCGATATGCGGTCGTTCGGTAAAGGTTGTGAAGAGTTTTATATGCGAACATCCCGAAGGGGAGTGATTTTCATGATGTTCGATCAGAAGGGCAAATTACCTGTGGTCAAGCCCAATAACACAGGTGGGCGTGGCCGGTTGCTCATCAGCACCCGTGAGCTCCTTTCCGGTGAGGAGATTGAGATACCGGCTGACCTCGTGATCCTTATGGTAGCCTCGGAGGCTCGTGAAGATGCCAGGGAAACGGCACATCTCACCGGGATCAGCCTGTGCGGCAACCAGTTTTTCATTGAAAAGCATCCCAAACTGGATCCGGTAGCCACAACTACAGACGGCGTTTTCATTGCCGGAAGCTGCCAGGGCCCCAAAGACATCGCTGACTCCGTTTCCCAGGCCAGGGCAGCAGCCGCACGGGTACTGGCAAGCATTCTGTGTGGATCGGTGGAGGTGGAGGTGACAACCGCTGTGGTGAACGACAAGGTTTGCTGTGGCTGCCAAACCTGCATTTCAGTATGTCCCTACCACGCCATTCATTTCGATGAGGAAAAGCGGGTGTCCGAAGTGAATGAAATATTGTGCAAGGGTTGTGGTACCTGCGGCTCGGCCTGTCCCACAGGCGCCATACATGCCCGTCATTTTACCGACGACCAGATACTCTCACAGATCGAAGGATTACTGTCTCCCATCACATTAAAAGCCATGGAAATGGCAATGGAGGATTAGGCCATGGAATACCAACCCACCATCGTCTCCTTTTTGTGCAACTGGTGCTCCTATACCGGGGCGGATCTTGCCGGGACCTCCCGTACGAAATATGCACCCAATATCCGGATCGTAAGGGTTATGTGCTCAGGTCGGGTCGACCCGACCTTCGTTATGAAAGCTTTCAGGGAAGGAGCCGACGGGGTACTGATCTGCGGATGTCACCCCGGCGACTGCCATTACCACGAAGGCAATTACAAGTGCCTGAGAAGATACCATCTCATCAGGAAATACATTGAGCAGATGGGCATCTCGCCGGAACGTCTGCGCCTGGAATGGATATCCGCCAGCGAGGGCAAACAGTTTGCCGAGCTGGCGGATGAAATGACGGCTGACCTCCTGAAACTGGGACCGGTCAACATAAAGAATGTACTGGAGGAAGTATAAAACTGTAACCAACAGGATATGGAACCCAACACCAAAAACCATAAACCGAAACTCAAGCTCGCAGTATACTGGGCGGCTGCCTGCGGTGGCTGCTGCGTTTCCGTTCTGGATGTGCATGAAAAGCTCTATCAGGTTACGGAACTGGCCGATCTGGTCTTCTGGCCCATCGCACTCGATATCAAATACAAGGATGTCGAAGCACTTCCCCACGGATTCATAGATGTCACACTGTTCAACGGTGCGATCAGGAACAGCGAGAACCAGTATATGGCGATGCTGCTCCGGGAAAAAAGCAAGATCATGGTTGCTTACGGTTCCTGCGCACACCTGGGTGGGATACCGGGTCTTGCCAACTTCAGCAACAGGGAGGCCATCTTTGACAGGGTTTATCATACCAGCGAATCAACGGTCAATTCCACAGGCACCATACCCCTTCCCAATGTTGAAGTACCGGAGGGAACCCTTCATATCCCCGTCTTCTTCGATGAGGTGAAACCACTTGACAAGGTTGTATGTGTGGATTACTACCTCCCCGGATGTCCGCCCCAGACGGAACGATTGCTCGAAGTGTTCACTGCCATTGCGACCGGTGCGGAACTGCCGTCGAAAAAGTCGGTGATCGGTGCGTGGGATAAAACACAATGCGACGAATGTGAACGGAAGAAATCCGATAAAAAGACCATCAAAAGATTCTTCCGTCCCTTTGAGGTCGAGGATGATGGCGAGACCTGCTTCCTGGAGCAGGGTATATTGTGCATGGGACCCGCCACCCGTGGTGGGTGCGGTTACCGCTGCATCAAGGGCAATGCCCCATGCCGTGGGTGCTACGGACCACCACCCGATGTCCACGATCCGGGAGCCAAGATGATGTCTGCGATCGGCACCATGATCGACTCCAATGCACCGGAAGAGATATCAGAAATAGTGGATCAGATCGCCGATCCTGCAGGGACCTTCTACCGTTTCAGCCTGCCGGCTTCAATCATCAGGAGGAGGATATCATGAAACAGATCACCGTCGATCCCATCACCCGGCTTGAGGGTCATGGCAAAATAGAGATTTTTCTGAACGAAGACGGAGGAGTGGCCAATACCTATTTCCAGGTTCCGGAACTCAGGGGATTTGAAAAATTCTGCGAGGGCAGGCCTGTTGAAGAACTCTCCCAGATCGTTACCAAGATCTGCGGTGTTTGTCCTGGCTGCCATCACATGGCCTCCGGCAAGGCCGCCGATGCCGTTTATGGCCTGGAACCTCCCTCCACCGCCAAAAAGTTGCGCGAACTCTTCTACATGGCACATTTTGTCCACAGCCACATTGCGCATTTTTATGCCCTGGCCGCCCCTGATTTCGTTGTGGGGCCCGATGCGCCACCGGGCGAACGAAACATACTGGGAGTCATCGGCAAGGTGGGCAGGGAAATAGGCACCACCGTCATCCGGCATCGCCGGATCGCTCAGGAAATCCAGGCATTACTGGGAGGACATCAGACCCATGTCGTGATGAACATCCCAGGAGGGGTCAGGAAAGGCCTCACAGAGGAAGAAAGAGCCGACATCGAAAAAAAGGCGGAAGGCTTCGTCGGTTTTGCGCAGTTTTCCCTGAAGATTTTCGAGGATGTCGTCCTCGGAAACAAGGCCTATGTCGACCTGATTCTGAACGGACCTTACAGCCTTGTGCTTCATTCGATGGGACTGGTGGACGAACACAACAAGGTGAATTTCTATGACGGGAAGGTCAGGGTGGTGGATACCCGGGGTGTGGAAATATGCAAATATGCTCCCGGGGAATATCTCGATCATGTAGCGGAACGGGTGGAACCCTGGAGCTATCTGAAATTCCCCTACCTGAAACAGTTGGGCTGGAAAGGTTTCGTTGACGGCCAGGAGTCGGGGGTCTACCATGCTACGCCATTGTCACGCCTGAATGCCGCCGACGGAATGGCCACACCCCTTGCACAGGAACAATACAGTAAGATGTATGAAACCCTGGGAGGCAAGCCGGTACACGCCACTCTGGCGATGCACTGGGCCCGGCTCATCGAGCTTCTCTATTCCGCAGAAAGATGCCTTGAGCTGGCCAGAGACCCGGAAATTACGGGGAGGGAACTTCGGGTGACTCCGGGAAAACCTGTCGGTGAAGGCGTTGGCATCGTGGAAGCCCAGAGGGGTACCCTGACCCATCATTATTGGACAGATGACCGGGGTATCGTGAAAAAAGCCAACATCATCGTAGGCACCACCAATAACAATGCCGCCATATGCATGTCCATCAAGAAGGCGGCGGAAGGTTTCATCCAACCGGGTGTTGAAGTAAACCATGGAATCCTCAACAAGATCGAAATGGCATTCCGTGCCTATGACCCCTGCTTTTCCTGCGCGACACACCACCTGCCCGGCGAGATGCCATTAAAGGTTCACATCAGGAATGAAAATGGAAAACTGCTACAGACCCTCACCCGTTGAAAGCACATCCCTGAAGATACCGGAGCCACATGCACCGGTGATCATCGCAGGCATCGGCAGTGAAATACTGACGGATGACGGCATTGCCCTGCGACTGGTCAGGGATCTTTCGGTCCACCTTGGAAAGAAGAATATCGATTATGCCCTGCTTTCCGTGGGGGGATTGGACCTGATGGATATCACCAACGGATACCGGACCACGATCATTCTGGATGCCGTCATCTCGGATGGAGGTCTCCCGGGGGAGGTGTGTATCCTCAGGCCGGATGATGCCTGGAAAACCCTCCATGTGGACAATGGTCACGACTTCAGGTTCGCACATATCATCAGCCTCTGTGAAACTCTGGGATATCCGATGCCGCACAATGTGGTTCTTATCGGTATCGAAGTGTTCGACTACCAGACCTTCAGCAACCATTTGTCACTGATCATGTCGCGAAAGTACCCCGTTATATTGCAGAAGGTCACGGAACTGATCCATGAGATGATCCCGACTGAATAATACGCTCAACATTATCATCATGAACCGTTTTGATGACAAAGGGATGATGATCTATCCCAACCCGATAAAAAAAAGCGGAATTTGCCGGAACAAGACGATCCTGGTTGTCCGGGAATGCTATTGCCAGAATGGCCACTCCCTGATCAGCAACCAAGCAGTATTCAACGGATTCAAAGGCATACAGGTTATGGTCAGAAGAGGAAATGAAACAGGCCTGGTAGCCCTCAGCCCCGTCTATGGATATAAAAGCCGTGTTACACTGAATGTGCTATTGGAAAAGGAGCAGATATGGGAAGTGTGCTGCCCGCAGTGCGGCGAGCCCCTGGCCGTATTTTCAAGATGTTCCTGCGGCGGAGATCTTTTCACACTATTCCTCAATCGGGAAGCCGATTTTGCCAATTGCATCCTGCTGTGCAACCGGATAGACTGCTTCAATGCCGAGATCAAGTTCCACAATGAGATACTGCACTACAGCGGGATGGAAACAGTGATCTGATCCCTTTATTTCCGGATATCCTCACCCGGGATGCTCTCCGCTTTCACCTTCTTCAGCGAGTCATATTCCTGATATATGGCACTGAGCTGACGGATCTCCTCCCTCCTCTCCATTTCATCCTTAAGGGAAAGGATGAGTGAAAGACGCTCATGCGGCAGCTTCCGGGCGAGCTTGTCAAAAACATCCTCTATCTCGTCAAGGGCGAGCTGGATCGTCAGACCGACATAATCGTAGATATGCTGCCTGAGAGACGCCAATCCCGGTAGCTTTTCCAGCTCTTCATTGATGATCCTTCCGAAGACAGCTACCGCATCAATCATCTCCCGGGCCTCAAATCCCATGGTAAATCTTGTCAGGGCAATATCCTCGATGTAGTTCCTCATCAGACCCCTGTCGCCACTGCGAACGGATGCCAGTAACAACATATACATGGTACTGAGCGCCACTTGTAAATCCTTTTCGCTCAGTTCCTGATAATGAGGATAAACACCCCGATTTGCGGGATCGGTAAGGTTTGCATGTATTGCCTTCAGCAATGCATCCTGCGATATGATGAGATGTTCATAGATCATCAGGTTGGGCCTGAAGGCATCTTTCCGGGTTATCGCTTCATTCTTGAGATCCCACTCATGGGGGTGGCTCTTCATCTTATCCAGCAAAAAAATCATCCTTCTGAGGATATGGTACCTGGGCAAGGGCTCCCATTCAAGCACTGTGCGGGTATACGAAGAATCCACATGGAGCTTCTGATCGATATACCGGATCATCCAGAATTTCTCAAAAGACCGGGAACTCAGCCGCATCCTTCCCAGCAGTCTTTTCACAAGTATACCCGGGTACGCCATTATTTTAGGCAGAAAAACCGGGGCAACCTGTCTTCCGAAATAATCCCGGATGGCCACATGGAAAAGCTCCCTGTGAGATGTGGAGCCATCCGGACTTGCGATATAGGTACCGAACTCCGGCAATTGGGATGTCGTCCTGATCAGCCTCAGAAGCAACCGGCACAGGTCATGAATATGGATATACGAAATGGCCGATTCTCCACGTCCACCCAAAATCCTTGCATCCCACCTTCCCGAGAGCCAGGTCTGAAGAAACTGGTACAGGGGCGAAAACTCGCACCAGTCGCTGAAAACCGCAGCAAACCTCACGGCAGAGCAGGTAAAATACCTGGAATATTCCCTGCAGTATTCCTCGCCGGCTTTCTTGCTTCGGGCATAAGCAAATGAAGCATCTGCATCAGACTGCTCGTTAATGACCTTCCCCCTTGGCGGAAAACGACACGCTGCCAGAGAGCTGGCAAAAATAAAATGCTTTACATCAATGTATCGTGCCAGCTCCAGAACATTCCGCGTCCCATCGACATTCGTCTTCCTGTATTCCGGATTCTCGTCGTATTCATAGTCATAATAGCCTGCAAGGTGTACCAGGTAGTCCGCTCCTCCCCTGCCAATAATGTATCCCATGACCTCGTTATATGATACCTTGTTGGCAATGTTCCATTGTATCCATCTGATATTAGGATGAAAGGGAACACCTGCTTCCGTACTGGAGCGCCTTGCAATGGCGATGACCGAGTAATCCTCCTTGATCAGATCAAGGAAATATTTGCCGATGAAACCTGAGGCTCCGGTAAGCAAGATGGTAGGTTTTTTGTTCTTAATCAGCATTGTTGATGGTGCTTGAAACCGGGTTCCTTTCCTTGTCAATGAGTGGAGGAAGTTATCCTGTAGCGTGAAAAAAGGTACCACAGCACAATTCCCATAATCAGGTCGGCCAATCCTGAAAACCCGACCATCCATATCCTGGTTTCCAGCAGGTAGTACAAAAACAGAAATGCCGCCGCCATGAACTTCACATAAATGCTGAACAGCACCAGACTCTCATTCCCCTGCAAACGATGCCATGCCATCAGGTATGCCACACAGACCACCAGATGGAATACTCCGGCTTGGGTAGAAAAGAACCGCTCCCCCGTATCAAAACCAAAAAAGCCGAACCAGTACCCCGGCATGAAGATCAATGCCACGCCCACACAGAAGGAATGAAGGGCAATTAAACAGAGAAACATTCTGAGCAATGATACAGAATGGATTTTTCCCATGAGTTGCCGGAATTGGGTTGTGATGAAATAAAAATAACCAAAATCAGTGAATACTGCAGCCTTCCGGTTTGTAGCGGTAACAAGTCGAAGTATACTGACGGAAATCAGGTTTGCAAATTTAAACTGTCTGATTTCGTCAGTTTTACAATTCAGACATTTATCGTCTGAAATATG
>JAFGHD010000136.1 GCA_016939365.1 Bacteroidales bacterium | reverse complement strand
CTATGTGGCCCAGGAGCCCACCATCAGTGCCAGCAGGAGCTTCAATCCCCTGCCGGTACAGTTTGTGCTCCAGGCCCCTGACCTGGAAAGACTCAAGGAGGCCATCCCGGAATTCATGGCCAGGGTACAGGAAGATCCCACCTTTGATTTCGCCACCATCGACCTGAAATTCAACAAGCCCGAATACAAGATCGGTATCCTGCGCAACAAGGCGATGGATATGGGAGTCAGTGTAAGGGATATTGCCGAGACCCTGCAGATCTACCTGAGCGAGCAGCGTATCGGCTATTTCATCCGGGACGGAAAGCAGTACTATGTGATCGCCAGTGCCGGCCGGGAACAACGGAAGGAGCCGCTGGACCTGAAACGTATGAGTGTCAGGAACAGACACGGCGACATGGTCGCTTTGAGCAACCTGATCAGCATGGAGATGGACAGCCGGCCCCCGCAGCTGCTCAGATTCAACCGGTACGCTGCAGCCACAGTGTCCGCATCCACATCACCGGGAGAGACCATCGGTGATGGTATCGAGGCGATGCGGCGGATTGCCCGCGAAACCCTGGATGAATCCTTCACCACCAGCCTGACCGGCAGCTCTTCCGACTTCGCCGAAAGCTCAGGCAACATCACACTCATTTTCCTGTTTGCCCTGATCCTGGTCTTCCTGACGCTGGCAGGGCAGTTCGAGAGCTTCCGTGACCCGCTGATCATCATGTTCACGGTACCCCTGGCCATGGCGGGCGCCCTGATGTCGCTCTTCTTCTTCGGTCATACTCTGAATATCTTCAGCCAGATCGGTATCATCGTCCTCATCGGCATCGTGACCAAAAACGGGATTCTCATCGTCGAGTTTGCCAACCAGCGCCGCAGGGCAGGACTGGACATGAGGGAAGCGGTGATCGATGCTGCAGTACAGCGGTTCCGGCCTATCGTCATGACGAGCATGTCGACTGTCCTGGGTGCGCTGCCCATCGCCCTGGCCCTGGGAGAAGCCTCCACCAGCCGCATTCCCATGGGAATATCCATCATCGGCGGACTCATCTTCTCGCTGGTGCTCACATTGTATATCATTCCCGCACTCTATACCTATCTGTCCGGAAAACTGCATGAAATACATGAGGATTCATAAAACCATACTGTTGATGACCCTGCTGGCGCCTGCCTGTATCCCTGCCACAGCCCAGAAGGCATATAACCTGCGCATGCTGATCGACCGGGTGTTGGGCGAGAACTACCGGATAGGGATGGTGCGCATCGGCGAAGAGATGGCAGCGGAGAACAACACCCCCGGAAATGCCGGCATGCTGCCCACCCTTTCGGTGTCGGGAAGCAGCAGCAGGAGCCTGTATGATATGAAACAGCAACTTTCGTCAGGGGACGTCAGGGAGGCAGGCAATGCGAAGAATACCGCCCTGAGCGGGCAGATCAGCCTGGACTGGAAGTTGTTTGACGGCTTCAGGATGTTTGCCATGAAGGAACAGTTGGGGCTGCTGGAACAGATCGGGCGGGTCAATACCCGTTTTTACATCGAACAGACAGTGACAGATGTAGCCATGTTATACGAGCAGATCATTGCCGGCCGGATGTTGCTGAGGAATGAGCAGAAAGCCCTGGGGGTTTCGGCTTTCAGACTCAGGATCGAGAATCGGAAACTGGAAATCGGAGCCGGGGATGCGCTGCAGTATAACCAGGCACTGGTGGATTACCATGATGACAGCCTGGCGGTCTTGGACCGGATGCGCATCATCAGAAGTCTGGAGGTGCAGACCAACCGCATCCTGTGCACCGACCCCTCTTCCCCTGTTGTCCCGGCCGATACGGTGATGCCGCCAGGGTTCCTGCCACCCCTGGACACCCTGACAGCTATGGCCTATCGGGCCAACAGCGAGATCGAACAGTCGGCACTGGAAGAGATGGTAGCCGAAACCCACATCAGGGTGGCGCAGGCAGGGTATTACCCGACACTGGACCTGAGCGGACAGTATAACTACAACCACACAACGAGCAAGATAGGGTATGCCGTCGAAAACAGGAGCTACGGACCATGGATGGGCGTTACCGTAAGACTCAACCTCTTCGACGGACTCAACGTGAGGCGTGACGTGAACAACGCCAGGCTCGGGCAGCAGACCTCCGCCCTGTTGTCGTCCGATGTGAGGAATACGATCCGCAGTTCGGTCACGGATCAGTATTACCAGTGGGAGTCATTGCAGCAGCAACTCATGCTGGCCAGGGATAACCGTCAGGCGGCCCTCACATCAATGGAGATCGCCGAGCTTCAGTTCCGGAAAGGCCTGATCGACGGCTATAACTTCAGACTGACCCAGCTTTCCGTCCTCCATGCGACCAACCAGGTGATCCAGATCGAGCTGGCCATGCGCCTTCTCGAGATATCATTGCACCGCCAGGCAGGATCATTGCTGGCGGTGTATTACTGATCCGGAAATCTGATCGGTGGACGGCAGGTACCTGAGATATACGGATGCAAAATGCAGATTTGCCATTAATGATCTTTTACAATGTGGTAAAGGGTATGCCCTATTCCCTGCCTGATCTCTCCGCAACCTTACAAGACAAAACAGTTATTTTTGCATATCACACCCCGGGACGATCCATGGCCCGGCCAACAAATCAAACATCATGGTCCAAACCATACTGGGCTCCGGAGGTGCCATCGGCATTCCCATGGCACGGGAGTTGACAAAATATTCCGAACAGATCCGGCTGGTCAGCAGAAACCCCAAAAAAGTCAATGACACCGACGAAATATTCCCATTGGATGTTCATGATCTGACGGGTATTGACAGAGCCATCGCAGGGAGTGAAGTGGTGTATGTAACCATCGGGTTTGAATACAATATCCGTATATGGGAGACGATATGGCCTCCTTTTATGAAAGCTGTGATTAATGCATGCAAAAAACACAATGCCCGGCTGGTATTCTTCGACAACGTCTATATGTATGACAAAACGGCAATCCCTTTCATGACCGAAGATAGCTTCATTAACCCGCCCAGCCGGAAGGGAGCGGTCAGACAATTGCTCCATGAAATGATCATGAAGGAAAAAAATGAGGGGCATCTGAAGGCGCTTATAGCCAGATCCGCCGATTTCTATGGCCCGGACAACAGGAACAGCCCGCTGGTCATCATGGCAGCCTTGCGGCTGATGAAGGGTAAAAAGGCCCAGGCCTTCGGGGACATCGGCCGGATACATACGTACACCTGCACCCCTGATGCCGCCAGGGCCATTGCCTTGCTCGGGAATACACCCGACGCCTTTGGACAGGTGTGGCATGTACCTACTACCCGGGAAAAGCTGACCACAATGGATTGGATAGAACTGATTGCAAAGGAACTGGATGTCGATCCCAAAGTGCAGAAAGTACCGGCATGGATGATCCGCGCACTGGGATTGTTCGTTCCCGTCATGCGGGAATTCCCGGAGATGCTATACCAATACGAGCAGGATTACATCTTTGACAGTTCAAAATTCGAGAACCTTTTCGGGATCACAGCTACAGCGCCTTCTGCAGGCATCAGGAAAACGATCGAAAGCCTCAGGAGATAACCACTTCCCTGTAAGGGAGGGCCGTAAGTGCCTGTAACATTATGATGAATACAGAATTCAAACCGGTCCAGGTGTTTGCCGGAACCATATGGCAGGCAGGAATGGTGAAAAGCATGCTGGAAGATGCAGGGATACGGGCATTCCTGAAGGATGAGGTCATGGGTACAATGAATCCCTGGTGGACGGCACCGGGAGGTGCCGGTTCTGTCGGGGTGATGGTAGCCGGCCGGGACTGGAGCAAAGCCAGGGTGATCGTCGATGAATATGAACGGCATCTGAATGACACCAATTAGGATGAGACAGCCGCTAAAGAACCTATCGGATTGAGCAAATGGCTGTCTGAGCAGGTGTCCGTATCAGGACGGGCGGCGGAGCCCACCGGGAAACATGAATCACCAAACCCTTGATCCCACTCGGAAAAGTCTGGTTTCATCGATTTTATCTTTTATTACCCTTAACCCCCCTATGACGAAACCCGCTGATTTCCATGACCACTTCAAGTTCCCCTTGAGGGATTTGTGTTCTTTTTACCTTTTTGGAGCGGACTCAACCCCTGGATGAGTAAAATCCATCACCGTTATCATAAAGAACGGATTTGGCTTATCTTTGTCCCTGACCAGAACCTTTATCCGATGCCGGAAGGTGAACGATCATTTTTGAGCAGTATTCCCGGATTCCGGTACTCCGGGGGTGAGATGTTCTTTCTCATTGCAGGACCCTGCGTGGTGGAGAATGAACGTATACCCCTTCAGATAGCGGAGAAGATTGACCGGATCACCCGGGAGCTGGAGATACCCTTTATTTTCAAGGCATCCTACCGTAAGGCAAACCGTTCCAGCAAGGACTCCTTCGAGGGGATCGGTGACATCCGTGCGCTGGAGGTGCTGAGGAGGGTGAAGGAAGAACTTGACATTCCCGTGCTTACCGATATCCACTCCCCGGAAGAGGCGTCAATGGCAGCCGGTTATACCGACCTCCTCCAGATCCCGGCCTTCCTCTGCAGGCAGACAGATCTTCTTCTGGCTGCAGCCCGCACCGGAAAGCCCGTCAACATCAAGAAGGGTCAGTTCATGGCACCGGAAGCGATGCGGTTTGCGGTGGAAAAAGTCCGGGGGGCAGGAAATCCGCAGGTGCTCCTTACCGAGCGGGGCACCACATTCGGATATGAGGATCTGGTGGTTGATTTCAGAGGCATACCTTTGATGCAGGGTTTTGATGTTCCGGTGGTGATCGACTGCACCCATTCGCTCCAGCGGCCCAACCAGCCCTCAGGTGTCACCGGTGGACGGCCGGAGCTGATCGGACTGATCGCAAGAGCTGCCGTTGCAGCAGGGGCTGACGGTATCTTCATCGAGACCCACCCGGATCCGTCTTCTGCCCTCTCCGACGGAGCCAATATGCTGCGGCTTGACCACCTGAAAGAATTACTGATCATGCTTAAAAAAATTAAGAAATCAATCACCTGATAAACAAAGGAATATGCCAGGCACACAGGAAGACAAGACCGCTGCCATCATCAGCTACATCACATGGATCGGATGGATCGTGGCCATCATCATCCACAACAACAACAAAACGGAATTCGGGGCCTTTCACCTGAGGCAATCACTCGGGTTGCTGCTTCTGGCCCTGATCTTCTGGTTCATCCCCGTTCTGGGATGGATCCTGAACATCGCCGTGTTCATCTTCTGGCTGATCGGATTCATCTATGCCATCCAGGGTGAGAAGAAAGCGGTACCTCTTGTAGGGGATCTTTTCCAGAATATCTTCAGCGGGATCAACTGATCCTCCGGCTATTCGAAAAGAATGGTCGTGATCTCACCCGTTTCCGGGTCAAACCAAACCACAGTGACATCCGGTGGAAGGAATGTTACATTGCCGTATTGTGCGACAGGGTAAATGCCGTTGACCAGCTGTCTGTCGGAAATACTGAGCGTGATCGCTGTCTGGGCAGGTAACCGGTAGAAAAAGCCCTGCTCACTTTTGCCTGTGCCGTCCCTTGTTCCCAGTGCAACGGCCGCTTTGTCCTGACGATCGATCACACGCATCCCAAGGGTGATCTTCCGACCGGTGGGCGAACCGGCGTCAGATACCCCTGTTCTCTCTGAAAACGTGAATGCGGGAAGCTCCATCCCTTCGGGAGAGAAAAGAGGCGGATCGAGATAAAAGGTATACTTCAGCATTTCGTAACGCGTGACACCGGTGAAGAGGGACAGGTATTCTTCCTCCAGCTCCCTGAGCGACTGATCCATATGCCGGATGGTGCCCTCCGGATATGGGATCTCCTGATAACCGGTAATCAGCTGGAACCTCTGCTCACGAATCTTCATCAGATAAGCCGCAGCACTTTCCGCCTTGCTTTCATCCGAGCGGATTTCCCAATAACGGTTGTATGTCACCTTCTGTGACTCGAAAGTGTCCACCACCACCCTTCGGATGATGGTGTCCACCCGCTCCATGCGGTTCTGGCCGGAACTGAACCTGAAGTTATCCGCCCCATACCAGGTCTCAGGCACACCTGAAAGCCCAGGCAGGATCTGCTCCATTTCGGCCTTTGTGTTGATCCCCTCAATGATGCCCCGCCCATCCATTGACAGCAGGACGGTTTTACCCTCCTTGGCCGTCTTGTCACCCACTTCGGCAAAATAATAGTGATCGGGATCAGGAATGCAGACCGTAGTCACTTCCGCTGACTCAACCGAGTAATGAATATTGTCGGCCACGATGATATCCTCAAGCCCGAGCAGTTTTTCTGCATACGAACTGTATGGACCCTGGAAATACATGGTTTTTTTTACGGTCAGGTCAAGACGGATCAGTGTTTTGGGCAAGGAGTATACAAAACCCTGCTTGCCGGCAAGTGAAACATCTTCACCCAGCCGGGTCAACATCACCTGCGCGTATCCTGAACCGGTAAGCAGACAAAGAGAGAAATACAAAAGAAAACCGGCTGCAGTTACTCGGGGTAGTCTTATCTTCATCGATACCATCAGAATTGCTTATTTTGGTAAAGTTGAAATCAAATGACAGAATTTTCTTTCTTCATTACTTAATACGATCATTCCCTAATTATTGTTTTGGTTTTTACTTTTTTTGCTTAAGTTTGTTTGGAAAATAAAAAAGACAACTGACATGGAGAGTTTATTCCTTTGCCCGCATTGCAGAGCAGTACTGAACCCCAGGGAATATATTTTGTTCTCAGCACGCAATGGGAAGGGCCAGAGGGGATTGCTCCTGCTGAGCCCGGAGCTTGGGGACTATTCAGTCTCACATCATGAAAGTTTCGGATTCAGGGAAGGAGAGCATATTGATTTTCTATGTCCCGCATGTCATGCCAATCTCGGACTGGCGATCTTTGACCGTGATCTGGCTGAGGTCCTGATGGTGGATACCGACGGAAATGAATACGGCATTGTATTCTCACAGATCGCGGGTAAGAAACTTACCCTGAAACTCAAAAACCGGGAGGTCATCGAGTCTTTCGGGGAGGATGCCTCAGCGTATATCAATTTCTGGGGCGAAGGACCCCGGTATTAAAGGCCACTTATCCAATCAATCAAAAATAGAAACCATGAAACGCAATGCATCTATCCTGATTCTCTGCTGCATGCTCGGATTCTCCGTCAATGCCCAGCAGACCATTTCCTTCCGGTTTGCCAACCCTCAGGTGATCAAAGGTACACCGGACATATTCCAGTTTGATATCGAGATCAAGGCCAACACCACCGAGACTTACCATCGCGACCTGCAGATCTTCATGGAGTACAATCCGGAGGCTTTCGGTACCGAAGTGGTTGGCAAGGAGCATCTGAAGCTTGAAAAGCTTTTGCTGATGGAGGGTGAGCTGGACGAAGGAGAAAAATACCGGGTCATCAAGCTCGGAGATATTGAAGAAGGAAGGGTCGTCATCATGACCGAGCTGGGCCAGGATGAGATCACCCCGGGAGCCGGATTCTACAACCTCGTTCCGGATGAATTCACAGGATTTTTGAGGATTACCATGAACATTGAAAATCCTGACGCACTACCGGGCATCCGGTTCCAGCACGAACTGATGGAGGGTGGGGAGTATTACACAACCCCCAACGGCAAACCTCTGAAATACGACAAGACGATCATCAGCAATGATCTGATGGATCACCCGCTTCATTGACCTAATTTTTTTCCGGAATCGGCCATCCCGGATCATGGAACCTGAAAAGATGGTTCAATCTTTGATATGATTCCAGGACATTCCGGATGAAACCCATCAGGCAAGATACACGCAAGAGGAAACAGAAACTGGCAGTCGCCATTGTTCTCAACCTTTTCATTACAGCAGCCCAGGCCATCGGGGGATTTTTCTCAGGCAGCCTTTCGCTCCTTTCCGATGCACTGCACAATCTGGGCGATGTTACATCGCTGATCATCAGCTACCTTGCGGTACATCTCACAGCAAAGAAACATACGGTAAAGCGGACTTTCGGTTATAAAAGAGCGGAAACAATGGCCGCATTCATCAACGCGGGAATCCTGCTGGTCATTGCAGTTTTCCTGGCGCTGGAAGCCCTGAAGAGATTCAGCAACCCTTCCATCATCCGGACAGAATGGGTAATGATCCTGGCCGGTGCAGGAATTGCCGTCAATGGTATCAGCGCCGGGATTCTTCACAGGGATGCCCGGCACAATCTGAATGTCAGGAGCTCCTATCTGCACCTTCTCACCGATGTGCTCTCCTCGGTGGCAGTCCTGGCCGGAGGATTCATCATGCATATGACCGGGTATTACCCTATCGACAGCATCCTGACCCTTATCCTGGCCGTATTTCTGTTCTATTCCGCATGGTCATTGCTGAAAAAAACATCCCGGGTGCTGATGCTCTTCACACCGGAACAGATCACCGTCGGGGACATTTGTGAAAAGATCCTTGAAATACCGCACGTGAAAAACGTCCATCATGTCCATGTCTGGCAATTGGATGACTACCAGGTGCATTTCGAGGCCCATATCGGCCTGAATGAAAACCTGAAACTGGATCGGACCAACGGCATCATGAAACAGGTCCGTACGATGCTGAAAGAGAGGTTCGGGATCAGGCACACCACTTTGCAGCCCGAGTATGGGGTTTGTGATCACCCGGAAATGATCAGCCAGGAAGGAACTCCGTAACAAATGATCCATCACATCACCATAAAAAAGTTTTGAAACCATGAAAACACTCTTGTTGATCGCCGTATCAGTGCTTATGTTCCTCACAGCCCATACCCAGAAGGTGGGCTATGTAGAATTGCAGCAAATCATGGAGGACATGCCGGAATATGCCCAGGCCAATGAAGAGATCAAAAGACAGAGCGATCTGTGGAAGGCCGACATTGACCGGAAGTTCCGTGAAGTGGAAGACCTTTATAACCAGTACATGGAGACGGAGGGTGGCATGACAGAGGAGATGCGCAGGCAGAAACAGCAGGAAATTTATGATGCTGAGCGGTCCGCCAAGGAAATGAAGGATCAGAAATTCGGCCCTGAGGGGGAACTGTACCAGTTACAGCAAAAAAAGTTTCAGCCGCTGACGGACCGTATCCATGAAACCATAAAGAAAATGGCATTGGAACAGGGTTACGACTTTGTTTTTGACAAATCCTCCACAACCCCGTGGCTCTACACCAACCCGGAACATAACCTGACAATTGCGGTCAGGAAGATGTTAGGATTGGAATAATAGGGCTTCACATTCAGTTTACCGGAAAGGATTCTTTCTGTCGCCGCTTTCCTTACATTATTGGCAAGGCATGGGCTGAAGTGTAAGGGACCTCACTTACAAATAAAATACCCGGCCAGTTTCCCACAACCATTGGTTTATCGCCTTGCAGGAAACTTCTTCTGCCCTTTGTGGAGATTCTATGATTCTCATCAATAATACAAACCATGATGTTGTACTTAATTACATGCAAGGAAATCGTAAAACAGCTTAAAATTTATCATTTTAAGCAAAGACCAAAAAAAATAAAAATAATAATTCAGATTATTGGATAATTGCCCTAAATGTTTTACTTTTACCTTTTACTTGATCCCACACCAATCCAAATTACCTGTTTTCACTATAAAGGACATTGTATAATCCTCACCAAATACCTACAGCCATGAAAAATCTTTACATTGTATTATTCTTTTTGTGTGCCGGTGTATTCATTTATGAAGCCGGTGCGCAGGATGGTCCTGTTTATCCCAACCTTGTTTCCACAGGGCATTACTGGGGATTGACCCCTCCGCTCAAGGACCTTCCCACACTCACTCCCGAAGAGTTTGAGGCTATGGCACAGCGAAAAAAGGAGCTGAACGGGGAGTTGAAAGAGCGTCTGTATCCTTTTGCTGCCACAGCTTTGCCACAGGGACCCGATCCGGCGTGGCAAAAGGAGATGGGAACCATCAAGGGAGGGAAAGCCCCGATCCTGAATTTCAACGGACAGACCAGCCCGGTATATCCTCCGGATGCCAATGGTGATGTGAGTCCTAACCATTACATCCAGACGATCAATATGGTATATTCCATATACAATAAATCGGGTACGCTCCTGGCCGGTCCGACGGCACTTAACACCCTGTTTGGGAGCGTTCCGGGATCAAACTGCAACGACGGCGATCCGATCGTGCTCTGGGATGAAAACGCCCAGCGGTGGCTGATCGGTGAATTTTCACTCTGCAACACCAATGACCGGATGCTGATCGCCATTTCACAGACCAGCGATCCCACAGGAAGCTGGCATCAGTATTCATTTGATGTGGCCGATGTACCCGACTATATGAAATTCGGGGTCTGGCGGGATGGGTATTATATGGGTACCAATACGGGAGGGGGCAATGACATTTATGTGTTCCAGAGATCCCAGATGCTGACGGGGGGTACGGCACAGATGGTTGCCTTCGACAATCCCTGGCGCCCTGCCAGCGGATTCCACTGCGTCCCTCCGATGGACAATGACGGAACCCTGGCACCCACCGGAACGCCCGGCTATTTCATCACGATCAACGACGATGCCTGGGGCGGCAGCGACCAGATATGGATCTACCAGCTGGCAGTGAACTGGTCCTCCCCGGGTAGCTCAACTTTCAACCGTACGCAACAGATCAACGTTGCTGCCTTTAACAGCAACTTTGGCATAACGTGGGACAATATTGCCCAACCGGGAACATCCCAGGAACTGGATGCCGTTCCCCAGGTACTGATGCAACGCCCCCAATACCGGAACTTCGGCACCTACCAGACCGTCGTTTGCTGTCATACAGTAGATGTCGACAATACGGATCATGCAGGCATCAGATGGTACGAACTGCGAAGGACGACAGGCAACTGGACCCTGCGGCAAACGGGCACCTATGCCCCCGACGGCCACAGCCGGTGGATGGCCTCCATCGCACTCAATGGTGAGAACCAGATCGGACTGGGATATTCCATATCCAGCTCTTCGGTTTATCCGGGTATCCGCTATTGCGGACAGTCAGCCACCGCCTATGCCGCTGCCAATAATACCATGGATATAGCAGAAGAGACCATATACACCGGCACCAATTCCCAGACCGGTTACAACCGTTGGGGCGACTACTCCATGATTGCAGTGGACCCGTCGAACGACAGGACTTTCTGGTACACCAACCAGTATGTCGGCAGCAGTAACAGCCGCCGCACCCGTATCGCCACCTTTGAGTTCAGTCCTTACTGTGCCGCCAGCGGTGGATGCGACGAATACATCTCCAACGTGCACATGGGCACGATCAACAACTCCACGGCCTGCTCAGGGTATGCGAATTACACAGCCCTCTCGACCGACCTGCCCCTGAACGGCACACTGGCCCTGACGGTCACCAACGGAGTTACGAGCTATCCCTCCGACCAGTGCGGCGTCTGGGTCGACTGGAACCGGGATGATGATTTCTATGATGCCAATGAACAGATCACCGTCACCGGCACACCGGGTGTGGGGCCCTACACGGCCACCATTGATCCGCCCTCCAGCGCCACCACGGGTACTGTTACAGTACGTATCCGCATCACGTATACCGGCACATTGGATCCCTGCGGAGCCACTACCTACGGCGAGGTAGAGGATTACACCATCAACCTCACGCCCAACGCACCCAACCAGTGGATCGGCGTGGTCTCCACCGACTGGTTCAACCCGGCCAACTGGTCGCTG
>JAFGHD010000135.1 GCA_016939365.1 Bacteroidales bacterium | reverse complement strand
GTTCTGGATATTACCCAGGTTGACCTTGGGTTGTCCCAAACGTGCAAATATCATGGAAACGGACCTGTCCACGATCAGGTTATCGGTATTCTTGATGTAGTATTCGGCCGTGGCCGACAGGCGGTTTCGGAAAAGGCTCACATCCATACCTACGTTGGTCATGGCGGAGGATTCCCAACGGATCAGTTCGTTACCAAAGCCGTACAGGACGTTCAATGCAGGCTGAACGCTCTGGGATACACCAAGCACAGGCGAGAAATCGGTGAACTTGCTGAGTAAAGACTCGTAGGCGAAATTCCCGATGTCTGAATTTCCGGTCTTCCCGTAACCCACCCTCAGTTTCAGCATGTCGATGGCTTCCACATCGGGCAGCAGGTCTTCATTCAGCTTCCAGGCTGCCGAGGCTGAAGGAAACAATCCATACCGGTTACCCGGTCCGAAACGGGAATTCCCGTCCCGTCGCACGCTGGCGGTCAGCAGGTATTTCCCGCTGTAATCATAGATGATCCTTCCCAGCAGGGACTCCCAGCGCACCGGGGTAATATATCCCGTGACAACCGGGGCATCGGTGGCCATGTGCAGGACATTCAGGTTCTCGTACGCGAAATTCTGGGCACGCACATTGGAACTGTAAATATCCAGCCTCCTGACATGATGCACACCGGTCAGCGTAAACCGGTGGTTCCCGAATGCTTTGGAAAATGTCAGCTGGTTTTCCAGGGACAGGTTCATGCTTTCAGAAAAGTTCTCATCCAGCGTGGCCAGCTGCCTGTCCCTCACCCCCGATTCGAAGGAGGGTGCCCAGTTCCTGGTATGGTTGAAGTTCCCGATCACCGAAGGGGTGATCTTATAAGCGATCCAGTCAAAGGGCTTGATCTCCAGGTAAGCGCTTCCCAGGAACGAGTTGTAATTGGTCCTGAGATCGTCCAGGTCTGCGGCCACCCTGGGATTCGGCTTGTCGTTTCCTCCGGTATTGTTAAAATAGGTGGATTCGCCGGCGGGATAGTTCACAGCTTCCTGCGGGCCGTCATACCCCCCCTTGTTGTTTTCATTGAATACCTTCATCAGCGGGGAAGCGATCAGGGGTGAGGACCATGCCCCTCCCTGCCAGGAACCGGCTGAATAAACGATATTCCGTGATAATGAAAAGGTTTCTCCCACCTTGATGTACTTTCCGATCCTGAAATCGGAATTTGCCCTTAAATTGTACCTGGTTGCAGCTGTGCTGCGGAGGATCCCTTCCTCATCCAGGATGTTGGCGGAGACAGAGTAATTGCTCGCTTCGCCGCCACCGGACACGCTCAGGTAGTAACTCTGGGTCTGAGCCCTCTGGAGCATCTCCTGCTGCCAGTCGGTTCCCTCTTCCCAACCTTCGCCATAATAGTACTGGCGAAATTCATCGGTGTAGGCAACAGGCGGTTCAATACCGTTGTCATCATAAATCTCGTTGTAGAAATCCACATACTGATCCGCATTCATCAGTTCGAACAATTCAGGTGCGAGATTCATGCTTCCGTAGGTGGAGAAATTGACCCTCGGTTTTCCTTCTTTTCCTCGCTTGGTGGTGACAATGACCACGCCGTTGGCACCGTCGGCCCCGTAAATGGCCGCCGCAGAAGCGTCTTTCAGCACCTGGAAGGATTCAATGTCGTTCGGGTTGATATCGTTGATGCCGGCCCCCACCACGCCGTCAACCACGTAGAGCGGATCGGGGGACTGGTTGATGGAGCCGATACCCCTTACGCGGATGGTAACCCCTGCACCGGGGCTTCCGCTCTGGGTGACCATCACCCCCGATGCGCGACCCTGCAGCGCACGGCTCAGATTTGCGGAAGGTGTTTTGGCGAGCTCTTCGGCTGTGACCACGGCCACCGAACCTGTCAGGTCCTCTTTTTTTACCGTCCCATAGCCGATGACCACCACCTCTTCCAGGGCCAGCACATCTTCTTCCAGGATCACGTCAATGCGCGTCTGGCTTCCCACGGGGATTTCCTGTGGATGGAATCCCACGTATGAAAAAACGAGCACGGTTTCCGGGTCACTGACCGTCAGTTGATAGTTCCCTTCCAGGTCGGTAATGGTTCCGGAGGTCGTGCCCTTTGCGACGACGTTCACACCCGGAATCCCTTCTCCGGTTGCCGCATCGGTAACCGAACCCGTGACAGGCTGCTGGGCCAGCAATCCCTGCATGGTCAAGAATAACAGACCTGCGGTGAAGAACGGGAACCATGCCGGTTTTCTTTTTGGATTTTTCATATGATTTTGTTTTTTGGATAAGTATCCTTATATCCGGAACATTTGGATCATTCAAAAAAAGGGACACACCAGGTATCCCTTTTTCTGAATGCGTGAGAGGATAAAACTACTTGATTACCTTGAATCCTGAAGGAACACCTTCAAGCTTCACAATGTACACGCCATCGGATACCTCGCTCATATCCACCTGGCGGTTTACATTCCGGACGGATTTTACGAGTGCGCCCGTGATGCTGTAGATTTTAACATCGGTGACCTCGACCCCCCTGATATTAAGGAAGTCATTGTACATAAAGACTTTGATGCTGTTGAGGGTGCGCTCTTCAACTCCGACGACCTGAATCACTTCATCAGAAAGGGTCAGGTGACCGCTGTAGAAGTTGGAGGCATAGCCATTGTTCTTGTCGGACGACCAGAAGTATTCAACCTTGTTGTCGTCTTCAGTCCCTCCGACAGTCGAATTGGATTTCACATCAAATGCCATTGTCTCACCGATCTGAATGGGAACATAGGTGCCCTCCAGGTCAGCAGGATCTTCCGGGTAAGCCAGTGCCCCGTCGAAGGACATCACCATGACGGCCCGGATCGTCCCGGCATCGTCCACATTCCAGAAATGTGTGGCTGAAGCCAGGGCCAGCAGTCCGTTGTTATTCTCACCCCACTTGCCTGTTGTATAGGTTTTCCAGGCCAGTTTTTCCTTGCCCAGACCGGTGGAAGCCTGGTACTGGGTCACGGAACCATCCGCGAACATGGCTTTTCCTCCCCCCAGCTCCGTATAACGTGCATAGGCCATATTCTGATAGATCAGCTGCAATTCCGCAGCACTGTCTGATGCCGCCTCGAAGGTCATCTCATGCCTGACCGGGGACGTGGGCTGCGCCATGATCTCAAAGGTACGGGAGCCGGCATCCGCCTGGCCGTTCACGTCCCAGTATTTGAGCATCACGTAAAGGTTGGCGCCATCGTGCACCGCTTTCCATGCCGCGCCGAATGTGGGATCGGCCTCTCCCAGGTCGAACAAATCGCCGGCAACGCCGTTGGAGGTCAGGTGGGCCACGGCCATCGAATCGCCGAGGATTTCCCAGGTCTGGTCAAAGGTCTCCGCATCTGTGAGCTGATCGTAGCTCCATCCATCTGGTGCCTGCTTGACTGACACCTGGGGATTGTCGTAGGGATTGTCCGCATACCCGGTCACACCCTCATAATCGGGTTCATTCTCCCATGCGACCCAGGAAATGCCTGCAAATGCCTGCTCTCCGGGTTCAACAGGAGGTGCTGCCAATACCAGGTGCCCGCTGTAATAATTGGAAGCGTACCCGTTGTTCTTGTCAGCCGACCAGAAATATTCGACCTTGTTGTCGTTCTCGGTTCCTCCGACGGTCGAATTGGACTTCACATCAAAGGCGATGGTATCACCGACCTCAACAGGAATGTAGTCCCCGTCCAGATCGGCCGGATCGGCCGGGTAGGCCAGTGCGCCGTCAAATGTCATCACCATGATGGCCCTGATGGTTCCGTTTCCGTCCACATTCCAGAAATGCGTGGCTGAGGCCAGGGCCAGAAGCCCGTTGTTATTCTCACCCCACTTCCCTGTGGTATAGGTTTTCCAGGCCAGTTTTTCCTTGCCCAGACCGGTGGAAGCCTGGTACTGGGTCACGGAACCATCTGCGAACATGGCTTTTCCTCCCCCAAGTTCCGTAAAACGCGCGTATGCCATGTTCTCATAGGTTGTTTTCAGCTCCGCAGCGCTGTCGGCAGCAGCCAGGAATGTGGGCTCATGCCTGACCGGAGAGGTCGGCTGCGCCATGATCTCAAAGGTACGGGAACCGGCATCCGCCTGGCCGTTCAAATCCCAGTACTTGAGCATCACGTAGAGATTGGCCCCATCGTGCACCGCCTTCCATGCCGCCCCGAAAGTGGGATTGGCCTCTCCCAGGTCGAACAGGTCACCTGCAACCCCGTTGGAGGTCAGGTTGGCTACTGCCATGGAATCGCCCAGAAGGCTCCATGCAAGATCAAAGGTGGTGGCGTCAACGATCAGACTCGGCGAGATTCCTGCGGGTGCCTGCGGAACGATGACAACAGGATTGTCATACGGATTTTCAGCGTACCCGGTCACTCCTTCATAATCCGGCTCGTTTTCCCACGCTACCCAGGATATTCCTGCCATGGATTGTCCGAGCAGTCCGGCAGCAGGCAATAACAGGATTAAAAGCGTAGCAATTCTTTTCATAGTCGTGATTTTAAGTTAGATTTAATGAATAGTTTTCGTGACAAACATATTCATATTCAGGTGTACCCAGGTCCGGTATTTTATTAAATAGGTATGTTATTTTTTTTGCCCGGCCAGGCCTGTGCAGCCAGACCCCTCTGAATTCAGCCAGGTCGTTGATATGCCAGTTGTCCGGACACCTGGAGAATCTGGCTTCAGATTCCTTCTGCTCTATTCGCGCGGTTCCTTCAGGGTGGTGGTGATTTTATAACGGCCGGAGCCGGTTTCCGCCACCACCCCTTCTTCCGTCGTCCGGTAGCTGAGACCGGATTGGATCAGGCCGGTGCCATTGATAAAGATCTGCTCCGGTTGTCCCGTGATGTGCAGGGAGGCCGTGGTATTGGCCGGGATCTCCGCTTCCATGGTGAGCTGGTCCCCGTCCTTTTTCCATCCGGATGAAATGGTACCGTACATGCTTTCATGACTGGCTTTCGCCCATGTGAGCCCTCCTCCCGGCCTGGGATGGATGATCACATGTTTGTAACCGGGCTGGTCCGGATCAATGCCGATCCCGGCCACCACCTGGTAGAGCCAGTTCCCGATGGCCCCGTAGGCATAATGGTTGAATGAGTTCATGCCCGGGTCCTGGAAGGTGGAATCGGGTTTCTGGCCGTCCCACCGCTCCCAGATGGTGGTGGCCCCCATGGTGACCGGGTAGAGCCACGACGGGTACTCCTTCCTGTTCAGCAGCAGATAGGCCAGCTCGTTCATACCATATCCGGTAAGTGTCAGTGAGATCAATGGAGTGCCCAGGAAACCCGTTGTGATGTGCCCGAACTGTTGTACATTGTTGCCGAGATGACGGGCAGCCAGCTGTTCGGTCCGCTCGTCCAGCAAATCAAAGGCAAGCGCCAGGGTATAGGCGGTCTGGGTGTGAGAGACCAGGCGGCCGTTGGGGGTCACGAACTCATCC
>JAFGHD010000134.1 GCA_016939365.1 Bacteroidales bacterium | reverse complement strand
TCCGGATCCACTTTTCCCTGAAATCATCATCCAGCTTTTTCTTCGCATCCCCGTCAAAATAATGGGTACATATGTTCAGAATGGCCTTGGTGGCTCCCTTGACCGAGATATAGCAGGATTCCTCCAGGCCATGGATGGTGCCCATCATCATGGAACCGGAATCAAAAGGATCCTCGTTGATCCGTTCCAGGTTCCTTAGCTCCCCGAACCTGGTTTGATCCTGTTCGTGGCCATAGGTCAGCAGCGCCGCATCCAGCGGGTCTCCGCGGAATCCCCCGTTATCTCTGCCGGCGTCGTTGCACAATACGGCAATCCTGTAGAAATGGCGGTAGCCATCGTCCGCTGTGTCCTCCTGCGTTTTGCCGCTTGCCAGTTCAAGTTCATCCAGGGTCAGCTCATTCTTTGTAATGGTACCGGTCTTGTCGGTCAGGATCATGGTGGTCTCCCCCAGGGTCTCTACCGAAGAAAGGTTCCTGACAAGCACATTTTTTTCGGCCAGCTGCAGCATTCCCCTGGCCAGCGAAATGGTGGCCACAATGGGTAGTCCCTCCGGGATGGCAGCCACCGTCCATGCAATGGCCGTCTGCAGAAGCAGGTAGATCTCTTTTCCCGTGATCCACCCGAAGATTAAGAAAGCCACCGCCAGTCCGCCAATGATCCAGATGAGTCTCCTGGAAAGCTTCCCCAGCTTGCGGTTCAGGGGAATCTCGTCTTCACCTGCCTCTCCCACCATCCTGGAGATGTTCCCGATTTCAGTTTCCATGCCGGTGTCGGTCACCACGGCCCGTGCTTTTCCGGTAGAGAGCGCCGTCCCTTTGAAAAGCATGCTGGTGCGGTCTGCCACCTGGACAGACTCATCGACAGGATCAGTCTGCTTGTCCACCGGCAGGGATTCCCCCGTGAGCGGGGATTCATCCACCGATAGTTCGGAGGCAGATACGATCCGGGCATCCGCAGGCACTATGTCGCCTGCCTCCAGTTGTATGAGGTCACCGGGAACCAGTTCTTCCGCCTGGATCTCCTGGTCTTTACCTTCCCGGATGACACGGCTGGTCAGGGGATCCAACTTTTTCAGGGCATCCAGGGATGCCTGTGCCCTGTATTCCATCCAGAAGCCGATTACGGTGTTGAGAATGATCACAATGATAATGGCGATGGCCTCGGGAATATCACCGAAAATAAATGAAACGGTCATTGCGGCCAGAAGCAGGTAGATCACGGGATTGTTCACCTGGGAGATGAAAATGGAAAAGAGGCTCTTTTTTCCCTCCTCCTTCAGCTTGTTTCTTCCGTACTCCTGCCTGCGGTGCTCTATTTCTTCGCTGCCCAGTCCTTCGTCTGAAGTTTGCATGGATTCATAGATTTCTTCCACAGAATGTGAATGAGCGGGCTTCTGAAGTTTCATCATACGAAATTTTCTTCTTCTGTATTGAGTATATATGTACCCGTTTGAATTGCGCTAGCGCATTGGCTGCCGAGCTCGCAGGTCCGGTTTCCCGCAGCTCTGGTGCGTGGAGAATCAATCGAAAAACCTGTGCCAAAATCATAACAGGTTCATGATCATTGACCCTTGCAGGATCACAGGATGTGGTAATCTGAGGAAATATCCCTCATTCTGAGGAAATCATTCCACAACAACGGGCCCGGAGTGGAGCTATCAAAGAAATTGCCGAGTCATATGTTGTCATAAATATCATATAATGAGTCCGGTATAATTGACATCCCGCAGGACTGCCCGGTTTTGGCATGTATTTTTCAACAGGAAAGGAGCGTAAACCATGTAACTTTCAACCGATCAAAAAACACCAGTCATAATTAAAAACCATAAAATCATGAAACGAAGTCTGAAAAATATCACCGGTTACTCGGTGGAGATGCTGGATGGCCCGGAAGGAAAGGTAAAGGATTTTCTTTTTGATGAAGATAGCTGGATCATCCGTTACCTGGAGGTTGGTTTCGGGAACCTGTTCACGGACAAAAGGATCCTTATTCCCAAAACTTTTTTGAAGGAGCCCGACTGGAGCAGGAAGCATTTCCCGGTGAATCTCAATCAGAAGGACGTGGAATCGTGTCCTGACCTGGATGAACATGCACCGGTGTCAAGGGAATACGAAAAGGAACTGAGTAAACATTACGAGATCGATTATTACTGGCCAACCCTCTATGCACCCCCTGTTGGTACCACACCCTATTATCCCCCGCGGCCTCTTCATTCTCCTTCAAAGGTTGTGGATGAGGAAGATATTGAAACCAGCCTGCGGAGTTTTGCAGAGGTGAAAGGATATCATATCCATGCCACGGACGGAAAGCTGGGTCATGTGGACGATATCATCGCAGAAGACGAGGACTGGCAGATTGTATATCTGATCATCGATACGAGTAACTGGCGCCCCTGGAGCAAGGTGGTGATCCTGTCCATCGACTGGCTGGATCAGATCAGCTACACGAACAGGGAGGTGTCTGTCAACCTGACATCGGAGCAAATCAAGAATGCTCCGGAATATGATCCCTCTCATCCCATTGATATGGATTATGAGAAGGTACTTTATGATTATTACCGGAAAATATTGAATCAATCATGAGATGGAGCAGAAGGAAAGGAACAATTTGATATCCCTGAAAACATTCAGGCAGCTGGCCAGCGTGCATGATACGCACTGTATTTCCATCTATTTACCCACGGAACGTGCGGGCAAACAGGTGGATCAAAAGCATGGCCAGCTGAGGCTGAAGAACCACCTGAAGGATCTGCGGTCAGCGCTCGAAGAGAAAGGATTGAACGAAAACGAAATCAAAGAGATCCTCACCGGGCCGAAAGAATTGCTCGAGGATGTCCATTTCTGGAGGAACCAGTCAGACGGGCTGGCCCTGTTCCTGCAGGGATCCGAAATGCAGTTCTACACCCTCCCGCTTCATTTCGAATCGCGTACCGTCGTGGCAGATCATTTTTACCTGCTCCCACTCATCCCGTTTTTCAACGATGACGGCAGGTTTTACCTGTTGGTATTGAGCCTGTCAAAGGTAGAGCTGTTCGAGTGCTCTAGCCATTCGATCACAGAGGTCTTCATCGAGGACCTGACCCCGGAAAATCTGGAAGATGTGGTCGGAACTGATTACAAGGACAAATCCCTGCAGCACAGAAGCGGACAGGGAGGCGGGGCAGGAGCCATGTTTCACGGACAGGGAGCGGGTAAAGATGATAAAAAGATGGAAACGGAAAAGTTCTTCAGGGCCGTGGATGATGGTTTGATGAAACTTCTCCACAACGAGGATGTGCCCCTGCTGCTTGCCTGTGTGGATCATCACCATCCCCTTTACAGGGAGATTACCGGTTATCAGTATCTGTTTGAAAAGCATATCGGTGGTAATCCGGACAATACGGATCCACTGTTGCTCCATGAAGAAGCCTGGTTGATGGTGGAAGATCATTTCCGTAATGAAAGGGAATCAAAGAAGAAACAAATACAGGACCTCTCTGCGGGCGGCAGGACGACAGGGGAGATTGGAAATATTGTACCAGCATCGGTTGAAGGCAGGGTGGATACACTTTTTATTCAGGATGGGAAAGACCGCTTCGGAGTATATGACGGGACCAGAAGGTCAGTGATTCCGGAAACCGATGCAGACCACCGGTCATACCGGGCTTCCCTGTATAACCTGGCGGCCGTCAGTACAATTCGGAACGGGGGACAGGTATTCCTGGCTGAGGCGGATGAAATGCCACTGAAGGACACCGAGATCCAGGCACTGTTCAGATATTAATCCTGCTTATCCACAGGCATCTGGGCCTCCAGCCACTCTTTCTTTCCCCCGGCGTAGTAGGAAACATCCCGGTAACCAAGCTCTTCAAGCTTTTCCGCAGCCATTTTGCTGATCGGGCATTCGTAATCAATTCCATAGGTAATGACGGGTGTATCGGGATTAACCCTGTCCCTTACCTCATCCTCGAGCTTTTCCATAGGGATGTTGATGGCACCCTTCAGGTGGACTTTCCCGTAGGACTCCGGATCCAGTACATCTATTAATACAACCGCCTGTTCACCAAGCCTTCTGAGCACGCTTGACATATTGGTTTTTCGTGCCATATCGAGAGTATATCTTTTGATTATGTTGTCTGGAAAACGGACCTGACACTTTTGGCTCTTTCTATGAACCACTGCCTCACATCTTTCCAAACCTCACCCGTGTCAGATACGGTTCATATATAATTTACACAATCTTCCTTCGGAAAGGGCTCAATTTCGATACCAGAGGATGGAATGGATCATAACGAACCGGGTTTCATGGAAATAAAATCTTGATAATGAATTTGATGTAATTACTTTTTTGTGAAGCGGGACAATCACCACGGTCCGGTGGAATGTGGAAAAGAGGGGCAGGGTGTAGCAAAGAATCAACACATATGGTGGAGACCTTTCTTCCTGAGCGTAAGTAGTGGGGCTGCTCAGAGCACTGTTCTGAAGGAGAGTAGATCAATTTGATCGAATGATGGGTTTTACAGGAAGCATGGCATGGTTTTCCCGGTATCCATCTACAGGTCACACCATGGAACATGGATCAATTGTATCACCTTTAAGGGTTAAAAAAATGAACATTCTGATCACAGGGACAAATTCAGGTATCGGTAATGCTGTGGCCAGGGAATACCTGGAAAAAGGCGCAAGGGTTTACGGGATCAGCCGGAGATTCAATAAAAATCTCAGGAAATACGCAGATTATATTCATTTGTCACACGATCTTTCCGACCACACCATGCTGGAGGATAAGCTGACCCGGTTGCTGGAAGGCGAAGCTGTACTGGACAAAGTCATTCTGAATGCAGGTATGTTGACTGATATCAATGACATCAGGGACACTTCCCTGGAAGCGATCCACCGTGTGATGGATGTGAATGTGTGGGTCAACAAGGTATTGCTGGATGCCCTTTTCAGGTTGGTTCCGGAAATTCGCCAGGTAGTGGCCATATCCTCAGGAGCATCGCGCAGCGGTTCCCGGGGCTGGAATGTATATGCTATCTCCAAAGCAGCATTGAATATGTTAATCATGCTGTACTCCAGGGAGATACCGGATACACATTTTTCGGCCATCGCTCCGGGTGTGGTGGACACCGGGATGCAGGATTATATTTTCACCCTCCCGGATAATGGACGTTTTCAGGTCGTTTCAAGACTCAAGGAGATGAAGAGGAACCGGCGGATGAAGGATCCGCGGGAAGCGGCAGTTCAACTGATCGAGGCCATGGGATATGTACTGGAGCAGGAGAGCGGATCCTACATCGATATCCGGGAGCTCTAGCCGGGGAGGAGACTGGGATTTTCCCGTGAGCCTGAAATGATGTGAATACTACCCGGGATGATCCTGGCCGATATCGTATCCTGGGATCCCATGGGTTCACCATCCACCTGCATCTCCTGAGATGGGATGACCGTGATCCGTGCTTCCCTGCACCTGATGATCCTGCTGAAACTCCGTTTACCGATCTTTCTGAAGAACACCGATAGGAGCATGTAAAAGAGGAACCAGAAGGGATAAGCATGTATGGCCACCACTTCAAACCAACCATCATTTGGACTTCCTTCGGGTGAGATACTGGCCCCGGTCCCGTAGTAGGATCCATTGGCCAGTACGATCATCACGGCTTTAGAGGAAATGGTCTTCTCATCCGTCCGGATGCTGTAACTGAATTTCCATCGCATGCCGAACTCGCGGAAGTATTGCTTTGCATACCCGTAAAATCCCCTGACATTTTCTTTATCGTATCGCCTGATCACCCTGGCGTTCATCCCCAGGTCACACATATGCAGGCAGGGGTGCTTCCCGTTGACCATAAGCATATCAACTTTTCTGCTTTTCCCGGATAGAATAAGCTGCAGTGCTTCCATGGGATCATCGGGAATGTTCAATTGATAGGCAAGTCCGTTGGCTGATCCCAGGGGAATGATCCCCAGTCTGGTTTCCCTGCCCATGATGGCACCTGCGACCAGGTTGATGGTGCCGTCCCCGCCCGCTGCCACCGTGATGGAGGGAGCGTAATCATCGAGCAGCTGTTCAATCTGGGCGGGATCGATTTTGCCTGTAAGCTGATGGATTTTGCAGGTGTGACCTTCACCTTCTGATTGTTCCCTGATCCCAGTTTCCAGGTCTTCCGGGATCCCGGAACCTGCTTCGGGATTCAAAAAATAGAGTATTTTTTCCATTCAGTGAAAATTCTGCAGCGGTTCGATGGTCAATCTGGAATTGGTCTGTAATTTGGACATGAAAACAAAAGTAACATTCTCATGCGGTTTATTTTCAGAAAAGCCCGGAATCCAATCAAAGCCCTCAGAGTTGCCCTGAAAAGGAAACTGGGCTGGCTGGGGGTCCCGATCATTGTTCCCTACACCGCTTACGGCAACAATGAAAAGATCCTGATCACCGGGGCAGTGATCGAGGACAAAGGCCTGGCAGAACCTGAGAAGGGACAGAAACTGTGGAAAAATATCCTCACCATGGTAAAAAGGTATGCAGGTGACGAGATTTCCGGAGTGCGTGTAAAAATCGATTACATGGGCCATGAAGAAACCGTGCGTACGAATGATATGGGCTTGTTCCATACCGTTCTTCCGGCCGGCGCCCCGGTATCCCCGGATGGTAGCTGGAAACCCGTCAGGTACACCCTGCTGGATGGATTGAAGGAAGACCAGGAGCCGGTGGTGGCAGAGAGTAAAGTGCAGATCGCCAGTCCTGATTGTGATTATATGGTCGTTTCGGACATCGATGACACCATCCTGATCTCCCATTCCACCAGGGTTTTGAAGAAATTGAGGCTGATGTTGTTCAAGAACGCCCTTACCCGGTCTCCTTTCGAAGGAGTGGCTGCATTCTACAGGGCCCTTCACGAGGGGGGAAAGAACGGGAAACGGTCGATCTTTTATGTATCCAGCAGCGAATGGAACCTGTATGACCTGCTTGTGGATTTCATGGAATTCAAGGGGATCCCGCGGGGTACCCTGTTGTTGAGCGATGCAAAACTTAAGATATTCAGGTTATTTCGATCGGGCAGGCAGCACCAGCACAAGTTTATCCAGATCAGGGACCTGTTTGAACTCTATTATGACCAGGAGTTTATCCTGATCGGGGACAGCGGTCAGAAAGATCCGGAGATTTACCTGAAAATTGCAGAGATGTTTCCTTCCAGGGTGAAAGCGATCTATATCCGCCGCATCGGTAACAGGAAGGACAGGAAACTTGAAAGATACATATCCGAAGCCGGGGAACTGGGTATCGAAATGATCCTGGTGCAGACCACTACGGAAGCTGCGCAGCATGCCGTGAGCCGTCATTTCATCAGGGCGGATCAGGTGGAAGAGATTGAGATTGAGAGGGCACGGGAAGAACATGAACCTGCCGGATTACTATCCGGGGATCAGGCAGAGTGAACCATGTAGTGCAGGAATTTATTGACCTGGTCCACATCCCTAAGCTGGTAGTGTGCCGCGGAAGGTACGCTGTGCGTGCCCACAAGGATCCCGATCCCATGGTCCGACAGGGTCCGGAATGCATCCTCATCGGTCACATCGTCCCCGATATATACCGGGATATGACGCTCCGGATCTGAAAGATCAAGTTTATCCATGATCCATTCAACGGCTTTTCCCTTGTGCCATTCCAGGGATGGTTTGATCTCAAGGATCTTCTTTCCCCTGCCTTTTTTAAAATCACTGTTGCCGGCAATGAGGTGATCCGCCTCTTCCCTGATGCGGTTCAGGGTTTTGGGAGGCGCGTTCCTGTAATGCACCGCGATGGCAAAATATTTTCTTTCCACCTCCACTCCATCG